>NZ_JAHQUY010000012.1 GCF_019052365.1 Leyella stercorea
ACTTCTATGGAGAGAGTGCCAACGCCATCAAGATACAGATTTGGGTCACCCTGATAGCCAATCTCCTTCTGATGATCATACAAAAACGTATAAAACGACCTTGGAGTTTCTCTGGATTGGCTACAATAATAAGAATCATGCTCATGTATTATGTGAACTGCTACACTTTCCTTGAAGAGCCTGAAAAAGATTGGGCAAAAATGATTCAAGAGGCTAAGGAAATACCTCCTGAACCAAGTCTGTTTGATTAGAGGGGGCTTACTTTTGGGAAAAACAGACCCGAAGTCCAGTTTTAAAGGACTTCGGGCAGGGTTTTTATTCTCTTTGGAGTTTTAGCGGACAGCAATAGTTTAATAAGTATTAGTAACCGACGGCTAACGAGTGTTTGTAACCGTCGGTTAATGAGTTTTTAATAGCCGTCGTTCTGCTTCAGAGCACCACCCGACTTCGTGATTTCTGTTGAAGGATACGGGAACACCATGAGATGGTCGTCGTACTCTACGGGCTTAACCGCAGGGTTAGCCTCGTTGAGATAGTCCTCGTACGGTCCTACTTCGAAGGTGCTGTTCCAGTCGCTGCGGTCGGCATAGTGGCGAGCACGCGGGTGAGCGTTCAGCTCCTTCTTAGCAAGCTCCTTAATCTCGGCTGCACCAGAGTGGAACCAGCGCTTCAGGTCGTAGAGATGGTCGCTGTACTCGAAAGCGAGTTCGCAACGACGCTCGTGATAGAGGTCAGCCCATGTAGCGTTGCCCGACAGCGGAGTGAGGTGAGAGCGGTTGCGCACGCGGTTGATGTCCTTTGCTGCGAGGTCGGCATGACCGAGAACGAGGTTTGCCTCGGCACGGAACAGAAGCATCTCGGCAAAGCGTACGAGCGGCATGTGAACGCGCGCTGTAGGCCAGTTGCCGTTAGAGCTTACGTAGCCGTTCTTGTCGGCATTCTCGTACTTGAACGGATCCATGTACTTGTTGATCATGAAGCCCGACTCAACGTCTGATGTAGAGAAGAACTTGCGTGTCTCGCCGAAGAACTGGAACTCCTGACCGTATTCGAGCACAGAGCGTGTGATGCGGGCGTTGCCTGCACCGTCCTTCAGCATCTCCTCGAAGATGTCGTACGACGGCTTGATCTGACCCCAACCGTTGTAGACGCCCCAACCCTTGTTCTCAAGGATTACGCCAGGGAACTCAGAGCCGCCAGGAGTGTCGCCACCTGTGCCGGCAATGCCGAAGAGGTATTCCTTTGTCCAGTAGTTAGAGAAGTCGGAAGAGAAGATGTCTGCGAACTCGGGAGCGAGGTCGCGTCCGTACTCATTCTCAAGAGCGT
Organism: Leyella stercorea; assembly: GCF_019052365.1. Taxonomy (GTDB): domain Bacteria; phylum Bacteroidota; class Bacteroidia; order Bacteroidales; family Bacteroidaceae; genus Prevotella. The sequence continues at coordinate 1,327 of NZ_JAHQUY010000012.1, forward strand.
CTACCATCTTTATCACGTTCTCCCACTGCTTGCTGTCGAACGCAGCCCAGTAAGCATAGACCTTAGCCTTGTAAGCAACGGCGGCTGCCTTGTGGGCACGTCCACGGTTGTCGATGCCGTAGTCCTTGAAGTTCGGCAGATACTTGATGGCGTTGTCGAGGTCTTCGATAATCATCTTGTAGTTGTCTACTACCGATGCCTGCTGCTTCGGAATAGAGTTGTCGTAGCCGCCAGGGAAGTCCTCGTAGCGTACGAACGGCACACCCTGCTTGTCGTTACCGTAGCGGTAGGCAACATAGAAGTGGCTGAAGGCGCGCATGAAGAACGCCTCGCCGAGCGAGCGTGTCTCTACAGCGGTGAGCGCAGTAGACTGCTGCTTCTTGAGCAACTGCTCCACAACCCAGTTGGCGCGAGAGATGACGCCGGTAAGGCGTCCGTATGTGCCCTTCAACGGGTCTTCATCGCCTGTATACTGGAGGTTGGCGAGAGTAGGATAGCTGCGCGTACGCCCCCAAACGATGTCGCACGCACCGCCCTGCTCCCAGTAAAGTTCGCGACCGAAGAGGCCCTCCTGATGAATCGGCGCATAGAGAGCGTCGATAGCATCTACAGCCTGGTCGTCATTGGTGAAATATAGCGTCGTAGTAGGCTCGCCCTCTTTCTGTACGTCGAGGAAATCGCTACACGAGCTCAACAGTGCCGCAGAGAAAACGGCTGTCAATATATATTTTGCTTTCATAGATATTGCTTTTTAGTTGTTTTAGTAAGTAAGTTTCACACCGAAAGAGAATGTGCGAGCCACCGGATACTTCATAGCATCCCATCCGCCACACTCGGGGTCGATGCCGGTGTAGTCGGTGATGGTGCAGAGGTTCTCGCCACTTACGTAAACGCTCAAACGACTGCTGCGCGAACCGAAGTGTGAGCACTTGCGGAGAAGGTTGGTGAGGTCGTAGCTTACGGTCACGTTCTTCAGACGCAGGTATGAAGCATTCTCAAGATACCAGTCGGAAGCTGTAGAGAAGTTGCCGTTCGGGTCGTTCTTAGAGAGGCGCGGAATGTCAGAGTCGCGGTTTGTCTCGCTCCATGCGTCGAGGATGCGCGAGTCGCGGTTGAAGTTGCCTTGAACGTCTGAGAGTGTCATGTACTTGGCTACGTTCATCGCCTTAGCTCCTGCCACGCCCTGAAGCATTGCAGAGAAGGTGAGGTCTTTCCATGTGAAGCCTGCAGAGAACGAGAAAGTGTACTTCGGTGTGGCAGAACCACAGTACTGACGGTCGGCGTCTGTAATCTTGCCGTCGCCGTTCTTGTCGATGAACTTCAAGTCGCCTGCCTTTGCGTTAGGCTGAATGCGGTTGCCGTTCTTGTCTACGTAAGAAGCTGCTTCGGCATCGCTCTGGAAGATGCCTGCGCTCTTGATGAGGTAGAACGAACCGAGAGGCTGACCCTCTGCGTCCTGATAGCAGTAAGGCAGGTTGCGGAACGAACCGTCGCCGGTCCATACACCTGCGTTGCCGTCTGCGTCCTTCACGCCGATGTCGCTAACCCAGTTCTTGAGCCAAGAGAAGTTGCCGCCAACGTAGTACGACCAGTCCTTATTGATGCGGTCGTTCCAGTTGAGCGAGAGCTCGAGACCACGGTTACGCACCTCGCCCTGATTGATGAGCATCGGGTCGAGACCGATAGAGCCAGGCCAGTTCATCGACTGAGTCTGGATGAGGTCGAACGTGCGCTTCTCGAACCAGTCGAACTGCAAAGCCAAACGGTCGTTGAACATATTGAGGTCGAGACCGAGGTCGAACTGCTCTGAGGTCTCCCAAGTCAGGTTGTTGTTGAGAGCGATAGAGTTGTAGATGAATGTATCCCACAGCTGGTTCTTCTCAACGCCATACTGCGCCTGCTCCTGCCAAGAATTTGTAGAGAGCACTGCCGAACGGTAGTTGTAGCCGATAGAACCGAGGTTGCCCACACGACCCCAAGAAGCGCGGAGCTTGAGGAGCGACACGAGGTCGGTCTTCGGGAAGAAGGCTTCGTTAGAAATCTTCCAACCGGCTGTCACAGCGGGGAAATCGCCGTGGTTCTTGCTCTTAGGCAGACGACCTGCATAGTCGCGGCGCCAAGAAGCTGTGAGGAAGTAGCGGTCATCGAACGAGTAAGCCAGACGGCCGATGAGCGACACGTTGGCGTCAGGGCCTGTGAGATAGTCCTTGCCAGACACGGAGCCTGCGTAAGCGATATACTGCAGATAGGGCGACTCGTCGGCGAAGGTCTTGCCGTTCAGCTCGAAACCGCGTATGTTGAAGTGGTCGGCTGTGGTAGAGAAGAGTGCGCCTACGGTGTGCTTGCCGAAGGTATTGTCGTATGTAAGGGTGTTCTCTGTCTTCCACTGGTCGGTGCGGTATGTGCTCTCGGTGAGCGAGTTGGCGCCGTCGGGCTTACCTACCTCGTCGCGACGCGGCGTGAAGCCTTTGTAGTGGTTCGACTGCAGGTTGTATGTAAAGCGGCTCACGAACTTCAAACCAGGCACTACGTTCGCAATCTCCAATGATGTGGTTGACCAAGCGTCGTTGGTGCGGTCGAAGATGTTCTTGGAAGAGAGCGTGCTGATTGGGTTCACAGCGTCGCCATGAGCATCGGCAAAATTGTTGCCGTATGTAGCGATGTACTTTGGATCCTCGGTTGTTGTTCCGCCGAAACCGCTCTTTGTGAACGGACTGTAAACGGTGGCACTTGCCGGCATGTAGATAGCCGAGAGGATAGGTCCGGTGTAACCCTCATTGGTGTCTGTAGTGCGGCTCTCGGTGTTCTTCCATACGAAGTCTTCGCTGATAGAAACCCACTTGTTAATCTGATACTTGCCTGTATAGTGCAGGGCAAGGTTCTTGTTGAACGTATAGCGCATTACACCCTCGTCGTTGTCGTAAGCGAACGACAGACGGTTGGTGAATGTGTCTGTACCTGCGTTGATGGCTACGTTATGGCGCTGGTAGAACGCTGTGCGGAACACCTCGTCCATCCAGTTGGTGCGGGTTGTGGCTATCCACGGGTTCTTCTTTTCATCCCAACCGTTAGGCAGAGCCAGACCTGCGTTGGCGTAAGAGCGCTTGCGCATCTCTATCTCCTGCTGTGCGTTGAGCGGCTTGGGCAGGTTTGTAGCGTTGCGCACACCTACCATACCCTCATAAGAGACTGATGTGGCACCCTTCTTTGCCTTCTTTGTTGTCACGAGCACTACGCCGCCGGCTCCAGACTGCGCGCCGTAGATAGCTGCTGAAGCGGCGTCCTTCAATACTACTATCGACTCGATATCGTTGAGCGAAGCGATCGGTGCACCGGGCACTCCGTCTACTACCCAAAGCACGTTGTCGCCGTTCTGCGAACCTTGACCGCGAATCACGATGTTAGGAGCGGCTGTAGGGTCGCCACCGTCGGCAGCAACGGTTACACCTGCCAACTGACCCTGCAACATGCCCTCGGTAGAAGTAACGGGGCGCACAGCCAGCTCGTCGACATTGCTCACAACGCCAACGGCTGCCGAGAGGTCCTTCTTCTTTGTAGCGGTACCGTAACCGATGGCTACAACCTCGTTGAGCATCTTGCTGTCCTCGTCGAGGACAACAACGATGTCGCGGTTGTTAGCGCCGACCTTCACTTTCTTTGTTGTATAGCCTACGTATGAAATCTCGAGTGTGCCTCCAGGCAGCACCTGAAGACCGAAATTACCATCTACATCAGTAACTGTGGCAGCCTTGTATCCAACAAGCTTAACGGAAGCGCCAATGATAGGCTCTCCGTTCTGATCCTTCACAACGCCCTTGACGGAAATGCTACCGCGCAATGGCTGTTGAACCTCAGTCGCATTGGAGAAAGCAGTGCCTGCATAAGCCGAAGAGGAAAACGACAACATAGAACATGCGGCTACTCCGAAGATGCCCCACATCCAGTTTTGTTTAGAAATACCTTTTCCCATGTTCAATAAATTTTAATTAATATATGCAATAGATTATTATTCGCTGTAAATGTAATAGTTGATATTCATTGCAAATGTAGGCAAAATATTAAAATCAAGCAAATAAATGTTTCGAAGAATTAAAAAATGAAACGTTATTTTAAAGTTTACGTATCAAAAGCAACTGAAAAACAGAGCGAATCAGACTGATTAGCAACATCTTTTTGCATTGATACAAGACAATACGAGGCAAAAAAAACGTGCATAACTTTTGCCGTTACATATTAAAATGCTAACTTTGCAGGTGGATAAAGCTATACATTATTATATAATGTGGCAGACCAGCAACGAAACAAACGTTTTTATACATAAAACAATAAACAATTATGGTAAACTACAAAGAATTGGGCTTGGTGAACACACGTGATATGTTCGCAAGAGCCATCAAGGGTGGTTACGCTATCCCTGCATTCAACTTCAACAACCTCGAGCAGCTCCAGGCTATCATCAAGGCTTCTTCAGAGCTGAAGTCACCGGTTATCCTTCAGGTATCTAAGGGTGCACGTGCTTACGCTAACGAGACTCTTCTCCGTTACATGGCAGAGGGCGCTGTAGAGTACGCTAAGGAGCTTGGCTGCAAGCATCCTGAGATCGTTCTCCACCTCGACCATGGTGACAGCTTCGAGCTTTGCAAGAGCTGTGTAGACCTTGGCTTCTCTTCAGTAATGATCGACGGTTCTTCACTTCCTTACGAGGAGAACATCGCTCTTACAAAGAAGGTTGTAGAGTACGCTCATCAGTTCGACGTAACTGTAGAGGGCGAGCTCGGTGTATTGGCTGGTGTAGAGGATGAGGTATCTTCTGACGTATGCCACTATACAAAGCCTGAGGAGGTTATCGACTTCACAACTCGTACAGGCGTTGACTCACTCGCTATCTCTATCGGTACTTCTCACGGTGCTTACAAGTTCACACCGGAGCAGTGCACACGCGACCCGAAGACTGGCAAGCTCGTTCCTCCTCCATTGGCATTCGACGTCCTCGACGAGATCATGGAGAAGCTCCCGGGCTTCCCAATCGTTCTCCACGGTTCTTCTTCTGTACCACAGGAGTATGTTGACATGATCAACGAGTACGGTGGCAAGTTGCCTGACGCTGTTGGTATTCCTGAGGAGCAGCTCCGCAAGGCTTCTAAGAGCGCTGTTTGCAAGATCAACATCGACTCTGACTCTCGTCTCGCATTCACCGCTGCTGTTCGCAAGGTATTCCACGACAAACCAGGTGAGTTCGACCCGCGTAAGTACTGCGGTCCTGCACGCGACCTCATGGAGCAGATGTACAAGCACAAGATCACAGATGTGCTCGGTTCTGACGGCAAGCTCGCTCAGTGCTAATCAAGTGGCTTAACATTTAAAGCTAAATAAAATGGAGCGCTCGAAACGTTTATCGTTTCGAGCGCTTTTTTATTAGGATAAAACCGAGTAGGTGAAAAAATCCTCCATATCTTCCAGAAACAGTGTAACCATCACAATATGAGAACAATAAAGGCTGGCAGATAATTTGCAAATAGAGTTATCTGCCAGCCTATCTCCCAGGCATGGTATTTAACGAAAAAGGTGAGCCAGACGGCTCACCTTTTTATATTAAAAAATGTTATTTTCAAATTTAGTCTACAGAGTAATCTTACTTTTAGCCGATTACTTCAGATTCATAATCTGCTTAGCAGTCTCGTCGTCAGGACGAACCTCGAGCAACTTTGCAGCCCACTGCTTAGCGTCAACTACTTTGTCGTTCTGGATATAGTGAACAGCGAGATACTGGTATGCTGTGCCGAGCTTCTTCAAGTCGCCTGCGCTCTTCTCCGGCTGTGACTCGATCTTGTCGATGAGCTTCTTGTAGTAAGGAAGCGCAAGACCAGCCTTCAAGTCAGGGTTGATAGCGTGGTAGAAGTTAGCCTGCTTGAAGAGAGCATAAACAGCAGCGTAGTCGTACTTCTCTGCAATCTGACCATAGATGTCGGCAGCCTTCTTCAGAGCAGCCTTCTTGGCAGCCTCGTCTGTAGCAGCCTCTGACTCCTCAAGGTAGATGTCAGCGAAGTTGTCGTACTCCTTATATGTGCACTCGTCACCCTTAGCAGCGAGGTAAGCCTCGTAAGCAGCTACAGCCTCAGGGAACTTCTTAGCCTTAACGTAAGCGTCAGAGATGAGCTTGTTAACCTCCTTGTTCTCCGGGTCAACCTCTGAGATGTGCTTGTAAGCAGAGATAGCGTCGTCTATGCGACCTACGTTCAGGAGAGCATCAGCGTAGTATGTATAGTCGCTTGCTGTGTACTTAACAGTGTCGGTAGCTGCGAAGAGCTTGTCGCCGTACTCTACAGCTGTCGGGTAGTTCTTCTGCTTGTCTGAAGCGTAGAGAACAACGCGGTTGAACGCACCGTAGCTCGGGTACTTCTGAATACCCTTCTGAGCAAGACTTACAGCCTTGTCGTAGTCCTCAAGAGCGTATGCTGTAAGAGCGTAGTCGAAGAGGATGTAGTCCTCGATAGTTGTCGGGTCGGCAACCTTGTCGTAGTGAGCCATAGCCGACTTCAACTGACCGTTGCGTGAGTACATACGACCTGCAGCTGCGTCAACAGGATAGTCGGGCTTAACAGCACGGAGCTTCTCGAGCATTGCAACAGCTCCGTCCGGGTCTACCTTCTGGTAAACGGTAGCGTATCTTACGTATGAAGTCGGGTTAGTCGGCTCATAGTAAGTACCCTGCTCGTAGAAACCGGCAGCCTTACCGCCGTCGTCCTGAGCAGAAGCGATGTCGCCGAGGAGGATGTAACCCTCTGCACTCTTGGCGTTAGCCTTGATAGCGAGGTTAGCGATTTCCTCTGCCATCTGGTAGTTCTTAGCCTCAAGGAAAGCACGACCGAGAGCTGCGAGAGCTACAGCGTCCTTCTTGTGAGCCTTCTTAAATTCCTTAACCTGATCCTTAGTAGCGACAGCGTCGCCCTTAGCATCTACGATAACTTTTGTGATAGCGTCGATATCAGCCTGTGATGTCTGCGCCATTGCCGGTACTGACAAACTTGCGAGAAGCAGTCCAGCTACGAGATATTTAATAGTCTTCATAATTCGTATTGTTTAATTTGTTAATATTCCGTTTACTGAATTGATGTTATAACAACACACTTAGTTTAAATGGATGCGTGAACATTAGCATATCTTAGCGAAAATTCGTAATTCTAAACTATTGGTTGCTCACCTGCACGTCGCGGATGGTTATCTCGCCGCGTGAGGGGAGCAGACCAGCCTTGAAGAGGATGAGCTGACCCTTGGGCGACTCGATGAAGTGGGCGAAGCCCCACGGCAAGCCGCGCTTCGGGTCGTTGAGCAGCGCCCAGATTGTACGCACGAACGGATAGCGTCCGTTGAGCAGCCAAGCCTGGTAAGGTTTCCATGAGTTCATGGCTGTAGCATGGTCGAGCTTTGAGACAGACATCACGCGGATAGCCTTGTTCCATGTGGTGTTGGTAGAGTCGCGCTTATCGTTGAGCCAGTTGCTGCCGATTACGCCGATGGCGTTCGGTGTGCGTGCCACGTAGTCGATTACGTCCTTGCTGTTCTTTGCTGCGAAGACGTTCGGACTGTTGATTGGCTTGCCGCCGAGGATTGAGTCGCAGCAGTAGTTGACGGCGCTCGACTTGCGGTTGTCGAAACAAACCCAAATCTCACCGAGCTTCGAACCAGGATTTACCTCGTTCCACTTTGTCTTCTTGCCCAAAAGAATGTTCTTCACATCCTTCACGCTGATGCATGAATCGAGATTCTGAGTGTTACAGATGAGCGCCATGCCGTCGTATGCGAGACGCACAGCTTCGGGGAGCATGTTCAGTCCGTCCTTTACGTATGTGTACTCCTTCGGAGTGAAGTTGCGTGCGGTGATGGTGAGCCATGTCTTCTGCTTGAGAAGCATGTTTACGCCGTCAATCTCGTTGGTGTAGATAGGTTTGAGCTTGGTGTTGGGGCATTGCATCTCGTAGACACCGATAAGCTCGTCGATTATAGGACTGAAGCTCTCGTCACATGCAAAGCTGATTTCGCCCTGAGTTGTTGTGTCGGTTCTGCCGTCCTTGCGTTTCTTCTCGCCGCCGCACGAAGCCATGACGAACATCATTGCCACGAGAGCGAGTATCGATATGTTCTTAAAATTAGTCTTCATCGTTTCTTCTATTTTTATTATAGATGATACATACAGGTATCGGCTGCGCCGCTACTGAATGTATAACGCTAAATTCTTATATATATTGTGAGATACAGTTCAAATTAAGTGGACCGCATGTGCAGTCGGTGGGGTGAATCGCGCTACAGAGCGCCGAATGTTGCATTGCGCAGAAGTATAGAACTACAAGCGACAATAAAGAGTTGCGGAGTGGTATGAAACAATTTGGTTTCGAGAAACCTGATTTTAAGCTACAACCATCCATGAGCTCTGGCATAAAGCCGGAGCCACGTGGATGGTTGTTTATGTTAATCCTGCCAGACCGAAGTCAGGCAAGATATTAGAATGCGTTGCGTTTACTGGAGGCGGAATGATACCGGCACCTGATACTTAACACGCACAGCTGAACCGTTCTGCTTACCAGGAGTCCAGCGCGGCATGTTCTTAACCACGCGCATAGCCTCACGGTCGAGTGACGGGTCAACACCACGCAAGATCTGTACGTCGGTGATAGAACCATCGCGTTCAACAACGAAGCCTACTACTACACGACCCTGAACGCCGTTCTCGGCAGCCACTGTCGGATAGTTGATATGGCTTGAGAGGTAGCCCATAAGCGCTCCATCGCCACCAGGGAACATAGGCATCTGCTCAACCACGGTGAAGATCTTATGCTCCTCAACGTGCTTCGGAGGCTCGGGAGCTGCGATTTCTTCCTTAGCCTTGAGAACGGCACCGCCGACCTCGTCGTTACCCTCAACGGTGAAGGCGCCGACAGCCTTATCGCTCTTCTGAACCTCGTCGAGCTTGATCTCGTCCTCTTCCTTAACTTCCTCGTCCTTCTTGATGACAGGAGCGGTGAACTTAACAGAAGACTTAACCTGCTCTACAACCTTTTCAGGCTCTTGCTTGATGATTTCCTTCTTTTCAACCTTAGCTTCCTTCTTTTCAGTGTTCAGCTTGGCAAGCTCTACGGCCTGAGTATTCTCAACCTTCTTGTTTGCCTCTGCCATTTTCTGAAGTTGGAGACCGAGATAGAGGAGTGCTGCAGCAAGGCCAACGATGACAAGAGCCCAAACGTTACGCTTGCCAGTGCCTTTGCGCAACTTGTAGGCTCCATATGACTGGTTTCTGCCCTCAAACACGAGGTCAGTCCATTCATTGGATATCAAATCTATTTTTGACATTTCTTCGTCCTTTCTTTAATTATTAGTCATTTACTTGATACCTTTTGAAGCAAGGAGCTTAGCGTCCTGCTCATTGATCTTGTCAATGACATAAGTACCAATACTGCAGATAGTCATCTCGTCCAGTGCATCTACCATGTTCTTGTATGATGCATCGTCAGTACACTTGATGATGATGGTCATAGTCGGCACCTTGCCAGACTCGAGCTCACCCTTCTTGATCTTAGTCAGAGCAGCGTCATACACTTCCTCTGGATAAGCAGCCGGGTTAGCGAGCTTCTTCTTGTCAAGAGCGTCCTTAGCCATCATGATGTCCTTAACAGGCTGCGAGCCATCCTCGGTGATGTGGTTGAAGAGCACCGAGCGGATACCCTTCTGGCCCCATGTAGTTTCCTTCAGACAGTTCGGGTCATCATACTTAGGCAAGCCATCAACGTGATAGATCTTGTCGTTACCACATACAAAGATTGTAATGGTCTGTGATGCCTTAGCAGCGTTACGATCCTTCTCAGAGATATTCTCGTCGTTCGAAGGCATGGTCAAGTTCATAGTCTGAGGCTTAGCCAAAGATGTACAGAGCATGAAGAACGTGATAAGAAGCATCATCATGTCCACCATCGGCGTGAAGTCCACGCGGGTCTGCATCTTTTTCTGTCTGCTTGCTTTTTTCTTTGCCATGTCTTAGTCCTCCGATTTTGATTTAAGTGCGGTAATGAGATAGTAACGGTTCTCGCTCATGTCCTGGAGCTCCGACATCATCTTCTTGATGGTCTTGTACGGAGTGTCTGCGTCCGCCTTGATGGCGAGCTTCATATCCGAGCCGTTGTTATCGCGAGCCATCTTAACCCAATCCTGGAACTGGCTCATCTTACCGTCCACGCTATCAGTAGGGATACCCTTTGTAGCCTGGAATTCGTTCAATCTGTCTTCCTGGTTCAGAGCGGATCCGAGATCCTGCATGTTTACACCGATGGTAGCAGCGCCCTGAGCAGTCTCTACCTGCTTCTTGGTGAGCTGTACGCCATACTGGTCTGCCATGCCCTGAACGAGTTCGCCCATTCTTCTTGGATTGTCCATACCTACGAAGATTCGGCCGTCCTTATCGCAGAGGATTGTCAAGACATTTGTCTCCGGCACCTTGATTTCAGATACCGAGCCTGGAGTAACGACCTTCACTGCCTCGTTCTTCACGAATGTTGATGTCAACATGAAGAATGTAAGCAAGAGGACCATCACGTCAGACATAGGAGTCATGTCTATCCAAACGTCCGCTTTCTTAACTTTTACTTTACCCATAATGATAAATGTTTTAAAGGGTTAGTAAAATTAAGCCTCGTCTGCGTGGTTTGCTTCGTATGTCTTAGCAATAGTGTAACCTACTTCGTCAAGAGCGTATGTCAGCTTGTCGATCTTGTTTGAATAGTAGTTATATGAGACTACGGCTACCCATGATGTCAAAATACCAGAAGCGGTATTAACGAGGGCCTCAGAGATACCTTCTGAAAGCTGGAGAGAGTCACCACCACCACCTGATGCAAGAGCGGCGAATGAACGGATCATACCAACCACAGTACCGAAAAGAGCGGTAAGAGTACCGAGTGTAACGATAGTTGCGATGATAGGCATGTTCATCTGGAGAGTAGGCATCTCGAGCTGTGTAGCCTCCTCGTGAGCCTGCTGGATCTTAGATACCTTAGCAGCGCGCTTGAGGTTAGGTGTATTCTCCATTTCCTTGTAAGCTGCGATAGAAGCGCCAACAACGTTAGCTACGCTACCCTGCTGCTTGTCGCAAAGCTCCTGAGCCTTAGCCATGTCGCCTGCTACGATAGCCTTCTTTACAGAGATAACGAACTTGCCGAGTGAGCTCTTACCGAAAGCTGTGCGGAGAGCGAAGAAGCGCTCGATAGAGAGAGCGATTACAGAGAAGAGAAGAGTGATGATCACAGGAACGACAACACCACCTTTGTAGACTGTACCCATGAGGTTACCGTCCTTAACCGGCTGTGTCGGATCACCGTTTACGAAGTGCTCAGGTGCACCAAGGATGTACTTGAAGAAAAGCACTGCGAGTACAAAACATACAAGGATGATAAAGAACGCATTTTTAACACCCTGGAATCCAGAAGACTTTTTCGGATTCGCTTTAGCTTGTGTAGTTGCCATAATTTTTTTTTAAAGTTTAATAAGTTATTAAATGGTTAATAAAAAATTCTCTCTTTATGTTAGTACTATTTCTGCATAGTATTAGGATTGTTTGCCAATAATTGCTTTCTTGCACTATTTTAGCATGGCAAAGTTAGCAAATAATGGCAAATAATCATACTATTGCAGAGCATTTAACATTTTTTTATTTCAGTTTAGCCAACGTTTCCTTTATGCGGCGCATAGCCTCGCGGATGTTGTCGTCGCTGGTGGCGTAGCTCATACGGAAGCAATCGGGGTCGCCGAAGGCGTCGCCGCCTACTGTTGCCACGTGACCTTCTTCGAGGAGGAACATAGCGAGGTCGGTGGAGTTGCTGATGGTCTTGCCCTCGTAGCTCTTGCCGTAGAAGCCCGAGCACTTGGGGAAGAGGTAGAACGCGCCCTGCGGACAGTTCACTTCCAGGCCGGGTATCTCCTTGGCGAGGCTCACGATGAGGTCGCGGCGGCGCTCGAACGCTTTGCGCATGGTCTCAACGCACTCCTGCGAGGTGGTGTATGCCGCCTCGGCTGCCTTCTGGCTTACTGAGCACGGACCGCTTGTGTACTGACCCTGCAGCTTGTTGCAGCCCTTGACTATCCACTCGGGTGCGGCGATGAAGCCGATGCGCCAGCCGGTCATGGCGTATGCCTTAGACACGCCGTTGACGATGATGGTGCGCTCCTTCATGCCTGGGAACTGCGCGATGCTCTCGTGCTTGCCCACGTAGTTGATGTGCTCGTATATCTCGTCGGCGAGCACGTACATGCCTTCGTGACGCTTGATTACTTCTGCGAGTGCTGCGAGCTCGTCCTTAGTGTAGACGCTGCCAGTCGGGTTGCTCGGCGAGCAGAGGATGAGCATGCGTGTCTTGGGTGTGATGGCAGCCTCGAGCTGCTCGGGCGTCATCTTGAACTCCTGCTCGAAGCCGGCGTTCACGATAACCGGTGTGCCGCCTGCGAGTTTCACCATCTGCGGATAGCTCACCCAGTAGGGCGCGGGTATTATCACCTCCTCGCCGTCGTTTACGAGTGCCATAACGGTGTTGCAGACGCTCTGCTTGGCGCCGTTCGACACGAGTATCTCGCTTGTTGTGTAGTCGAGATGGTTCTCGTTCTTGAGCTTTGCCACTATCGCCTTGCGCAGATCCATGTAGCCCGGAACTGGCGAATAGCGTGAGAAGTTGTCGTCAATGGCCTTCTTGGCGGCCTCCTTGATATGATCGGGTGTGTTGAAGTCGGGCTCACCGACGCTCATGTTGATTACGTCGATGCCCTGGGCCTTCATCTCGCCGCTCTTCTGCGACATTGCAAGTGTCTGCGACGGAGCGAGACGATTGAGGCGATTTGATAATTCTGCCATAATTATAAATATGTATAGTTATAATTTCTTGCAAAATTAAAAAGAAATTCTGAGTTTGGCGAATAAAATATAGAGGAATTAAAACAAAACTACGAAATGAAATGATATTTTGTTATTTTTTAAACATCAAGAGTCGTAGTTTGATGCATCGGACGGCGAACGCAATCCGTTCGGACGGCGGACGGAATCCGATCGGACGGCGGACGGAATCCGATCGGACGGCGGACGGAATCGGTGACGAAAAAATTACATTCGGCTCTTCTGACTTTGTCCTGCGCCAGTTCCCTTATACTTGCTATTTGTGGCATTAAAGCGATAGCGGATGCCCAGCGTGAAGCTACTGACGGAGTAAGCATCGTAAAACAATGTTCGTGCAGCGCCGGAATAGAACGTGCGGTACTGATTGCCGGTGGCGAATAGGTCGGATACGTCAAGGGTTAACGTCAAGCGATTTTTAAATAATGCCTTGTAAAGAGAGAGATCGGTGTTGAAATATCCCTTACGTATATTTTTGTTTCCCATGTTTCCTTCGGTCTGTGCGGTCATTACGAGCGAAGCCGTCAACCACTTGAAGTCGAACGTGTTGGTAAAAGAGAAGACAGCCACTGGATTAGTGAGCTTATTGCCCACGTGCGTGTCCATCTTGAGCCATTGTTTGTAGAGCATCGCCTCTAATGTGGGATGCCAAATGCCGTAGGTTGGATTCAGCGTCAGTCCTGCCTGAAAGGAGTTATAGCCGTTGATATTTTCTGGACGGGCAAGCGACTTTATTGGGTCGTTCTGATACGACTGCGTCATCGTGCAAACCTCATCGGAGATATGCGAATAAATCAGTTGCAGATTAACCCACTTCCATGAGAAAGCGTAAGTAAGATTGCGCGTTATTGATGGTGTGAGGAACGGATTTCCCGATTCGTATGTGTACTGGTTGTCGTACTGCACGCCACTTCTGAGTTCGTTGTAGCTGGGACGATAGATGTCGGCTGCGTATGTCAGTTGCATCTGGGTCTTGCCTACGGGTAGCGAGAGGGCAATCGATGGAAACCAGTTGCTGTATGTCTTGCTCTGAAGGTCGATGCGAATCCCGTTTGTGTAATAATCGAAGTCGTTATACTCGTAGCGCAAACCTGCCTGCACAGAAAGCGCCCCGAAGGAGCGGGTGTAATCTACGAAAGCCGAAGTCATCGACTCTTTCACTTTCTCGTTCTCATTACTCGTAACTTCCGGCACGATGGTGTATAGCATTCGACGATTAAGAGAAGAGTATTCGCCACCTACCGACAGTTCGCCCTTGAACAGTGGAAAACCAAGAACAAGTTTAGAAGCAACCAGCGAGTTGCGGTTGTTGCGGTAAGAGTCGGCTTGAGAGTTTTTTATCTGGTTGTCTTCGCCGGTGACGCTCTCTTTTATAGTCATCCTATTCTTGTCACCATACCAATAGTAATCGGTATTGAAGTCTATTTTGAGTGCCCCTATCTTGCCTACATAATAGGCATTGGCAAGATATTTCGAGGTATGACCAGGAGAGAAATAGTCTCCACGAGATGTCTCCACGAGTTGATCATTGCAGTATGACATGGCTTGCTGTAGTCCCCTACCTTCTTTTCTTGCATAGCGGTCGTAACTGAAACTCGCACCTATGGAGTTCTCATCGTCAAACATATAGCTGGCATTCAAGCGTGCATACGGATTGAGATTTGTATATTCTTGCGTTATCTTAGTATCCTGCAACCATGTATTGCTGGTGTAGGTATACTGCTGTATTCTCTTGTTATCCGGTTGATGAGTGTATGCCCCATACAAAAAGCCGGTGATGTCGAAACCGCCTTTACGATAGTTGCCTTGGAACGACTCGTAATAACTCATGCGCTTATCTTCATTGATGACAAAACTGGTGCTATTGTCAAAGCTGAAGCCCTCGCCTTGCGGTTTCTTGGTGGTGATGCGTATAACGCTCTTCACGCTGGCATCATAACGTGCACCTGGGTTGCTGATAACCTCAATGTTCTTGATGTCGCTGGGTTGCAAACGCTGCAACTCCATTTGGTCTTGCATCTTACGACCATTGATATAAATTACTGGTGTTCCTCTGCCGAACACTTCTATATCTCCGTCTTTAGCCGACACGCTGGGGATGCGTGAAAGCAACTGCTCCATATTGGCAGTTTTCTCCAACACGCTACCTGATACCGTCGTCGTCATTCCTTCACCGCTCAACACCGTCTTGGGCAGTTGGCTTCTTACAACGATTTCGCCGAGCATCCAGGAATCTTCGCTTAATCGGATGACACCCATGTCTTCTCCACGACAATCTCGGAAAGCTGTCGTATAACCAATTGATGAAACCTTAATGATTCCGTCATTGCAAGGAGAATCGATAACAAAGCTACCATCCTCGCCACTCACAGCCCCCTTGACAAAAGCAGAATCTCCACGAGTCAGAAGCACGACATTCACGAAAGCCAAAGGTTCGCCTTTAGTATTTTCAATCTTTCCCTTAATGTTCTGCGCCATTATCGGAGCAAAAGACATAAGCGATATAAGCGCCGATATCATTACCTTAATCATAATCGCTATTTTTTATTTTTAATACTAAACAGATCATTTGCTCTATAAAAAAAGGAAGAGAACATGAGTTTGGGTATATACAAATAGCATACACCCAAGCTCTTGTTCTCTTATCGTTAGCATTGCTTGCGGCTGCGGAGGCTTTCACCTCCGCTACTTGATTATTACTTCAGATGCAAGGTGTGACCCATACGGTCGCGCTTTGTCTTGAGATAGCGCTCGTTATACTCGTTAGGTATCACTTCGATTGGCACGTTCTCTACAATCTCGAGTCCGTACGACTCTAAGCCTACACGCTTTGTGGGATTGTTGGTAAGCAGGCGCATCTTGTGCACGCCGAGGTGGCGCAGCATCTGTGCTCCGCAACCATAGTCGCGCTCGTCGGGCTTGAAGCCGAGGTGCACGTTGGCGTCTACGGTGTCGTAGCCTTCCTCCTGCAGCTTGTATGCCTCAATCTTGTTCATGAGTCCGATGCCGCGGCCTTCCTGCTGCATGTAGACAACAACGCCCTTGCCTTCCTTCTCAATCATCTCCATCGCCTTGTGCAGCTGCTGTCCGCAGTCGCAACGCTTAGAGCCGAGGATGTCGCCCGTAGCACATGACGAGTGTACACGCACGAGCACCGGCTCGTCTTCGCGCCACTCACCCTTCACGAGAGCCATGTGCTCGAGTCCGTTGCTCTGCTGGCGGAACGGCACGAGGCGGAAGTGTCCCCACTCTGTAGGCATGTCTACCTCCTCGCCCACTTCGATTATCGATTCCTTCTTGAGGCGGTAAGCGATGAGGTCCTTGATGGTGATGATGCGCAAGCCCCACTCCTCTGCCTTCTTCTGCAGGTCGGGCATGCGTGCCATCGTTCCGTCCTCGTTCATTATCTCCATGAGTGCGCCGGCAGGATAGAGTCCGGCGAGACGGCAGAGGTCGATTGTAGCTTCGGTGTGTCCGCAGCGGCGCAGCACGCCGTTGTCCTGGGCGTAGAGCGGATTGATATGTCCCGGGCGACCGAAGGTCTGCGGTGTAGACGCAGGGTCGGCGAGCGCCTTTATGGTAGCTGCACGGTCGTGGATAGACACGCCGGTGGTGCATCCTTCGAGTTTGTCTACTGTGACGGTGAACGGTGTGCCGAGCATCGACGTATTGTCGCTCACCTGGTGCGGCAGGTCGAGTTCCTCGCAACGCGAGAGGGTGATAGGTACGCAAAGCACGCCGCGTGCGTTCTTCAGCATGAAGTTCACCTTTTCAGGAGTTATCTTCTCGGCTGCGATGATGAGGTCGCCCTCATTCTCGCGGTCTTCGTCGTCAACCACGATTACGAACTGTCCGGCTTTAAAATCTTCGAGAGCGTCTTCGATGCTGCTCAGTTTGAATTCTCCCATAGTATTTTAGGATTTATGAGTCGGCAGGCTGCGGTGGCTGGAGTGTCTGCTCTTACCCACAAACATCTTGCCCAACTCTGGTTAGTTTTAAATTTATTCTTAATTTTCTGATTATTGTCTGTGTCTTTTTCTCGTGCACTACTGTCGGCTGAGTATATCCTCGATGCGGCGTATTATCACTTTGTTCTCTGCCTGCACCACCTTCAGGTCGCGCTGCAGACGCAGGCGGTAGCGCCACATGCGCATGTAGAGCACGAAGCCGAGCGGTATGACGGCGGCAGCCACGATGTTGAGCCACTTGCGCTCGAACGGACGTGTGTGGGCGCGCTCCGATATCACGGGGTACTGGCTCAGATGGTTGATGATAGTGCGGTCGCGCGAGTTGCTCAGGTCTTCTATTATCTGCTCCAGCTGCGGCACGATGCGCTCCATCACGTTGTCGGGCTCGTACTTGAAGAACACTTTCACCCAGCTCGGCGCGTGCTTCAGACGGTGAGTGAGCGAGTATTCGGTCAGCTCGCGGTTCATCTGCTTCAGCTGTGCGAGGTTCTCGGCGTAGTGCGGGTCGTTTATCACCACCTCCTTGCGGTATATCGGGCGCTTGATGCGCAGTCCGAAGAAGCGACGGAAGGCGTTGGCGTACATGTCGGCGTTGAACACAACGGAGTCGTTCGTCGCCTTGTACGTGAAGAACACCGCCATCGGCACGAGCACGGCTGGCGCAAGACTCTTGCCGAACCAGATTGTCCACATGCCGCTTCGCGCCATTCGGTAGCCCGAGTTGTCGAGTATGTAGTAGAGAATGAACACGAGCACCGATATGAGCACCGGCAGACCCAAGCCGCCCTTGCGAATGATAGCTCCAAGCGGGGCGCCGATGAAGAAGAAGATGATGCACGACAAGGCGAGCGTGATCTTTGCCACCCACTCTATCTTGTGCTGACGGATGAGTCGGTCGCCGTCGTCGGTTATGAGCGACTTGAACTCGAGGTCGTACTTGCGCGACGCCACGCGGTTAAGCGCATAGCTCACAGCGGAGCGTTTCTGCTGCGGCGTGAGTCGGGCGTATACTGAGTCGACATTGTATGACGCGCCTTTGGCGAGCTGCAGGGCGCGCAGCGAGTCGGTCTTCGACACCGTGCCGAGCGTGTAGAACAGACGCTGGTCGGCTGTGTAGTAAGAGTTGCCGATGCTGTCGTACACATGCTTCAGCGAGTCCATATCGTGGGTTATCTGCGTGAAACTCTTTCCGCGTGCGTCGTTGGAGAGCGACGATCCGTCTGTCACGTTGAAGTCGGTGTCGAAGTCGAGCACTATCTGTTTATGCACGAACGACTCGCGACGGTAAGGCACCGAAGCGCTACCTGCCATCTCCTGCGACTGCATGTTTTCGAACCACTCGCCACTCCACAGCGTAAGCAGCAGATGCTTCTTCTCGGCTGTCGACTGCAGCATACCCGAGTCGGCAAGTATTATCGCCTGGTCTTCGTAAGAGCCGGTCATGCGGTATATCATGATGCCGTAGAGTTTGCCGGTGTCCATGTTCTTCTTCGAGACGTAGATGTTAGAGCTTGGTATGCCGTCGTAGAACACGCCTTCGGGTATCTCCAGTTCTGGACTTTTCTGCTTCATAGACATCAGCATCACGGCGAGCTTGCGGTGAGCTTCGGGTCCGATTGAGTTCTGGAAGTATATGGAGAGCACGCAGATAGCCAGACTGATGGCTATGAGCGAGCGGAAAGCCTGCATGAGCGAGATGCCGGCGGCTTTAATGGCTGTAAGCTCTGAGCTTTCGCCGAGATTTCCGAAGGTAATAAGCGAGGAAAGTAATATTGCAAGCGGCATAGCCTGCGGCACAAGCATAAGACCCATGTGCCAGAAAAATTCGGCAAGCACGTCCATGGAGAGACCCTTGCCGATAAGCTCGTCGACATACTTCCATAGGAACTGCATCATCAGCACAAACTGGCAGATGAAGAACGTTCCTATGAACAAAAGACCGAACTGCTTTGCAATGAAAATATCTAATTTCTTTATACGAAACATCGTGAGAGTTTTTACCTTATTATATATATAGGGCGGAACGTGCCGCCGGAGCATACATATAAGAGGTGGGTATATGTTGACTTTTATGCTGCAAAATTAGCATAAATATTTCATATACTCCCCGAAATTAAATGATTTTAGTATTTTTACGGCTTCACTGAGCCGCTCTGTCTACATCTACACTCCGCATCTGCGGCGCAGACGCTCGAAGTTGTGCGTCCAAATGTCCATCAGCCACTCCTTGTCGCCGTCGTCGGTGAAGTCGGTGACAGAGAGCATATAGCCACCGGTGAGGTTGCTTTTCTCCATGCGTATCTCTACATACGAGCCGTCGGTCTCGTCGTCCCACGACCAGCGTATGCGACCGAACTTTTCGAGCACGCTGACCGTAGCCATGCGCACTTCATGGTGGCGGTTGGCATCGCCCCAGGCGCAGGTGAGCTGGTCGCCGTCGAGCGTAACGCTGTCGGCAATCCACTTCTGAAGACCCGAATCGGTACCTATGAGCTGCCAAATTATGTTCTTCGAGGTTGAGTTGAGGAGGTGTTCGACTGTGATTTTGTTTTTATCCATATCGTTTTTAGTAGCGTAATTACTATATATATAATGTAGTGACAGTGCAAAGTTAAGGAAAAAATAAATAATTTGCATACAAAAGAGATTTTTTTTGAAAAAAGTTTTGGAGATTAACAAAAAAGCATTACCTTTGCACTCACAATCAAGAACGATGGCGGGATAGCTCAGCTGGTTAGAGCGCATGATTCATAATCATGAGGTCCCCAGTTCAATCCTGGGTCCCGCTACAAAAGAACGAGTTAAAGACAATTCTTTAACTCGTTTTTTTTACATCTATATCAATTAAAAGCAGATTTAACACATCTTTTACCGCATTTTTTCTACAATTAACACGTTATATTCTTGGTTTTTAGTACCTTTGCATTGATTTTCGTAAAGTGTGCGAAAGACGCTGCCACAAAGCGCATAACAACCGCGTCTAACGACAATTACGACTGATAACAACAAAGAGTAAAAGGATAATCAACAATAATAAAAGAAACAATGGCTGGAACAAAAAAAATCAAGACCGCGCTTATTTCTGTATTCCATAAGGATGGTCTCGACGAGCTCCTGAAGAAGCTCAACGAAGAAGGTGTTAAATTCCTCTCTACCGGTGGCACTCAGGCGTTCATCGAGAAGCTTGGCTACGAGTGCCAGGCTGTAGAAAGCGTCACTTCTTATCCGTCAATCCTCGGCGGACGTGTTAAGACTCTGCACCCACGCATCTTCGGTGGCATCCTCGCTCGCCGCGACAACGAAGGCGACCGCCAGCAGATGGCAGAATACGCCATCCCTGAAATCGACCTCGTTATCGTTGACCTCTATCCGTTCGAGCAGACCGTAGCAAGCGGCGCTTCTGAGACCGACATCATCGAAAAGATCGACATAGGCGGCATCTCGCTCATCCGCGCCGGCGCAAAGAACTTCAACGATGTGGTGATCGTTCCGAGCAAGGCTGAGTACAAGGTGCTCCTCGACATCCTCAACGCTAACGGCGCAGAGACCACTCTCGCTGAGCGCAAGATGTTCGCTGAGCGCGCATTCGGCGTAAGCAGCCACTACGATACTGCAATCCACGCTTGGTTTGCAAAGTAAACTCAAAACTCATAATTCAAAACTCAATAAATGGGATTTTTTTCATTCAGACAGGAAATTGCGATGGACCTCGGCACTGCCAACACCATCATCATCAGCGACGACAAGATTGTTGTTGATGAACCTTCGGTAGTGGCACTCGACCGTCGCACAGACAAAATGATTGCTGTCGGCTCGAAGGCAAAGATGATGTATGAGAAGACTCACGACAACATCCGAACCATTCGCCCACTCCGCGATGGAGTCATAGCCGACTTCTCCGCTTGCGAACAGATGATGCGCGGACTCATCAAGATGGTACACTCTGGCAGCCGCCTCTTCACCCCGTCGCTGCGTATGGTGATCGGCGTTCCTTCGGGTTCTACAGAGGTTGAACTGCGCGCCGTGCGCGACAGCGCAGAACATGCTGACGGACGAGACGTATACCTCATCTTCGAGCCTATGGCTGCTGCCATCGGTATCGGTATCGACGTAGAAGCGCCGGAGGGCAACATGATTGTCGACATAGGTGGCGGTTCTACAGAGATTGCTGTCATCTCACTCGGCGGCATCGTGTCGAACAACTCTATCCGCACTGCGGGTGACGACCTCACTGCCGACATTCAGGAGTATATGTCGCGCCAGCACAACGTGAAGGTTTCTGAGCGTATGGCTGAGCGTATCAAGATTCACGTCGGATCGGCTCTCACCGAGCTTGGCGACGAGGCACCTGAGGACTTCATCGTTCACGGTCCGAACCGCATCACCGCTCTCCCAATGGAGGTGCCGGTATGCTATCAGGAGATTGCTCACTGCCTCGACAAGACTATCGCAAAGATTGAGAACGCTGTGCTCTCTGCTCTTGAGAACACTCCGCCTGAGCTTTATGCCGACATCGTGAAGAATGGCATCTACCTCAGTGGTGGCGGCGCTCTGCTGCGCGGTCTCGACAAGCGCTTGCAAGAGAAGATCAACATCCCGTTCCACATCGCCGAAGATCCGTTGCACAGCGTAGCTATCGGTGCGGGTGTTGCTCTTAAGAACATCGACCGCTTCTCATTCCTTATGAGATAAGCTAAAAGTAAAAGAGTAAAAAAGTAAAAGAGTAAAAAGCTCTCAACAATAAATAACATTTAAAGGTAAGAAGGTAAAAAAGTAAAAGAGTAAAAAGAGTTGGAACGATGATACGCCCTCTGCTTTTTACTTTTTTACTCTTTTACTTTTTTACTTTTCGACTATGCGCAACTTATTAGATTTTCTTTCACGCCACAACCATTGGTTCGTCTTCCTCCTGCTGGAGGTGGTGAGCCTCACTCTGCTGTTCAAATACAACAGCTATCAGGGCAGCGTGTGGTTCTCGTCAGCCAATGCCGTAGCGGGAAAGATGTACGAATGGGACTCGTCCGTTAAGCAATACTTCGCTCTTACCGAAGTGAACCGACAACTCACCGACCGCAATATTTACCTCGAACGCGAAGTAGAGATGCTGCGCGAGCAGGTGCTGAAGACAAACAAGGACACTACCCTCGTCGAACGACTGCAACAGAACGTTATGCGCGACTATGAGACCATTCCGGCAAAGGTCGTCAGCTCGTCGCTCGACAAGGCTAACAACTTCATCACCATCGACAAAGGCAGCGCCGACGGCGTGCGCAAGGATATGGGCGTGGTGTGCGGTCAGGGCATCGTGGGCATCGTCTATCTCTGCAACGAGCACTACTCGGTGATTATTCCGGTGCTCAACGAGCAGTCGAACATCAGCTGCACCATACGCGGACGCGGCTTCTTCGGCTATCTGCGCTGGCATGGCGGTTCGCCGGAGTCGGCTTACGTAGAGGATATTCCGCGACATGCTCACTTCCGTTTGGGCGACTTCGTCGTTACGTCGGGCTACTCGTCGGTATTCCCGCCGGGCATCATCGTCGGACGCATCAAGCATGTGTACAACTCCGACAACGGACTCTCGTATCGTCTCAACATCTCTCTGTCTACCGACTTTGCACGTCTGCGCGACGTGAGCGTCATCAACGACCGCGAGATGGACAAGAAACTCGAATTACTGCGTGCTGCGGAGGATTCTCTGAAGGCACGCCAATAAATATATAGAAGAAATCAAATGAGCCTGAATTTCATCAGAAACATAATATTCATCATTGTGCTGCTCCTCGTGCAGACGCTGCTGCTCAACCACATCAGCGTCTTCGGATGCGCTACGCCTTTGCTCTACGTCTACTTCGCACTTACCATACAGCGCGGAGAGTCGAAGTGGGCAACGCTGCTATGGTGCTTCGCGATGGGTCTTCTTGTAGACATCTTCTCGAACACTCCGGGCGTGGCTGCCGCAGCAATGACTCTCGTGGGCTTTCTGCAGCCTTACGTCATCGAACTGTTTGCCCCGCGCGACAGTGCTGAAGACCTGCGCCCGTCACCATTCACATTCGGCTCAAGCAAATACGCCAACTACACCATCATCCTCGTGGTTATCTATTGCTTAGCGTTCTTCTCGCTCGAAGCATTCAACTTCTACAACTGGGTTCAATGGCTCTCAAGCATCGGCGGCAGCGCCCTGCTCACCATCATACTCATATTGGTGATAGAGAACTTCAGAAGCAAACGTTAGTAAGAAAGTAGTATTTGTATTTTTTAGAAGTAGGAAATGAGCAATTATAATCTCGAGAAACGGCGCTACGTCATCGCTTTCGTGGCAACGGCAATTGTCGTTGTCTACATCGTGCGGCTCTTTACGCTGCAGTTGCTGAGCGACGACTACAAGAAGAACGCCGACTCGAACGCCTTTCTCAAGAAGATTGAATATCCGTCGCGTGGAGCCATCTACGACCGCAACGGACGTCTGCTCGTGTACAACCAGCCGGCGTACGACGTCATGGTGGTGATGAACGAGGCGAAGGGACGCATCGACACGCTTGAGTTCTGCCGCGCTTTGGGCATCACGAAAGAGTATTTCATAAAGCGCATGAACGACATCAAGGACTACTCGAAGAACCCAGGCTACTCGCGCTTCACGCAGCAGATGTTCATGAGTCAGCTTCCTTCTGAGGAGTTCAGCTACTTTCAGGAGAAGATATTCCGTTTCCCGGGCTTCTACGTCCAGCAGCGCAGCATACGCCAGTATCAGTCGTCTGTAGGTGCGCACATCCTCGGCGACGTTGCGGAGGTCTCGCCCTACGACATTGAGGAAGACAGCTACTACCAGCCGGGCGACTACATCGGCAAGCTCGGCGTGGAGAAGTCGTACGAGAAACAGTTGCGCGGCGAGAAGGGCGTGCAGATATTGCTGCGCGATGCTCGCGGACGCATCCAGGGGCAGTATATGAAGGGCAAATACGACCGCAAGCCGGTTGCCGGAAAAGACCTTACGCTCGCCATCGACGAGAAACTGCAGGCTTTGGGCGAACGCCTTATGGAAGGTAAGATAGGTTCTATCGTGGCTCTCGACCCTCGCACGGGCGAAGTGCTCTGCATGGTGTCGGCTCCTACCTACGACCCGCGCATCATGGTTGGCCGCGCACGCTCCAAGAACCACCGCGCTCTTGCCAAAGACGCTTGGAAACCGCTCCTCAACCGTTCTATAATGGGTATGTATCCGCCGGGTTCTACGTTCAAGACGTCGCAGGCTCTGACGTACATGACCGAAGGCATTATCACTCCAGGCACCGCATTCCCTTGCAACCGCGGTTTCTACTATCGCGGTCTGCACGTCGGCTGCCATTCCCACCCCGCTCCTATCGCTCTTGTCGACGCCATCAGCACTTCGTGCAACTCCTACTTCTGCTGGGGACTCTACTACATGATAGGCAACCGCTCCAAATACAAGAATCCGTACAACGCTATGAATATATGGCGCGACTATATGGTGTCGATGGGCTTTGGCTACAAATTGGGCATCGACCTTCCGGGCGAGAAGCGCGGCATGATTCCGAACGCCGACTACTACGACCGCAACTATCGCGGCTCGTGGAACGGACTCACCATCATCTCTATCTCTATCGGTCAGGGCGAGGTGACGCTCACTCCGCTGCAGATTGCCAACCTCGGCGCTACCATCGCCAACCGCGGCTACTACTATCGTCCGCATGTCGTGCGCAAGGTGCAGGGCGAACCGCTCGACACGGCTTACACCCACAAGCATTATACCAAGGCGTCGCGCCGTGCGTACGACTACGTTGTCGCGGGTATGCGTTCTTCGGCACTGAAGGGCACGTGTAGAGCGCTGGGGCGCCTGCCGTTCGAGGCGTGCGGCAAGACGGGTACGGCGCAGAACCACGGTCGCGACCACTCGGTGTTCATGGGCTTCGCACCGATGAACGAACCGAAGATTGCTATCGCCGTATACGTTGAAAACGGCGGATGGGGTGCCGACTTCGGTGTGCCTATCGGCGGACTGATGATGGAACAGTATCTCACGGGCAAGCTCTCGCCGGCTTCAGAGGCTCAGGCAAGCGCTATGCAGGCTCGACGCATCGGCTATGGTCCGCGATTTCCAGGGCAAAAAGATAAAAGTAAAAGAGTAAAAGAGAAAAAACAATGATAAACGAGAAGCCACAAAGCATTTGGTCGCAGGTCGACTGGCTGACAATTGGTCTTTACATAGCACTTATGTTGTTCGGATGGCTCAGCATCTGCGGTGCCAGCTACACCTTCGGCGACAACGATTTGTTGTCGCTCGGCACGCGTTCGGGCATGCAGATTGTGTGGATAGGCACAAGTATATGCCTCGGATTCGTCATTCTGATGATGGACTCGCGTTTCTTCGACACGTTCTCGTTCGTCATATACGGCGTGCTGCTCTTACTGCTTTTCGCCACCATCTTCAACCCTCACGACATCAAGGGTTCGCACTCGTGGCTCGTCATCGGACCGCTCCGCCTGCAACCTGCCGAGTTCGGCAAGTTCGCTACGGCGCTGGCTCTCGCCAAACTGATGAGCACCTACGGCTACAACATACAGCGCTGGAAAGACTTTGCTGCGGCTTGCGCCGTAGTGTTCGTGCCCATGCTCTGCATTGTGGGTCAGCGCGAGACGGGTTCGGCGCTGGTCTACCTCACCTTCTTCCTCATGTTCTACCGCGAAGGGATGCCTGGCAGCATCCTCTTCACGGGCGTAGCGATGGTGGTCTACTTCGTTGTGGGCATCAAGTACGAGGGCATTATGCTTTTCGACACGCCTACATCTGTGGGCAAGTTCGTCGTGCTGCTACTTGTGCAGATATTCGTTGCGGGCATGGTGTACAACTATGTGCACAACCGCAAGCATACCAATACTATTCTTGGCTATAGCATAGCATTTACCGTTATAGCCATTCTCTTCGACGTGTACGTCATTCCGTTCGACGTAACGTGGGTGCAGCTCGGCATGTGCATAGCACTGTTCCTCTACCTGCTCTATCACGGACTGCGCACGCGTCTACCACAATACTTCTTTATCCTTGCGTTTGCCGTCGGTTCGGTGGTGTTCTTCTACTCTGCCGACTATGTGCTTAACAACGTGATGGAGCCTCATCAGCGTGTGCGCATCAACGTGCTGCTCGGTCTCGACGAAGACCTTGCCGGCGCCGGATACAACGTTCACCAGAGCGAGATTGCCATCGGTTCGGGCGGACTGAAGGGCAAGGGATTTCTCAACGGCACACAGACCAAACTGAAGTTCGTGCCCGAGCAAGACACCGACTTCATCTTCTGCACCGTAGGCGAGGAGGAGGGCTTCATCGGTTCGGCTGGCGTGTTGCTGCTGTTCCTGATTCTCATTCTGCGTCTGCTTGCACTCGCCGAACGACAACCTTTCGTCTTCGGGCGCATCTACGGCTACTGCGTGGCGTCGGTATTCCTATTCCACGTGTTCATCAACGTGGGCATGGTGCTGGGCTTAACGCCGGTTATCGGTATCCCGCTGCCGTTCTTCAGCTACGGCGGATCGTCGCTTTGGGGCTTCACCATCCTGCTGTTTATATTCCTCAGCATCGACGCAAAGCGCAATATGCTCAAGGCTTAGGGCGTAGCAAAACATATTAAAGCTATGGAAGAATCAAATATGCTAAAAAATCCTCCATATCTTCCAGCATCGTCATAACCCGCACATTATAAGAACGATATAGGCTGGAAGATTTCCCTAAAAACGAGAAATCTTCCAGCCTATCTTCCAGGTTTTGTTTCGTATCTTACAGCCGATACACCGGCTTTAGTTCATTAAATTCAGTCGTGATTCCAGCTTTTATTCCTTATTTTCCAGTTTACTCGAAGTAGAAGCTCAGCACAACCATTTTTGTGCGTACTTCCTTCACGCCCTGCGCGAACTTGAGCAGACTCTTGTCGCGCAGTTCCTTGGCATGATTGGTATCGAGAGCATTGCCGAGTCCGTAGACGAACTTCAGCTCGGGGCGCAGCTTGAAGAACGGCAGGTAGAAGTCGCAACCTACGCCGAACTCCAGCGAGAGCGATGTGCGCTTCAGCTTCAGCGCGTCGGTGCTCTTGCTCGTAAGGTTTATCATCGGCGACACACCAGCCATGAGGTACGGGCGGTGGTTGTTGAATCGGGGCGCCGAGAATATAAGGTCGCCAGCCACAGCGATGTACGCCGTCTTCATGTCCTGACGCTTCTCGTCGGGCTGTCCGCTTTCGCTCAGTTTCTTGAGGTCGTGAAACACGATGTGGCGCGTGCCGAAGTACATCATCGGCGCCACGCGCAACTGGAAATGTGTAGACAGACGCAGTTCGCCGAGCACTCCGACATTGATGCCTGGGTCCCAACGGCTCTGGTCGGCTGTGACGAGTGTCTCCTCCGTGCCGTCCTCCGTGGTTATGGTCTGCGGACCAGCCATCAGCACCTCCATATCCTGCACGTGCATACCCACGACTACTCCGAAGTGGAACGGACGCAAGTCGGTGTATGGGCGGTTCTGCACGGTGCGGTCCTGCGCCGAGGCAGCGAGGCTCACGATACACATTAATAATATATATATGTACTTTCTCATTGATTGGTTGTTCTGAAAATGACGCTTAGGTTTCCACCTTATTATATATAATAACGCCGCGAATGTGATATTATTGCATTCGCGGCGTTCTTTCTATTCTATCAGCAATAGTATGCCGACCATTCTATTGGCATTTGCGTGCCGACTATTCTTTCTTCAACTGTATACCGACGTCAGCCACGCCGGGCAGTATCTCGCGCTTCATGTCGTGGCGCACCACGATGTGCAGCGAGTCGCCCTCCTGTAGCTGCAGCTTGCAGATGTCGAACTGATACTGTCTGTAGCTGATGCCCTCGCCCAGAATGTTGCCCTGCTCGTCGGTGAGGTTGCAGCATACGGTGTCGGTCACAAGGCGGTGCGCCGGCATTATCTCCTGCTCCACAATCAGCGTTATCGCCGTGAACGGATAGGCGTCTGTCGTGCGCACGCCGAGAACGGCGCTGTACGTAGCGGCGTCCTTCAGAGGCGGAATGGCGAACGAGAGCGTGTCGTTCTTCTCCCAGCCTGCAAGTGCGGTGCTCTGATATCGGTCGTAGACGGTGCGATGGTCGCAAGCTGCGAAGAGCATTGCGAACATCACAAGGGTCATTGAAGCGATTCTAAAGCTTATTGTTCTTTTCATAGCCACAATTAATGAGCGCCTTTAGGGGGTGCAGCAGTCTCTGCTGCACCTACAGAACCGTTGCCGCTATTCTTCGGTTGGTGCACCTTAGGGGGTGCAGCAGTCTCTGCTGCACCGACCGAGCTATTAGCGTTATTCTTCGGCTGTTGCACCTTAGGGGGTGCTGCAGTCTCTGCTGCACCGACCGAGCTGTTAGCGTTATTCTTCGGTTGGTGCACTTGAGACAAGTGCACCCCCTGAGGTTGCTCGGTTGGTGCACCACCAGGACGGTTGTTGCGACGCTGCTGGTTGTTGCGACGCTGACCCTCGCCATTCGGTTTATTCGGTGCGCCACCTTGAGAGTTTTTCGGTGCAGTTGAGACAACTGCACCCCCTTGAGAATTCTGTTTGTTCGGTGCGCCCCCTTGGCGCTTTGCAGGCTTCTTCTTGCGCTTGCGAGTCTTGTCGAAGCGACTGATGTCGGCGTCTGCGAGCAGGTCGGCAGGGCGCGAGTCTTGTCTTACCTTGCCGTCCTCGGTGAGCGATTCGGGCTTTTCGCCACGCTTGTTCATCTCGATGATGGCACGGGCGCGCTCGGCTGTAATCTCCTCGAGGTTGGCAGCAATGCCCTTGTCCGTAGAGTAGACCACAGTGCCAGCGAGAATGTCCGACTTGAAGAGGTAGTAGTCGCTATCGAGTGTCTGCAGAACGACGTCGCGCGACGGCATCTTGCGACTTGCCTCAACATAGTCGTCCACCTCGTAGTTGAGACAGCACTTCAGTTTGGCGCACATGCCGGCGAGTTTCTGCGGATTGAGCGATATGTCCTGAATGCGAGCGGCGTTGGTGCTGACGCTCACGAAGTTCTTCATCCATGTGGCGCAGCAGAGCTCTCTGCCGCAGGGGCCCGTACCGCCGATGCGTCCTGCCTCCTGGCGTGCTCCGATCTGCTTCATCTCGATGCGCACGTGGAAGGTGTCAGCAAGCACCTTAATGAGCTGACGGAAGTCGACACGCTCGTCGGCGATGTAGTAGAATATCGCCTTGTTGCCGTCGCCCTGATACTCCACGTCGCCAATCTTCATCTGCAAGCCGAGGTCCTTGGCTATCTGTCGGCTCTGAATCATGGTGCCGTGTTCGCGGCTTTTCGCCTCGTAGTATTTGTCGATGTCCACGGGTTTAGCAATGCGATATACGCGCTTTATGTCATCAGCCGACTTGAGGTTGGCTTTCTTCAGCTGCAGCTTCACCAGGCGTCCGGTGAGCGTAACCGTACCGATGTCATGACCCGGACTTGCCTCAACCGCCACGATGTCGCCCTTGTGCAGGTCGATGTGGTTGACGTTGTGGTAGTAACCCTTGCGCGTGTTCTTGAACTGCACCTCCACGAGGTCTGTGTCCTCGTCGTTGCCCGGCACGTCGTACAGCCAGTCGTATGTGTTGAGCTGCATGTTCTGTCGTCCGCAAGCGTAGTGGTGCAATCCGCGATCGGTGTCACGCGTTATCTTGAATTGCATATCTTTGAAATCTTTCATTACGATTTATGCTTGTTTTTTACGTGTTATGAGTATAATTGTTTGTAATGCTATGTCGAAGAACACCATCTTTGCGTTGGCGTTCTGTGATATGTCGCGTAGTGAGTGCTCGAAGAGTTCGTTCAGCTCTATGACGTTGCGTTCGTTGATGAACGGTGCAAAGCGTGTGCAGAACTGTTCTTCCTGCGCCGTCATGTAGTTGAGTTCCGGGTTATGGAAGTTGTGCATGAAGCTCTCGCGCACCATTCGGTTGAAGTAGATGAGCATGCGTTTCTGCTTCTCGCGTCCGAATGCAGCCACGCTCTCGCTCCACTTCTTCAGTTCCTTCACGTGCTTGCTGTAAGCGTAGCGCATGAGCATGGCGAAGAGGTCGAAGAACATGCTTGCCTCGTTGCCGGCGCGTAGCGAGTCGAGCGCTGCGGTCCACGATCCGTTGGCGATGCGTGCTATGCGGTGCGCTGTGTCGGCGTCGATACCGCGTCGCGCGATGAGCGCCTGCTCTATGGCTTCGTCGCTGATGCGCTTGAAGTCGAAGCGCTGTGTGCGGCTGCGTATGGTTTCGAGCAGTTTCTCTGGTTCCTCGCTCACGAGGATGAAGACGGTCTGCTGCGGCGGTTCCTCAAGCAGTTTGAGTATCTTGTTAGCCGAGGTGACATTCATGCGCTCGGGCAGCCACATAACGCACACCTTGTATCCGCCCTGCGACGCCTTCATGCTCAGTCGGCGCGAGAGTCGGTCGCTCTCAGCTCCGGTGATGATGGCTTGCTGGTTCTCGGCGCCCATCGCCTCCATCCATTGCTCTATGCTGAAGTAGGCTCCGTCGCCGAGCAGTTGGCGCCATTCCTGAGCGTAGTCGTCGCTCACGGGCTGGTGGTCGGAACCCATCGTGGGCTTCTTTATGGTGGGGAAGCTGAAGTGGAGGTCGGGGTGTTGCCACTGGCGCAGCAGCTGACTGTCGCCTAACAGCCGCGACGCAAACGCAAGGGCAAGCGCTTTCTTGCCGCAGCCCATCGGACCGCAGAACAGCATTGCATGGGGCACTCGGTGCTCCTCTATGAGTTTGACGAGCGACTGTTTCGCCTCGTCCTGACCTATTACTTCTTCGAATGTCATTTGCGCTATTGCGATTTTTGAATTACAACAGCCTCCTTGCCACTTCTCTTACGGAGTCGACAGCTGAGACGGTGTAGAAATGTATGTTGTTCACTCCGGCCTTGTAGAGCTGTCGGCACTGTTCGGTCGACCACTCTATGCCGAGTTGGCGGGCGTCGTCGTCGGTCTTGCACTTCAGCGCCTCCACGGCGAGCTCCTGCGGGAAGTCGCAACGGAACACGCGCGGCACTACCGTCAGCTGCGAGAGCTTTGCAAGCGGCTTGATGCCAGGTACGATTGGTATGGTGATGCCCATCTCGCGCGCTTTCTCCACGAAGCGGAAGTATTTCCGGTTGTCGTAGAAGAGCTGCGTCACGGCGTAGTCGGCACCCATGTCTTGCTTCATCTTCAGATACTTCAGGTCCATCTCCATGTTCAGCGCCTCCTCGTGCTTCTCGGGGTAGCACGCCACGCCGTAGTGGAACTTCTTGCCGGGGTTCTTTATCGGCGTGCCGTCGTTGAAGAAGCCCTCGTTGAAGCGGTTCACCTGCTCGATGAGGTCGGTGGTGTGAGCGTGTCCGCCGGGCGTGGGCACAAACTGACTGTCGTCGCGCGCCTTGTCGCCGCGCAGCAGCAGTACGTTCTCTATGCCCAGAAACTGCAGGTCTATCAGCTCGTACTCTATCGCCTCTGCTGTGGCGCCGCTGCAGATGATGTGCGGTATGACGGGCACGCCGAACTTGTTCTGTATGGCGGCAGCGATGGCTACCGTACCAGGACGGCGGCGCACGCGAAGGCGCTCATACTGTCCGTTCTCGAGTTCGCGGTATACGTACTCGCTGTGATGGGTGGTGATATTGATGTATGCCGGATCGAAATCGCGAAACTTCTCTATTGTGGAGAACAGACGCTCTGTTCCTGTGCCTTTCAACGGTGGTAACACCTCGAACGAGAAGTGCTTCTCGCCACCACCTGAGGTGAGTATATCTGAAATGTTCATCTTCTTATTATCCTTTCGTATCTTATTTACCAGTACAAAGTTACGGAAAATCTTACACAAATTTGCTGTTTTGATTAATAATTAATACTTTTGCTTGTAAATCTAAACAACAACGATGAATATGAGACCTCATACAACTATTTTTTCGGGCGCCTTCCTTGCGCTCTGCCTTGTCGCAAGCAATGGTGTTGCGGCGAACGATTCGCCATCCCACCCCATCAACACCTCACCATCTCAACACCTCAACACCTCACCATCACAACATCAAATCTCACCATCTCAACATCAAATCTCACCATCTCAACATCTCACCATCTCAACATCCACCCTCACCACAAAGCGCCCTGCTCCTGCCGAGCGTCTTTTTGTGTCGGACGCCGTGGAGAAGAAGATTCGCGAGATAAAGAAGCGCATCAAGGAGAACGCCTACTTAGCGTGGATGTTCGAGAACTGCTTCCCGAACACGCTCGACACCACCGTCCACTTCATCGATGCCGAGGACGGCAAGGAAGACACCTTCGTCTACACGGGCGACATACACGCCATGTGGCTGCGCGACTCGGCAGCGCAGGTGTGGCCCTACGTACAGCTTGCCAAGGGCGACCGCAAGTTGCAGAAGATGCTGCGCGGTGTGATACGCCGCCAGCTGAAGTGCATCAACATCGACCCCTACGCCAACGCGTTCAACCGCGAGCCCGAGCCGAACGGCATGTGGGCTAACGATATGACCGACATGAAGCCCGAGCTGCACGAACGCAAGTACGAGATCGACTCGCTCTGCTACCCCATACGCCTCGCCTACCACTACTGGCAGGTGACGGGCGACGCGTCGGTGTTCGGCGACGAGTGGCTGCAGGCGGTGCGCAACATACTGCGCGTGTTCCGCGAGCAGCAGCGCAAGCAGGGCCTCGGCTCTTACCGCTTCCAGCGCGAGACGGAGGACCAGCTCGACACGGTCTGCAACCACGGCTGGGGCAACCCCGTGAAGCCATGCGGCCTCATCGCCTCTGTCTTCCGCCCGTCTGATGACGCCACGACGTTCCTCTTCCTCGTGCCGTCTAACTTCATGGCGGTCAGCTCGCTGCGCAAGGCGGCTGAGATTCTGCGTAAGGTAAACGCCGACACGGCGCTTGCCGACAACTGCACAGCGCTTGCCGACGAGGTGAGTGCGGCACTGAAAGAGTACGCCGTGGTCGACCATCCGAAGTACGGCAAGATATACGCCTACGAGGTGGACGGTTTCGGCAACCGCTTCCTCATGGATGACGCCAACGTGCCGTCGCTTCTCTCCCTGCCCTATCTGGGCGACATCGACGTTAACGACCCCGTATATCAGAACACGCGCCGCTTCGTCTGGAGCGAAGACAACCCTTACTTCTTCCGCGGCAAGGCGGGCGAAGGCATCGGCGGTCCGCACGTGGGCTACGACATGGCGTGGCCTATGTCTATAATGATGCGCGCCTTCACGAGCACCGACGACGCCGAGATAGCCGAGTGTCTGCGCATGCTGCAGCGCACCGACGCCGGCACGGGCTTCATCCACGAGTCGTTCAACGTCAACGATGCGAGCAAGTTCACGCGCGAGTGGTTCGCATGGCAGAACACGCTCTTCGGCGAGCTTATCATCAAGCTCGTGGACGAGGGCAAAACGGAGTTGCTCCTCGACGCCCGCAAGTAACTTCAGGGGGTGCACTTGTCTCAAGTGCACCAACCGAGCAAGCGGCGCCCCAGCATAGCACTACCTACGCAAACAACGCTAAGGACACCATCTGCTACGTTGGTGCACTTGAGACAAGTGCACCCCCTAAAAGGCTCCTTGAAGCAAGCAAATGCAACTTGAGACAAGTTCACCCCTTATACTTTCATCAAAAAAATGTTATAGAGGAACCACGCCGATAGGAATATATTACTTATCTTTGCACCATCTTAACCACAAGTATGTCTAACAAACGTTTGTCAAGCTAAAACTTCCATATAAAAGGATAAAGATACTTGCACAAACAAAACCCAAAACATCCAGCTTATGGAAAATGTAATTAAGAAACTTTTTGTCGCCATGCTGCTCTGCCTCATGCAGACCGCCGTATGTACTGCCGACACGTTCAAGGGAAAGATTGTGAACGCCGAGACGGGCGAGATTCTCATCGGAGCAACGGTGCGCAGCGAGATAAACCCGCAGCCGGGATGGTCGATGCAGAACTCAGCGGAGACCGACAGTACGGGCTGTTTCATGCTCGACAGCGGCTGGGAGGGTCGCATCATGTTCACGTTCAGCATGATCGGCTACAAGAACTCGCGCAAGGTGGACTATGCGTACGGACCCGAGGTGAAAGACACCACCGACCTGGGCACCATCAGGCTGCAGCCTACGGCGCTCATGCTGCAGGAGGTGGAGGTGAAGGCGAAGGTGCCGCGCATCACCATGAGTGGCGACACCATCGTGTTCAACCCCGAGGCGTTCAAGCTGAAAGAGGGCGCGCGCCTCGACGAGCTTATCAAGAAACTGCCGGGCGTGCAGCGTCGCGACGGCAAGCTATACTGGAACGACAAGCCCATACGCCTGATGATGAACGGCAAGGACATGTTCGGCGGCGACCAAATCTTAGAACAGCTGCCTGCTGACGTGGCTGACAAACTGAAGGTGTACGACCGCAAGTCGGAGCTGGCACGCCACACGGGCAACGACGATGGCGATGAAGACCATGTGCTCGACATACAGGTGAAGCCGGGCTTCCTCGACAAGTGGTACGGCGACATCGAGGCTCAGTATCAGACCAAGAAGCGCTACAGCGCAGCTATCACCGCAAGCCGACTGAGCGACCAAGACCCGCACATGATATACGCCCAGGCTAACAACGCCAACCGCTACGTAGACAAGACGATTGGCTCTTCCATGAACCGCAACATCGACGGCGACGGCAAGAGCCAGTACGGATCGTACAACTATCAGCACAACTGGCAGACAAAGGGCACACAGCAATACACAAGCAACCGCTTCAACATAAGTGCCAACATGGGACACAGCGACGGATGGAACAGCGGAAAGGCATCGACCGAGACGTTCTTCCCGAACCAGGAGCACACGTTCGGCGTAAAAGACACCTACCGCTACAAGCACAACCTCAAGCCGCAGCTGGAGGCGAAGCTCTTCGCCTACACCGACTCTGCCAACACCATCGACGTGAAGGTGAAAGCCTCATACGAGAAGTCTCGCAAATCGTACGAGGAGCGATCGGCTTCGTACGGCTACCAGCCCGGCCAGTTTGCCTATCACTCGCTGAAGGAGGCGCTCGACGCAAAGCCCGGCGACGCGCTCTACGACCGACTCATCACACGCGACAGCGAGTACGAGTCGACCGAACTGCAGCAACGCGGACTCAACATCTCGTACATCTGGCAGCACTTCATCGGAAAGAAGGGTTCGTTCATGCTGGGTGGCTACACCAACCTGAGCGGAACGAACGAGGACACGCACACCAACCACGACGTGGAGTATCTGCGCGAACAGCGCAACGAGAAGCTGTGGCAGTTCTACGACCGCAGCGAACACAATCTGAATACGCAGTTCGGCGCTTCGTTCGAATACTGGTTCGGCAAGAAGGTTTACTTCAACGTCTTCGACAACGTGAGATTAAGCCGCACACGCATCGCACGCAACTTCTTCAGCGACACCGACGAGCAGAACGTGGCTAATGGCACGCCGACAACTGCCGACCCGGCGAACACCACACGCAGACTGACACACAAATGGACGAACGAGCTGACCGTGAAATCGACCATCACGCCGGTGAAGGCGCTGATGATTATGCCGATGTTCAAATGGAACTACAGTCGCGAGAAGGTCGACTATCACTACGGACCGCTCGACACCACAGCCGTGCGCACAAGCAACACGTACGAGCCGTCTATCTTCCTGAAGTGGAAGATGAGCCGCGTGCGCAACATGGACATCGCCTTCGCATACAACACCTCCGTGCCCGACCTCGTTAGCACGCTCGGCTACCGCAACACCATCGACCCGCTGCATATATACATGGGCAACCCGCTGCTGCGCAACTCGCACAGTCATACCACTACGTACAACTACCACCGCATGTGGCTGCGCAAGCAGATTGTGCTGGGCTTTACCGCTTCGTACAACAAGGACATCAACCCCGAGGCTACGCTCTACAGCTACAACTCGGCTACCGGCGTCTACACGTCTAAACCGATGAACGTGAAGGGCGGCGACATGTGGAAGTTCGCATTCAACTACGACCAGGGCATCGGCTTCTACTTCCGACTGATGAACAAGTTCGCGCTGGAGACGGCGAAGTCGTACGGCTTCCTCACCATCGTCGACAACAACGCCGCCGACGCTCAGCCCGAACTGAACAAGCAGAAGCGACTGGGCATAAACAACGATTTCGAGTTCTCGTACGAGACCGAGAAATTGCAGCTCACGCTCTTCGACCGTCTGGAGAGCAACCGCTACCGCTACGACGATGCTTCGTACAACACCACGCCGCTGTTCAACAGCGTGGGCATAAGCGCCAACCTGCACCTCGCTCCGTTCGAGGTGTTCGTGCAGCTGTCTGACGACTATTGTTCGGGCTACGCCACATCGGCTATGAACGGACACAAGCTCAAGTCGATGGCGTCTGTCAGCTGGAGCTTCTGCAAGAACAAGTGTATGCTGAGCCTGTTTGCCGACGACATCTTCAATAAGGACATCTGGTACGAAAGCGAATACTCAACCTTCCAACGCCAGGAGTACTCCACAAACTATATTCACCACTATCTGAATCTGAGCTTCAGATACAGATTCGACGCGAAGGCAAAAAAGGGCAAATCGACAACAATAAGCAGTAGAAGATAAACTGTCGGTACAAACAAAAAACCGTAGCGGAGGTCTCCGGCCTCCGCAGCAACCAACAATACGTATTACTATACGACTTGGTGCTAAGTGTGTACATTCTATATTTATACGAATAGATGGCGGACGCAATCTGATCGGACGGCGGACGCAATCCGATTGGACGGCGGACGCAATCCGATTGGACGGCGGACGCAATCCGATTGGACGGCGAACGCAATCCGATTGGACGGCGAACGCAATCCGATCGGACTTTCTAATAATCTATAGAGTAAAATTAGTGTTTGTTACAAAACATAACCTGCAACTTCTACTTTCTGAACCTTTTGGACACAGCCGAATAGCCGCAGCGCTGGCAGAGTGGCTCTACGGCGGTATGACTGGTGAAGCCGTCGTAGAGGGCACGTGCTCTTGGCGAGGCAAGTATATCGGCGAGGCTATGACTGAACAGATTGCCAAGCGCGATGTCGCCGTTATGGTCGAGACAGCACGGCACAACGTTACCATCGACGAGCACGCCAATCTGATTGCGCAAGGCGTAGCAGAACACCTCCTGCTCGTCGTAAGTGGCGTTCTGAAGATCGGGCCATTCGAACATATTGTCGTTCTCGACAAAGAGGTTTTCGGCAAGTCGCCATCCGTCGTGGCGTTCCGTCCAAGGACGCGGCTGGCGTTGCGCAATCAGGTCGAGAATCTCCGCGTTCTGGCTGTTGTGTCCGCCCTCGTTCCATAGGCGCAGCACAACGACACAGCCGCGGCGCGCAGCCTCCTGCGAGAAAGCCATCACCTCGTCTACATACCCGGCAAGATTCTCCTTGGCGTTGCCCTCGTGCGAGTGGAGCGAAATCTGAATCTTATGAGGCAGAGCGTCCAAAAGGTCTGGGCGTCGCGAGAGCAGAGTGCCGTTGGTGGTGATAACGGGCACGAAACCCTTGCG
This sequence comes from Leyella stercorea, assembly GCF_019052365.1. Taxonomy (GTDB): domain Bacteria; phylum Bacteroidota; class Bacteroidia; order Bacteroidales; family Bacteroidaceae; genus Prevotella. Next base: position 38,843 of record NZ_JAHQUY010000012.1, read on the forward strand.
GCGAGCCATCAGCACAAACTGCGGCAGCAGCGGATGGAGGAACGGTTCGCCCATCAGATGGAAATAGAGGAACTTCACCTCGCCCTCGAGTCGCGAGGTCAAAGCGTCAAATTCGTCCAACGTCAGCGTGTGCTTCGCCCTCTCGGTCTTCGGGCAGAACACACAGTTGAGGTTGCACACATTAGTTATTTCGAGATAGCATCGTGTAATCATATCGGTTTGTTATTGCGGTATGGCATCTTGTTATCTTGTCACATTTCGTCATTACTTTCTTTTAACCGGCTTCTTCGCCACACGCTTCATTACCTTCTTCGGCTTCTTCTCCATGCCCGGCAGGTCCTTCAGAATAGTGGCTTTTACGATACGCACATCCTCAAGCGGACGGTCGTTGGCGTCGCGCTGCACACGCTGTATGCGGTCTACCACATCCATGCCGTCGAGCACCTCGCCGAACACCGTGTAGCCGCCGTCGAGGTGCGGCGTGCCGCCGACGGTGGTATACGCCTCGCGCATCTCGTCGGTCATCTGTATGCTGTCGCCGAAAAGCTGACGCAGATTGTCGCGTCCGCGCTGCAGTCCGCGCTCGTCCTGCTTGCGTCCGTAGACGATGTAGAACTGCGAACTGCTCGACTCGCGTTTCGGGTTCACCATATCCGGCTCGCGTGCTGCCGCCAGAGCGCCACGCTTGTGGTAAATCTGCGGCAAACGAATCTCCGCCGGAATGGTATAGTCGAGCGAGTGGTCGCCGAGCACCGCTCCCTTCGGAGCGTTCTTGCTGTACGGGTCGCCAGCCTGAATCATGAAGTCGGGTATGACACGGTGGAACAGCAGCGAGTCGTAGTAGTGATACTCGCGTATGAGCTTAAGAAAGTTGTCGCGATGCAGCGGCGTCTCGTTATACAGCGCCACCCGAATATTGCCCATCGTCGTCTCAATGAGCACCTCCGGTCGCTCCTCTGCCTTCACAGTCGTTACTTTGCCCACGTTCTTCGCTGTCTTGATGGTTGTTCCCGCTTTGCCCACGTTCTTCGCTGTCTGCGCACCTACGCCGATGCAAACCAAGAGCATCGAAATAATCAGCATTACATTCTTCATATGTTTATAAGTTATATTTATAGGTTGTATCTATAAGTTGTATTTATAGGTTGTATATATAAGTTGTGTAAAGTCACACATTCATAATATTAAAAGAGTTGCACCATTATAACACAGTTCCATATAAAACAATATTATTTCTTCGTCAACATTTGTATTTTCCGTCAAAGTTAACACAAATTTATAATATACGGACAAAGTTAGCCATAAAGTTAATCACAAAGTGCCACAAAAGTTAGTTGCAAAAACCTACAATTCATAGTACTCAACATCCACAAACATTGATTCATCATCAGAATAGTGTAAATATTTAGAACATTATCGCTACCTTTGCATCAGAGATTCATACCTAAACCCACTCAAATGAGAAAAATTCTACTATTACTGCTTGCGCTTCTGATGCTTGCATGCAACAGAACCAAACACAATTCAGCGACCGACCACGCTTACTCCATGCTCGAACGTGTAGCCGAGCTCAACGCAGGAGGCGACAAACATGGAGCATTGGCTCTGGCAGACAGTGCCCTACGGATGCACCCGGCTGACACTACCCGATGCTGGCTTTTGAGTGAGAAGGCAGTGACGCTTGTCGACATGGGGCGCATGGCGGATGCCGTCGGCGTGGCTCAGGGCGCTTACCGTCTGGCAGAGAGGCTACATGACTTAGACGCTATGCTCAATCTGCGTGGCACTATGGGCATAGCCTACCGCAGGCTTGGCAAGACCGACTCGGCTTTGGTGCAGTATAAGGAAGGCATACAGATGGCGCTTGCAGAGCACAATGCCGAATATGAGATATATCTGAACAACTGTGTCACGGTGTTATACTCCGAAAGCAACCGCTTTGCAGAGGCTCTTCACTATGCCGAAAAGACCGAAAAGGCAGCCCTCGCAGCCAACGACACCATACAGCGATTGTCGGCACGTGCCAACATCGGAGGTATATATCTGAGGCAGAACCGCCATCGTATGGCACTCGAAGCTATGCTGCCGTGCTGGCAAGAGGTGAAGAGCGTAGGCTATAACGTGCTCACGCTGAAGTTCCTTTCTATCATTCTGAAGTCGTACAGCGTATTGGGCGACTATCAATCTGTGGCGCAATACATGCAATATGCCGACCGTGTAATGGACGGAATGGCTGCCAGCAGTAACGGAGTTTTGGGCATTCTTGAGGTCAAAGCCAATCTTCTTGGCAAGCAGCATAGATACGCCGAGCAACTCGCACTTGTGGACAGCATCATCGCCAGCGGCACACATAACCAGGCAATGCCGTTAGACAAGATGCTGCGCATGAAAGCCCTGTGTCTCGAAAACATGAATCGCAACGCTGAAGCGCTCGCGTTCATGAACCGTGCCTATGCCGTACTCGACTCTGTAAAGCAAAGCGATATTGAGAAAAGCATGAGCGAATTCACGGTGAAATACAAGACTCTGGAAACGGAGACGGCTCTGGCTGAATCCAAACGCGAGACTGCCGAGAAAGCCAATCAGGTGCTGTGGCTTGTGGTGGCGGTAGTGCTACTGCTGGGAGTGGTAGGCATTATGCTCTATCGCAGACGCATCGCTGCACAGCAGGCGTTGTTGCACGAGAAGCAGAGCTACATCGACGGGCTCGAGAGCGAGCGTGAGCGCATAGCCAAGGATCTGCACGACGGAGTGTGCAACGACATCCTCGCCACCAAACTGATGCTTGCTACAGACAGCATTCATGCCGAGCAGTATCTCGATGACGTATGGCGCAACGTGCGCCAGTTATCGCACGAGCTTATGCCTCCATCTTTCGCCACGGTCACACTCGACGCTGTGGTGCGCTCGTATGTAGCCGCCATCAACAAGAACGGTGGCCGCGACATCTCGCTCAAGATAGACACTGCGTTCGATTGGAGCAGTCTGCCGCAACAAGTGGCTTACGAGATATACCGCATTATTCAGGAGTCGACAGCCAATGCTATGAAATACGGCGACCACAGCACCATAGACATATCGCTGACTGCCAACGACGGCAACCTATGCGTATGCGTTGCCAACGGCATAGGCACCCGTTCGGCAGACGGCAGGCACACTTCCGACCATGGCATAGGACAGCAGACGCTGCAGAAACGAGCTGACCGCATCGGTGCAAAGCTGACCGTAAGTGAGGCAGATATGCGCCATAGGCTGACGCTGACTTACCGACTCGCCACCATATAATCACACCTTTACCAATTGAAAACAATGACAATACTCATCGTCGACGACCACCCCATAGTGCTGAAGGGTATACACGCCCTAATGGCTTCGTCGTTTGCCGAAGCCCGTATCGTGGATGCCGCAGGACTTAAAGAGGCAGAACAGATGCTCAACCGACATAAAGTAGACATACTTATAACCGATCTCGACCTCAACGGCGAAAGCGGATCCATGCTCATAGAGCACGTTCGCGACGTACAACCAGCCACACAAGTGGTGGTATATACCATGCACGAAGAACCCTGGTCGGTAGGCGAGATAGCCGATATGGACACCGAGGCGGTGGTGATGAAGAGCGACAACGCTGCGGAACTACTTATGGCCGTTAAGAGTCTTTGTGACGGCAAGGGCTACTATAGTCCAACCTTCTTCCGGCTGCTCAATTCATTGAAGCGCCATCCAGACCGTCTGTCCGACCGCGAGAAGCAGGTCGTCAGTCTCACGGCAATGGGACTTTCGGCTGCTGACATGGCTTCAAGGCTTGGCATCAGTGCCAATACCGTTGAGTTCCACCGCCGTCGTATCATGCAGAAACTCAATGTTGCCAACGCTGCCGAAATGATAAGCCGGGCAACTGAATTGGGCTTGAAGGCAAACATCTGATGCCGGATAGCTATAAAGTGTTTTATGTCGGTCGGACAGCGGCTCGGCTGACTACGGAAAACCATAGCTGACCCCCTACCAAAAACAATAGTTCTTAGTTTTTGGTAGGGGGTTACTGTATTAAAAGGAATATATTTACTATTATTTTTCTATACCTTTGTAACCAAACAGCGTACTCATTATCAAATACCAGCTACATGAATACCGATATAAAGGACAGTATCACCACACGCGAAAAGGAGATATTAAGTCTGCTCGCCATAGGACTTAGCAGCAAAGAGATTTCGGAAAAGTTGTTCATATCTCCACATACCGTGGAGTATCATCGCCGACAACTGCTCAAGAAAACAAAATCGCGAAATATCGCACAGCTCATCGGAACCGTTTATCGTATGGGAATACTGTGAGGGTTGTCGTCCGGCTACAGAAGGATTTGTATTTGTCAAAACTTAATAAACATATAATATGAGAAGTTCTACCCTATTATTTGCTATTGCCTCGGCAATGCTTCTGCAGGCTGCTCCTGCGGTGGCACAAAACAATGTGCCTATCAGAAAAATCAAGGCTGTAAAGCCTTCCACCGAGCTTACGCTGCTTGACAGAGTGGAAAGCGACACGCGCAAGAAGGAATACCAATACAACGAGTATGGATATATCACGTCGGTCATGGAATACAACAAAGAGGCGGGACAGTGGGTGCTCGACACCGACAACTCGTATCGCCAGGAGTACGTGTTCGACGCCGACGGACAGTGTACAGCCCGAACTGCCTACAACGTGGACAAGGCTGGCAACAAGACCTCTGCCAAGAACAAAGCCGAAGTGGAAGTAATCGGCAACACGACATGGGAGCGCCACTATCAGAAATACGTCGACGGAACCACTCACCTAAGTGAGGCATACGCCTACGACCAGTGGGGCAACCGCGTGGAGAAAATCAATTATGGATACGACATCGACAGCAAGAAGGAGTACATAAGCGGCTATAAGAAGAGAGAATACTCCGGACCGGTAGACAAATACGCCGACAATGCAAACTACAATAGCATCAGGGAAAGCCGACTTTTGTATGATCTTACGGCAGAAACAAATGGTTCCGACCAAACCACGATGGATATAAACGAGCTGTATGTTGAGGAATTCCGTAAGGTAGTATGGCAAACAGAAAACGACAAACTGTACGCACGGGAATACGGCTGCGAAGGGTTTCTGCAAATCACGGTAGGAAGCATAGAGAGAGAAATGTGGAAATCGTCCGAACATGAATACAAACTCAACGCTGACGGCACCCGCCCCGTACAGGAAACGATGCGCTACTATAGCAAGAATGGCGAGGTAACAAGCGAGCACACTTCTACTTTCGCATGGGACAATAGCGGTCGCCTGCTATCCGTCATCGAATACAACGAATCATCATCGGAAATATCATATAAAAATGAATACACTTACGCCGACGACTACGCAAAGAAGCTGTCGCTGCGCGAAGCTATTGAAGCATTAAACGGTGGCGGTCAGATATATCCGGAGGACGAGTTTATGCAGTTTGGACGTATAGCAACCTCTTCTTACTATTATGCCGAGGATGGTGATAAGGGTGAGAGTACATACGAGTGGAACGCCAACGGACAACTCATTGGAGGCACATGGACGGAGACTTCTATACAGTCTGACCCCGACAACCACGACACGTCAACTGTGACCGACTACGGCGAGGCACGAGTAGGATATAACGCCGATGGACATATTGCATGGAAGATTGACCATAGCATCAGTGAAAACGACTTCACCAAGATTGAATACTTGTATAACAAGAAAGGTGTTTGGACCGGCGAGGCAGAATATGATGGCGACAGCTGGAATGGTCCGTGGACCAAGGTAGATTGGAGCAAAGCAAGAGCCAGAAAGGGACTCGCAACGCGTGCAGCTAAAGCGCCGAAGTTTATCGATGATATGACCGACGGCTATCATTCTATAGAAAACAATGATGGCGTATGGAATACTCATGGAAACTACGTTGTGTCAGATGGCGTTGTAACATACGGTCATTATGAACAGACTCTCGTAAGCAACGCATCCGTTCCTGCTAATCCGCAATATAACTATACCGACCCGTTGATGCCTCTCGAAATAGAAGATGACGATGATGAAGATAATGGCTGTGTCGAAATGTGGTACTATAATTGGAACACTGACAAGGGCGATTGGGAACCCATGGGGGGACCGACAGAAGCCCGAAGGGTGTATGACAAGGATGGCAATATCGTTGCCGACATCTACAACGGCAATCAGACCATAGTAAGTACAATAACATACCGTCTTGACGACGACGACCGACTGGTTGAGGAAACCTACAGCAAGGGTGGCAACATAACCTACGAGTATCTCCCCGGCACCGACTATCTGCTTGAGAGTGTTGAGACAGCAGCCGACGGCTATCGCAACGTGTGCCACTATTACTACAGCAAGCACAACTATGTAGACCCGACTGGCATTGAAAGCATCAAATACGATGACGCTTCCATACCAGTATGGTACGACCTGCAAGGCCGCAGCATAACCACTCCAACCTCTAAAGGCATCTACATTGTCAACGGAAAGAAAGTGGTGGTTCGTTAAAAACACAAAAGCAGCGAAATAAACAAATTCAATGACAACCGAAAAAGGCGTACAACCAAAATCGTAATGATTAAGGTTGTACGCCTTATTGTTGTTTCTTGTTCAGAATAAAACTTAAAGTTAATCACAAACTGCCACAAAAGTTAGTTGTAAAACCCCACAATTCATAGTACTCAACATCCACAAACATTCGTTTTTACTTGTATATTCAACTGAATACCACTAATTTTGCATACATAAACAAACTAAAACCAAATCAGAAATACAAACAACAATGAACAAAACCATAAGAAAAAACAAATACATTGCACCTAAAATAATCGAATTTGACATGGAAAGCACCACAATTCTGGCAGGTTCCGGCGGCCCAAAATACGATACCAGCGAAAACAAAATAGATTTTAACAGCTCAGAAAGCACCAACGGATCATGGGGTGGCGCCAAGGCACCGATGAGACAAAACATCGGTGATTGGAGCGAGGAGGAATAAACCGAAAACGTTAGCTGTACCCATTGTGGCTATGGCTAATGCCAATGACGGTGTGATTATGAAAGCAGAGAAACTTCACCTCCTCGAAATGCAAACCGTTATTAAAACAAGCCATCTGCGTGAACGTGCTGCAAATGTGCTGCAATTATGGAAATAAGCAACGATAAGCAAACACGCACTCAACTGCTGCAAAGGTAGTGCAAACCGAGAGAAATACAAAAATAAATCACATTTATTTTTATTTCCGAGGTGCAGCCTACCTTATTAAAAGGTAGTGCTTTACCACAAAAACACATGATAAAACGCCCCAAAAACTGCAAATGAAATACCTCAAAAATTACAAATGGATTACAACAAAAACTTAAAATAAAACACATCAAAAACTTAAAATACGTTTGGTAATCAAATTAAAATGAGTACCTTTGCAGCATAAAACAAAATCGAATATGGCATATCTAAATAGAGTCTTTGACTTGCGACTTAAAGCGCATCTTAAAGCAATGGGAGCAGTGCTCATTGAAGGACCAAAATGGTGTGGCAAGACCACCACTGCCAAGCAGTTGGCCAATAGTGTTATTAGTTTACAAGATACTGACCATCGTGAAGAATATTTGGCTACAGCCATTACCAAGCCCTCATTCTTATTAGAAGGGGAAGTGCCTCGCTTGATAGATGAATGGCAAGATGCCCCAATGCTATGGGATGCAGTGCGCACAAAGGTTGATGAGCGTGCCCTGCCTGGTCAATTCATATTGACAGGGTCTAACGCTATTGACGACAGTAAAATCCATCATAGTGGAACAGGGCGTATTTCCCGGATGGAGATGCTGCCCATGAGCCTGTGGGAATATGGTGAATCTAACGGCAGCGTATCATTGATGGAGATGTTCGACAATCCTCAAGAAGAAATCTTCGCTACCTCGGAACTAAAAATGGAAGAAATCATATTTGCTGCATGCAGAGGAGGTTGGCCAGCAACATTGAATTTAGGTGACGACAAGTCAAAATTACTTGTTGCCAAAGAGTATGTAAAGTCTGTATATAAGAATGACATATCACGCATAGATAGAGTAAAGAGAAATCAGAAGTTGGCGCACCTGATAATGAAATCATACGCACGCAACATCTCTACATTGGCGAAAACCACATCCATATTGGCAGACGTTACTGCTTCTGATGATGTAGAATGTACCAGGCCTACGCTTGAAAGCTACATCGAGGCATTGGAAAAACTGTTTGTCATTCAGGACATAGAGGCTTGGTGCCCTTCCATAAGGAGCAAGACAACAATCCAAAGCAGACCCAAACGAGCGTTCTGTGATCCATCGGTTGCAGTCGCATTACTCAACCTGTCACCAGAATCCTTAATGACTCAATTAAAGACATTTGGCTTTATTTTTGAGCAAATGTGCGCACGAGATCTTAGGGTGTATTCAGCCTCTCACGATAGCCGCCTGTCATACTATCGCGACCGCTACGGACTGGAAGCCGACTTGGTGCTTCATCTTGACGATGGACGCTATGCTCTGATAGAGTGCAAACTTGGCAGCCGTGAGATAGAAGAAGGAGCCAAACATCTTTTGGAAATAAAACGACTCATTCAGGTGCATAATGAGACAGAAAAGCAGGTGCCGTTGCGCGAACCCGACTTGATGATTGTCATGACAGGTGGCAGCATGGCTTACACACGCCCAGACGGAGTCAAAGTCATACCGCTTGCTTGTTTGAAAGATTAAAAAACAGAATAGAATATGGGAACAGTATTACTGGCACTCTGCTTCTGCGCATTGTCGCTCGTCCTTGCCTTGTTTGTGGGCATATCTCCCATAAGCGACAAGGCAAAGATTAGGTTTATGTATGTCGGTGCTGCGCTGTCGTTGATGGCAGTGCCAATGATGAGCCATTATATTGCAGGGCTGAATAATATTGTGGACGAGCTACGCTATCAAGCCGTGCTTGTGTTCATCGTCGTTGTGTGTTGCTATTGCTTCGTCATGGCAAATATGGTGAAGTACAATGTCATGAAGAAAAAGGTGGCGGTGCTTGAAGACACGGTAGAGAAGCTGGAGCAAGAACGTGCGGCAGCAATGTCGCAAGCCGTGGATGAAGATCTGCAGCACAAAGTACAAGAAGCACTTGATTGGTTTGCAGCGAAGATGAGCGTGTTCAGCAAAGAAGAGCAAGAGGCCATAAACGCCTGTGCCATTGCCTTTGCCGAGCGTGACCAGATAGTAATACCTAAAGTCAATATAGCTGTCAATGCCAAGTGCAGCCAAGCCGACCTCATGGCGTATGCCAGTTCCGCTTTCTTCAAGATTGGCAAGAAACGTAAGAGCATTGCCCAATTCCTCAGCACGGTGTTCGAAGCTTACTTCCCCGGTGGTGAAGGATTCGTGTATAAGAAGATGCCTGGGGCGAAAGAAACAGTAAAGTAATTTTCTATTACTAACATGTAATCGGTACTATTGTTTTTGCATGAGGTACCGATAATACATGTTTTCTATGTGAATTATTCTCACTTTATATCTACTATATCTATAATCGAAGAATTCTTATAGATGATTTCTATTTGAGAATTTGCCGTTTTGTTACAGACATTCTTCAGTTGTTGTAGTGAAACCTGTAGGCTTTTTCCTTCTACTTTTATAAAAGCTATACAGGGCAAAACATTTACTATTACTCCTCGTTTTTTTATGATTTTACCTACATTTTCTATTTCTTGTTTTATCGTTCCTACCAATTTGATTAAAACAATTCTAATACTATTAAATGTATTGTATTTGAAAAACCTATATAAGGCATTGCTTTCATCGTGTTCTTTCACGATTACCATACAGCGATGAGCTCCTTCGTTTCGTACTTGCCTTAGCTGTGAATATGTAATTTTTATATTTTTGTCATCTGGAAAAAGAGTGGTACATATCGCATTTAGTTTATAAGTAATTTCAATATCACTTACGCTTTTATATTCTTTGTTGGCATTACGCTTGAAAGAATATTTTCCATCAACATTTGTCGCATTCTCTATAAAACTCAACAAATTATCAATATTTGGAAACATTACATAAAAATAGAAATTTACGACATTTTCTATTTGATAGAACGCATTTGCGCAAAAGGAATAAAAACGTTCTAGTTCTTTTTCCTTCAGGTTCAAAGCGGCATTTTCCATGCGAAGATTATCAATGAGAAGTTGGTCTCTTAATCTTTGATTTCCTTTTGCCAATATAAAATCATACGAAATGCTGTTATTGGCTCTTATTTCTAGCGTCTCACGAATAGCATGAACATCATCGCAAATTGACATTCGGGATGAAACAACGTTTGCGGAGGAGGTTATTTCTAACCTCTTCCGCAATTCTGCGTCAAACTCTGGATTTTGTTTGCTCAGTTGTACTATTTTATCTATTGTTGATTTCAGTTTCTCGTCCATAAGCACTAATTTAATAGTTTGTCCAAATCATCATTCAATTCATCTATGTCAACAGGTTGAGCTGGTGGTACAGTAACCTTGTCTGAGCGATGAACGAGCCAGAAGAGTTTTCCGTTTGTGTCTCGACAATTAGAAATGGACAACAATTCCTTACGGTCTTCATCTTCTTTTTTCAATGACTTGTTCACTGATGCCTTTTGCATTCTTCCACCTAATTTAAATGATGCATAGCGATGAGGAATGAAATTCTCAGAAATACTTTTTTGTGTATCTTCTGTTGCCTCTTGGGGCGTATGTACGGTGTAGAATTCTTTTGGCTTCGTTGTCACTATGGCAATTGCCGTATTATTCTTCCTCTCAAACTCTAACACTGGCAAGGTTTCAACGTATGTGATTCCGTGTTGAGTCGTTCTTGTGTTATCATGAAGCGAATTGCACAATTCGTCAAATTGCATCTTCAACCTCAAATATACACTATCGTCTTCGCCCTTTACCATTTTTAGATACATGAGCTTACCGTCCAGTACATTCACCATATCTGGGTTACCTTTCTTCACATGCCCTTTGGTTTCTTTGTATCTTGGAAAGAATTTATTGAATGCTGTGGCATAACCGTATTTGCGCCATATATAGAGAATATTGCGAATGTCGCGCACATATTTCTGAGACACATTGAGTTTGTCGCTAACTATAATGCCAGTAACCTCCTGACGTGTACCGAGTTTCTGTAGTCTCGTCTTGTCTTCGTTCATGATAAAGCCTTGACTCTCGACAATTCTTTTTAATTCTTTTCTGAACTCTCCCGAAGGATGGTATACATTGTGCATTGAGCTGAATGTGATATCATCAGCATATCTTGAATACACAACACCAAATCGTTTTGCCAATCCTGCCAATCTGCGATCAAGGTTGTCACAAATCATATTGGTTATGATCGGTGAAGTAGGCGCACCTTGTGGTAAAACGTACCTTACACTGCCATCTTCCATTTTCTCTTTCATTGAACATAGACCTGCAACAACATTAGCAATCGACTGTTTGAACAACAAAGGCTTTAGCTGCAACCTTTTCCATACTCTCGCTTGATGGATACTTGGAAAGAAATCTTTCAGGTCGGTGTTGAAAACATATTTATGTCCTTTATGCTTGTTTGCATTAGTCACAACGGAACGACCTTCGGTAAATCCCATGGCATAATCAGAAGGAGTGTATACAGCCTTGAATATCTCATTGACATATCGCAATAGCAACATAAAACTTTGATTTCTCGGTGCTGTTATCAGCCTAAAGCCTCCTGATTTCTTTTTAATCTTGAATTGCTTATATCGATGAAACGAATTGTTGGGATTACAATAATAATTCAGGTGTTTCATCGTGAATGGATAGAATTTATCGGACATACCATATTCAGTCATCTCATCCTGTTTTATCTGGTTGAGATGACGAAGGAGATCCTCTTTTGTCTCCAATTGTTGTGTGGCTTTTGCTATACTATTCTTATCCATACTTGTTTATAATTAAGAGGTTGACATCAGAAACAACAGACTTTCATTTCTTTATATAAGAAAAATAAAAACATAAATATAAAACAACATAACACAATATAAAAACATACACCGTATGTATACAGTATACGTTAACGTGATAACATTGTTATCCCAACACCCGTAAAGGCGGTGAGACATCATGCGAATCTGACTCCAAAGAGACATGGCTTTCGCCCGCAAGACGAGTTCAAATTTATATCTGTCGCTCCGATTATCAAGACCTCTTTTATTTTCTGATGCAAAGTTAATACATTGTTGCGAACCCTTTGGTCGTAGCTATGTACAATTTGCATTTTTACTGATAAAATAATATTAGTATTAGTTTTTTATGGGTCACTAATTTACTAATGATGGCAAATCTTCAATTTGGACTGACTATACATTTGTGAATGCATTAGCTGCTTGTTCGACTGTTGCATTGTACTCTTCTTCCTTTTGGGTAAGAATGTTTGCAAACTCGTGAAGTTCCTCCATATCCATATTGTTTTCTTTTAAGTTCTACTTTCTAAGTTATTTACTCTGTTCGTTTTATTTGACAGTGCAAAGTTAACATCAGGTGGCGAACTCTATGTTCGTATATTTTAAAAACTGTATTTTGCAAACTATCTATCTGATCAATGATGTTCCTTGCATATATCTTGGCGAGAGCACAACAAGTTTTGATCGTAATTTACATGTTCGCAGTTCTCCTTGCGTACTATACGAAAGAATCTTACTAATCAATATTCCAATAAGCGTCAGGATCGCCATCAAAAGCATCATCTATCACATCGTCACTATATCCTTCCACATCTTGGGCATACGAGCCAGCGTATTCACCATAGTTTGTTGCATAATCGTCATTATTGATGTTCTCAGCAATGCTACTCTCTATATTAACATCTTATTGCTTGTTGTTTTCTTTAAATTTCTTATAACGACCACCCCATCGTTTCCAACAACTAAGAGTTTTGTCTCATCTTGTGAGAAAGAAGCTGACGATACATTTCCTGCTCTTGTTGCTACACCAAAGATTCCATCGCCAAGATCGTTGTATTGTTCCAAACATTCGGAAAAATTTTCTACTGAATGAATGAACACATTACCTGAAGGCTGATGTCCCCAGTGTCCATTTGGATGGTGAGTGTAATCTATATAGTTTTGGTCTGAGCATGCAATGAATTTTCCTGACGGACTAAAACAAAGCAGACTTTTCCCTGGAGCTTCTTCCGTATGATCATAATTATCAACTTTATGTTTTAAATACGCATTTGCGCAACTGTCATAAAATGCCACATCTCCATTCTTGCTGAACATAGTCATCCATACGGCCCAAAGTTGATGGTTGTGGACGTTTTCTGTTCTATTTACAATTTCTTTTTTTTCTAAATCAAACACCTCAAAAACACCTTCTTGGGAAGAGCGGAATTTATCAGTATTCATTTTTGCTGCAAAACTAAGATATTTGGAATCGTATGAAAAAGAAACATAATTTAGATAGAGCACGCTTCTTCCTATAAGTAGTCTTTGTTCTTCTGCATTGTCTTCATTCTTTCGGTAGCATACGTATCCTAATCTGTCTATTATCAACGATGCAAAATCACACTCCTTAGTGATATACCATTCTATCTTATCTTCTATAGCCCGATTACATCTCTTTTTCTTTTCTTCCTCGTTTGCAACATTTAAGAATAAATTTCTGCATACATCTATAATTTTACCGAACAACTCTTGTTTGTCACTATTCTCAGCAAGTTGCTTTCTTCGGGAATTGAACATTGGACATTTCATTTAATGACGGATAAAAAAGACACTATAATTGCTCAATATGATGTTGCTTTTTCTATCAGCCAAGAGGGCAAAAGAACTCAATGGTACTTATATGAAGACTTGACAGACGATTACAGGAAAAAATATCCTACAATGGATATTCATTCCGTGATACGGATGCAAACACTTACACTTATAGATTTCTATTATTTGTCATAATCCTATGAATTAAGCGTCCTAAAAAAATGAATGCTGCACAGTTTTCCAAAACATTTAAGGGGACATTAAGTAAGCTTAAACCATCCACACGAGGAACTATAAATAGAGGAATTAATTCCGGAATTGATGAAATTAATAGTACTGTCGGTTCGGGAGAGGTCATGTTTGATGCTATAGACTTTTTGAAACCAGAAGATAAAGAATAAAAGTATGAAAGAATTATTGTTGAGAAATCTTTTGATACTATATCTTGGCGTTTCTTTGAGATTTTTGTTTTATAAAATAATCAAAAGGCGTGATGTGGATTTTCAGAGATTATTACATGGCATAAAATGTCCTAAGAATAAAAATGATGAAATTTTCAATTATAAAAATGATTTCACGAATCGATTATATGCTATCATATTTATAATTTCAATCGTAATCATAATAGGTCTCATACAAAAATATAAAAACTAAAAGCAATCAAATTGTTATTTTAGTGTAGACTTCAAAAATCGGGTAGGAGGTAAATGCTAATTATAAAAGGCATTTGCCTCCTATTTTCACATTTACCGACCTCCCACACCACCGTATGCGGAACCGCACTTTTCCTGTTCGTTCTGCTTTTCTTTGAATATCCGTGCCAACAAATAGGTGCCATAAGCATTTAACGTGAGTTTTGTTTCTACATTTGACGGTAATACACCGCAATATGTTCCTGCAAAAGAATCCAAACTGACTTTGTTTTCTAAAACTGCCGTATATTCTTCAAGCTTGATAGAATCAATACCTGAATCATTTTGTTCTGTGCCGCATAATATATAAGATGTAACAAATGAGATAACCAAAACTGCTATAATTATCTATTTCTTTTTCATAGCCATCATAAAAGAAAAAGAGTCCGCAATGTCAAACGAATGGCATCACGGACACGGATGAATAGTTGAGAGTCTAATAAAAGTTAGTATGCTGAAACATTGTTGATGCACAGACAAGTTCTTGTACTATCGAACACGATACGGAGACCGTTCGTCTTTACTTTATCGAAGCGAAGGATGCGCTTGTAGCCGATGGTCGTTGTCTATTATTGCTTATTAATTTTCTTTTTAATTACATTCGCCTCTTTAAATAGGCTATTAGCAATGCTATCTTTAATTGCTGCTATTTCTATCATTTCATAATGGTGGCGGACAGAATCCTCATAAGCAGTAACACGATTTCTCACATTCTCAATAACTTCTTTATTTGGGCATACGGAGAAGTTCTTTTCGATGTATCGGACATTTTGATCATCAGATGGAAGAACCATCTTCAATGCCCGATATTTCAAGTCTGCAATCTCCAAAGCTTGATGCTCTTGCCATTGGGTTAGATTGCCCCAAATGGAGATGACAAGAGATAGAGCCAAGCCTCCAATTAAAAGAAGAACATACTTTGAAGTTGGCTCGAAGCGATGAGTCACTACTTTCTTCAGAGGTGTGTTATCCATTGCGTGAAGTTTGTCCTGCACATTTTTTGATGTGGCATTCAGCTCTT
>NZ_JAHQUY010000108.1 GCF_019052365.1 Leyella stercorea
AGGACTTCGGGCAGGTTTTTTATGCTCTTTGGAGTTTTAGCGGACAGCAATAATTGGTTATAATCAATGGTAAGGCTTTTTTAGCACCTTTTTGTACCGCTCTTGTACCTCCACTTTTCAAGAGTAATAATTTGAGACTCCATTTTTGGCAAATGAGTGCAAGATTGCCGAGAGTTTTGGACAATGATGGACGATGATATAAGACTATTGAAAATAAACGGAGTAATGACAGACGACTTTTTCTACAATAAATTAAGTAAAAAAGTATAAAAAGCGTACAAATGACAGCAAGCAAAGAAAGAATTCTAAAAATTTGCGAGTATTGTGGGAAGAGCTTCTATGCATCAAAATCCACAACTCGTTATTGCTCCAAGCAATGCAACAGTTATGCCTATAAGGCAGCAAGACGTGAGGAGAAAGTAAAGATGGCTGAGACAATGAGCCACCGAAAAGCTTCCGAGAAATCCATGTCTGAAATCCTCGTGAAAGAATACCTCACTATTCAAGAGGTCGCTATACTTTTGGGACTAAGCAGACAGACCATATATAATATGGTGTATAGTGGTAAGTTGCGAGCATCCAAGATTACTTCTCGTTTATCTTTAATCAGAAAGCGAGATATAGATTATCTTGTTGATAGTTTGCCATACACCACAAATAAAAGTGCTTCAAAAGAAGCAGTTCATGCAAACCGAGAGCTACCTGTTCCAGAATATTACTCTGCCAAGGAAATTGCAGAAGTCCACAACACTTACGAGACCGCCATCTATGAGATAGTCAAGAAAGTCAAGATTTCAAGAATATCCATACAAGGAAGAGTATATTGGAACAAGAAAGAGGTGGATGATTATTTTGCACACCTGTCTCCAGATCCAACCATCAGTGAATGGATGACTGTTATGGACATTCAACAGAAATATTGTATGACGAAAACAGCCGTATATAGTTTCGTTAGTCACAATGCTATTCCAAGAAAAATGGAAGGTAACAATGTTCTGTATTCCAAGCGTCATGTACAATTGGCAAAAGGTGAATCCGTAGAAGACCAACTTTATTATACAATACCGGAGGCCATGAAGTTGTATGGTTTAAGTCAGGACCAGATTTATAAGCGTATCAAGAAATACGCTATTGAAAAGGTGAAGATTGGCAAGTATATCAAGATTTCCAAGCGAGATTTAGAGAAAGCTATCGGCAAGCCTAAGGTTATTTAGCGGTTATCAAAAGGTTAAGTTGTACCCCATTACATAACTCTATTATTTTGCAATCGATTTCAAAGATCTCTTAATACGGGATCATATATGAAACATAAGTATCACATTATAAAAAGTAAACATCATGGTAAATACATGTACAAGAGTTTCTCTTCGCCAAAGAGCGATTAAAAACGACCGTATTTCTCTTTATTTGGATTTCTATCCACCAGTACGCAACCCTGAGACTATGCAAATGAGTCGCAGGGAATATTTAGGTATCTATATCTATGCTCATCCAAAGAATGAGATGGAACGTGAGTTTAACACAGATATGCTCAACAAAGCAGAGGCCATCCGTTGTATCAGAACCCAATCACTCATCAATGAAGAATTTGGTTTTTTGGACAAAACACGACAGAAAGCTGATTTTTTGGCATACTTTGAGAAGATGACACATAAGAAAGATGACAAGTGGACATGTGTCTACAAGCATTTCTTCAAATTTGTTCAAGGTCATTGTACATTTGGGGATGTGACAGTGGAACTTTGCAAAAAGTTCAGAGAGTATCTTCTGAATGCAAATCAACTGAATCGAACAAAACAAAAGGTATCTCTCAACTCTGCAGCAGGTTACTACTCTACTTTCCGTGGTCTCTTAAAAATCGCCTATCGTGACAAGTGGCTGCGTGAGAACATCAATGACTATCTGGACAAGATTGAGCCACAAGATGTAAAGAAGGAGTTTCTTACCCTCGATGAAGTAAAGCAGTTGGCAGCTACTCCTTGCGATATACCTGTACTGAAGTCTGCCTCCCTCTTTGCTTGCCTCACAGGTTTGCGAATCAGCGACATCTTAAAATTGCGTTGGGAAGACTTCGAGATAGCTCCCGACCAAGGCTATTGCTTGCGTATTCGTACCCAGAAGACTCAGACCGAAGCAACCTTGCCTATCAGCAACGAGGCATACGAACTATGTGGTAAACCTAGCACGGGTATCGTGTTCAAGGGATTGAAGCGCAGCATGATTAACCATCCCCTTAAAGCATGGTTGAAGAAGGCAGGAATCACCAAGCCATTTTCATTCCATTGCTTCCGGCACTCGTATGCAACAATCCAAATCGCCTTAGGCACAGACATTTACACGGTTTCGAAGATGCTTACCCATAAGAATGTAAGCACAACACAGATATATGCCGACCTCGTGAACGCAAAGAAAAGAGAGACAGCAAATAAGATTTCTCTTAAATAAAACCATTGCATTCATTTCATGGTGCCCGATATTGAAAAAATGTTCAATATCGGGCTTTTTAGTTAAAGGCTCCTAAAAGTTTTACGTGAGTCACGCGTGACTCACGTGTCAGTTTCTGCAGTTTTTCCTATTTTTGCGCCACAAATGATTAATAATACGCAATATGAAACAGTTTAAAAAAGAATTTTTGACACAGCATTTATTGGTTTTGTGTGCAATGTCTATCATTGGTGCACTTGTTCGCAACGAAGCTATGCAATATGGTGTAGACACCTTTAGCTGCAACTTGACGTTCGTTATCTCAACCACCATACTGATGGTTGTTTATCTCCATGCATTAGATAGTATCGTACGATTACTTGCCCCATGGTTTAAGCATATCTTTTGTAATACAGTAAACAATACAGAAAGAAAGCGTCTGTCTTCTATTGCCATCAATGAAACAAATACATATGACGAGGGGGAAGAGCTAAACCTGGAAGATGTAACTTTTGTCTATGCAGATGAAGCCTCTTCTTGTATTACAAGCTATGAACAGTTGAGACAGGAAGCATTGGAAGACAAAGCCAAGAAGGAAAAGGTCTTGTTAAACTCAGCTATCGATTATACCAGAAGAACTTTTGCTGCCTACATGAAAGAGGAGCATTTGAACCAACTTTGTGACAACATCGCTATTTTCCAGTGTTGTGCCTCTACACACATGAGACATCATTCATTGATTGTTGACAAGGCTATTCGTACTATAGACTTAATGCATTATGCTTGGAATATAGGAAATCTCTTCAAGAAGAAAGGCATTGATACTTTCATTTATCATATCTGTTCATTTTTTATTATTCGAGTTGAAGCAAATGGTATCAGCACTTCAACCTACATCATCAGCAAATAACCATATATTAGTTGAGATTGATGAGGCTGCTATTATTATAATGAAGTCGAAGCCAACCATTTATCGATTGGTTAACCAAGGCATTCTGCCATCCTATAAAAAAGGTAAGAAGCTATACTTCTATAAGGATGAGCTGCTTGCATGGATTGAGAATGGTCGAAAAGCTACCAAGGAGCAGAACCATTCTGAAATGCTAAAAGCCATGCAAGGAGGAATGAAGCGCAAACCCAAGTCAATGTATAACTTTTAACTCTATGCCAAATGACAGCTTTAAATAACAATAAGGAAACTTCCATCAATCCAATGATTATCATGGATAAGGCTATTGATATGAGTACTCGCCTATCAGGTAGCCAATTTCCCGTAAGCATCTTTCCTGCCAAGATTCAGAGAATCATCAAGGAGGTACACGAATGCCACAGTTTTCCTACCGACTATATATCAGCAGCCATACTCACTGCATTGGCTGTTGGTATCGGCAACACGCACTTGGCACAGATGAAACAAGGTTGGCTTGAAAGTCCTATCTTATACATGGCTCTTATCGGAAGACCAGGAGCCAACAAGAGCCACCCACTTAGCTTCGCTATGAAGCCATTCCTCGATTACGACTATGAGCAAAACAAGTTGTTCGAGGAGCAATACAGTAAGTTTGAGGAAAAGATGTGCATGTCTCGCAAGGAACGCATTGAAAATGGAGAGGATGGATTTCCGCAAGAACCTGTACGCAAACGTTTCTTGGTCTCTGATGTCACACCAGAAGGCTTGAGCTATATTCATGCGCAGAACAAGAGGGGTTTGTGCCTATGGACAGACGAGTTGTCTGCATGGTTCAAGAACTTCAACCGCTATAACAATGGTTCAGAGGAACAGTTCTGGCTATCTGTCTTTAGCGCCAAGACAACCATATCAGACAGAAGAAGTTCCAAGAGTTCCATTTTCATTAAACGCCCCTATATCTCAGTAATCGGAACCATCCAAAAGAAGATACTTAGTGAGTTGGCGAAAGGCGAACGCTCCAGCAACGGCTTCATCGATCGCATTTTGTTCGTCATGCCTAACCTTCAGCAGAAAGCGAGATGGAGTGACCGAGAGTTGCCCGATAATATAGAGCGAGATTGGCAAAACATCATTCAACACCTAATTGATATGGAGTGTCCAATAAATGAGCAACAGGAAATCGAGCCTCATGTCTTATCATTCACTGAAGAAGCTAAGGCAAGGCTCTATGAATGGCAGCATCACTTCTCCGAGCAATGCGACAATGAAACAAATGATACCATTGTCAGCATCTATTGCAAATTGGAGATATACATCATCCGTTTCTGTCTGATTATTCAATTGGCACGATGGACGTGTGGAGAATGTGATAAGGAAGCCATCGATCTGCTGAGTGTAGAGCGAGCCATCCGATTGACAGAGTATTTCAAGAACTCTGCCATATCAGTACAAAATATCCTCAACGAGAATATGCTCACCGCTCAACAACAAGCAATCGTCAACCATCTTCCTGCAACATTCACCACGGCGCAAGCTCATGATGTCGCCAAAGAGAACGACATGAAGTCAAGGACATTGGAAAGATTTCTGAATGATAACATCGGAGTTCTATTTCGCAAAGAGAAGCATGGAGAATATTCAAAGATTAACTCGTGACGGTATTGTCGGAATTGTCGCTTTTGGCGGTTTTAATACCCAAAGCGACAAAACCGACAGAACCGCCACATAAAAAAGAAATGAAATGAGTACACATAGATTCATATTAGAGCCATACAAAGGCATCGCTACCCGACATACATGTCCAGAATGTCATAAGAAACGTAGCTTCGCCCGATATATTGACACAGAAGGGAAGATTGAGTTTCCTCCTTACGTGGGTCGCTGCAACCATGAGCAAAGTTGTGGTTATCACTTCACTCCCAAGGATTTTTTTGAGAAGAATCCTGAGAAGAATGAGACATTCACAAAGGATGAGACTATTTCATATAAGAAGAGAGAAATGCTGAAGCCATTACCCACTTCTTATATAGACGAGAACATCATGCGAAGTTCTCAGAAATGTTATGAGGCGAACAACCTTTTCTTGTTTCTATCTTCTCAATTCGGTGAAACAGCTACTCTTTCTTTGATGGAGAAATATCATGTCGGAACTTCCAAACACTGGACTGGTGCCACGGTATTTTGGCAAGTTGACAATCAAGGTAAGGTGAGAACTGGTAAGGTAATGCTCTATTATCCCGAGACAGGTAAGCGAGTAAAAGAACCATACAACCATATTTCATGGGTACACTCGCTTATCCCCCACAAGGATTTCAATCTCTGTCAATGCTTCTTTGGCGAACATCTTATCAATAAAGACAAGACCAAGCCTATAGCATTGGTTGAAAGTGAGAAGACAGCCTTGATAGCCTCCTACTATCTTCCTCAATTCTTATGGATAGCAAGTGGTGGTAAGAATGGTTGCTTTAACACGAAGTCGTTATCTGTTCTGAAAAACAGAGATGTGGTCTTATTCCCTGATTTGGGAGCGACAACAGTTTGGCAAGATAAGCTGCCAATGATGCAAGTTCTCGGCATCCGTGCAACACTTTTCGACTTTTTAGAGCATCAAGCCTGCGAAGAAGATAAAGCGAAAGGCTTGGACATTGCTGATTATTTGCTCAAAATCAAGCCTGCAGAAGCAAAACTTCAAGCCCTCTTCAAACAGAATCCTGCCATTCGGAAGTTGATAGATGTCTTCAAACTCGAAATTGTTGACGAGCCTCAACCACGTTTCCGCACTCCTAAAAGGCAACGTGGTTTCAGACTCTGAGATGATTTTAAAAAATCGAGGTATCTGACGATAGCAAGTTATGTTTTGAGTTACTCAAAACCTTTCGAGTTACTCTCGAAAGCACTTGCCTATCGGTAGATACCTCTCCAAAGTCGAGTATCTGAATCAACCTATTGGTAAGCTGAGAATTGCATATATGATGACTTACTGTCGTATAGATTCATTGATTTACTGTCGTATATATATGCATGTCATATGATAAAACGTTTTACATGGAATGAGTAGAAAAAGCCAATTTTTCTTTCTACTATAT
>NZ_JAHQUY010000109.1 GCF_019052365.1 Leyella stercorea
CATTAGACATTTTTTTTTGTATTTCAAAACCTAATGAATAACCAATCTTGAAATGTGAATTCAAACTATTATTACCGATGCCAATGAAATCTCCTTTAATTGAAGACATATTTATTCCGATAACAGGACGCAATGTTACATCTTTTATATTTTGTGCATTTAATATGTTACTATTTATGCAACAAAGAAGAACTAACAGTTTCCTTATGTTTAACATACTACACCTTTCTATGTGTCATTATACATCAATCCTTGATGTAGTTCTTGCACTTGCTAATGAACTTCTCTGCAGTAGCCTTGTCCTTTGAGTCGGGATACTCGTTGATGAATCCGTAGCACTCGTCCTCAGCGTCCTGATAGCGCTCGAGCTTCTTCTCCTCAACGCTCTGTTGTGCCAGTTCAAACTTGCTCTTCATCACGAGCAACGAGAATTTCTCGCGCAAGTTGGTGTACGGATAGTCTTTCAGGGCGTTCTGAGCGGTGATGATACAAGCCTCGTAATTGTTGCCGCCGTATGTGCAGTTGCCAAAATACTGACCGAGGTCGTAGTAGAGCTGAGCCGAGTAGAGTTCTTTCTGCACCAACTTGTCCTGCAGCTCGAAGAGCTTCTGCTGAGCCGTAGCGCGGTCCTCGCCGTCGGGGTAGAGGTCCATGTACTCCTGGAATGCAGCGATGGCGTTCACGGTCTGCGACTGGTCGAGACGCGGCTCCGGTGTACAGTTGTAGAGACTCATTCCGATGTAGAACTCAGCCTTCTGTGCGTATACACCTTTCGGATAACTCTGGAAATATTTCTTGAATGTGGCAGCGGCTCCCTCGTAGTCTTTACTGTTGTATTCTGACATACCCAACATGTAAAGGCTCTCCTGAGCGTTCTCGGTGCCTTTCTGCATTGTTACCAATCCTTGCAACAAAGTAGAGGCGCGCACATACTTACCGTTAGTATAACTCTCTTTCGCATACTCGTATTTGTATGTGTTGTCAGAAGTCTTGTAGACTCTGTTGAATTCGTTTGCGCAACTCGAGAAGATAACCGTTGCAAGAATTGCAGCATATAGTGATTTCTTCATAATTCGATACTTTTTGAACTGCAAAAATACATATTATTTATTTAATTACAAAGCAAAGTTTCTCTTTTTATAAAATCTTCACGCTATAACTTGCTGATTTTGCATGTTATTACTACCGATTGTCATTTTTTTAGAATAAAAAACCTAAAATGTTTGAGCGTTTTCTTTCTTTTGCATATATTTGTAGTTCCGCTTTTAGCGTGTATACATGCCTTGCGGCATTTCTTTCAGAAACAGATACTGGCGATGGCGCATCGTCAGCGATTTATTCAGTTTAACTACGATTATGGACTTCAAGATATCCTCAAAGTTTCAGCCTACGGGCGACCAGCCCGAGGCAATACGCCAGCTCACCGATGGCGTGATGAATGGCGAACGCGCCCAAGTGTTGCTTGGTGTAACGGGTTCGGGCAAGACGTTCACGATGGCTAATGTCATAGCCAACGTGGGGCGACCAACGCTCATATTGAGCCACAACAAGACGCTTGCAGCGCAGCTTTACGAGGAGATGAAGAGCTTCTTCCCCGACAACGCCGTGGAGTATTACGTCTCCTACTACGACTACTATCAGCCGGAGGCTTATCTGCCGTCGTCGGATACGTACATAGAGAAAGACCTTGCCATCAACGAGGACATCGACAAGCTGCGTCTCTCGGCTGTAAGCGCGCTACTCTCGGGCAGAAAAGACGTTGTTGTCGTCTCGTCTGTTTCGTGCATCTACGGTATGGGCGGACCGACGGCTATGGCGAACAGCGTCATCTCGGTGAAGAAGGGCGACATCGTAGAGCGCAACGCCTTTCTGCGCAAGCTCGTCGACGCGCTCTATCTGCGCAACGACCTCGAACTGACGCGTGGCACATTCCGCGTGAAGGGCGACACGGTAGACGTGTTCATGGCTTACAGCGACAATGTGCTGCGCATAACATGGTGGGACGACGAGATAGACAGCATTGAGGAGGTTGACAGCGTTACGTTCAAGCGCATTGCCGAGTTTGCCGACTATAAGATTTATCCCGCCAATCTGTTCGTAACGTCGAAGGAGCAGACCGAGTCGGCAATACGCCTTATTCAGGACGATTTGCTGAAGCAGGTCGACTTCTTCGAGTCGGTGGGCGACCATATTCGGGCGCAGCGCATCAAGGAGCGCGTTGAGTACGACATGGAGATGATAAAGGAGCTTGGACATTGCTCCGGCATCGAGAACTACTCGCGCTATTTCGATGGGCGCGAACCCGGTCAGCGTCCTTACTGTCTGCTCGACTTCTTCCCAAAAGACTTCCTTATGTTCATCGACGAGAGCCATGTGTCGGTGCCGCAGATAAGCGCCATGTACGGTGGCGACCGCGCCCGCAAGCAGAATCTTGTGGAGTACGGCTTCCGTCTGCCTGCCGCATTCGACAACCGTCCGTTGAAGTTCGACGAGTTCATGGACATGGTGAATCAGGTGGTCTATGTTTCGGCAACGCCTGCCGACTTTGAACTTGAAGAGGCTGGAGGCGTTGTTGTTGAGCAGATTATACGTCCTACCGGACTGCTCGACCCCATTATCGAAGTGCGACCGAGCGAGAACCAGATAGACGACTTGTTTGAGGAGATTGTGCAATGTCGCGAGCACGACTCGCGTGTGCTTGTCACCACGCTCACGAAGCGCATGGCAGAGGAGCTTACCGAGTATCTTCTTGCTCACGACGTACGTGCCAACTACATACACAGCGACGTGGCAACGCTCGACCGCGTGAAGATTATGAACGACCTGCGTGCCGGTATGTACGACGTGCTTGTAGGCGTCAACCTGCTGCGTGAGGGCTTGGACCTGCCAGAAGTGTCTCTCGTTGCCATTCTCGACGCCGACAAGGAGGGCTTCCTGCGCAGCCATCGCTCGCTGACGCAGACCGCCGGCAGAGCGGCGCGCAATGTGAACGGAAAGGTGATAATGTACGCCGACAAGATAACCGAGAGCATGCAGCGCACTATCGACGAGACGGCACGCCGCCGCCAGTTGCAGCTGAAGTACAACGCCGATCACGGCATCGTTCCGCAGCAGATACGCAAGGATATAAAGGGTGCGCTTTCGGGCTTTATGGACGGTGCGAAGTCGGCGGAGAACGCTGCGCCAAAGTCAATGTCTCAAACTCGCACCACCTCAACGCCTTATCGCCCGTATATCGAGCCGGAGCCTGCGGCTTTCGCTGCCGACCCCGTTGTGAAGCGCATGACGCGCAAGCAGCTTGAGAAGAGCATCGCCGACACCACCGAACTGATGAAGGAGGCGGCGAAGAACCTCGACTTCCTTCAGGCTGCGCAGTATCGCGACGAGATTGTAAGGTTGCAGGAGGAGTTGGAAGGAAAAGAGTAAAAAGCCCATACCTCTTACTTTGCTCCCTTATTTGTTAAATAATGGTTAATCTGACGGCTGATAGGCTTTAATTTAGTAATTTTGCATTTTATATAATATCGAATTATCTAAAACTCAATAGAATGGACAACGAATTTTTGACAGACGACAAGCAGAACCTCGACTTGGAAGAGTCGGCTGTAAAGCGCCCCGAGAGACATCATAGCAGAGGAGAACGTTCGGACAGATTCTTCATGGTGAGAAACATCCTCAACATCATCTTCATGATTGGAGCCGTTGTGGGTGTGCTTGTGCTCTATTTCCACGACAAGTCAATGGGCACGGTTATCATTCTCGTATCAATGGTGTTCAAGATGGCAGAGTGTTGTTTCAGATTAATACGCCTATAGTAACGACAATGATAAAATCAGTAAGAAACGTATTGGGGCTTGTTGCGCTTCTGCTTGCCGTTCCGATGTGTGCTTCGGCGCAGATAGACACGGACGACAACGGACGCTTCAACCAGATGAACTCCGACGGAACGATGCACACGCGCAACCGCAACATGGCCGACTCGCTCGGTACCGACAAGGAGGTGCCGCGCGGCATAAAGGTGTGGACCGTCGACTCTAAGTTCGGCGACCGTCAGAAAGCGGAGATAGACACCGTGTCGCACATGTTCATGAACACCATCTACACCACAGGCTTGCGTGGCGAGTACAACACGACGGGCAACCTCGGTGCGCCGCGCATCAACCGCATCTTCATCGACCGACCCGAGACCGACCAGTTCATCTTCACGCAGCCCTACGACTATGTGGTGTCGCCCGTAGACAAGTTTCACTTCACCAACACCTTGTCGCCGATAACCAACCTCTCGTACAACACGTGCGGCGACAGAACGAATGGCGAAGATCGTCTCACAGCGAAGTTCGGCGTCAATGCTGGCAAGCGCCTCGGCATCGGCTTCAACGTCGACTATCTCTACGGACGCGGCTACTATTCTGAGCAGAGCACGTCGCACTTCAAGTTCCTGCTCTACGGCTCGTATCTCGGCGAACGCTATCAGGCTCATCTGCTGTTCTCCACTCTCGACCAGAAGGTTACGGAGAACGGCGGCATCACCAACGACGAGTATATAAAGCATCCCGACAGCTTCGACGACAACTTCGCTACGAACGAGATTCCTACCGTGCTGGAGCGCAACTGGAACCGCAACTCAAATCAGCATATCTTCTTCACGCATCGCTACAGCTTCGGCTTCCGCAAGAAGGTGAAGATGACTGACGACGAGATAGCAGCCCGCAAGTTCGCTATGGAGTCGCAGAAGGAGAACGAGGCGCTGCGCGAAAAGCAGAAGGCGCAGCGTAAGGCTGAGCGCGAGGGCTTGGAATTCGACGAGGACGCATACGAGAAGCAGTCGTTCGGCGGACGTCCTGACGACGCAAAGATTGCAGGCAAAGAGCCGGTGGCTACAGAAACAGTCGACAATTCGGGACGTATCCGCGTCGACGGCAGGGAAGCGGCTGACAGTCTGAACAACATCGCAGCGCAGGCACAGCTCGACACAATGTGGATGAAGACTGAGTATGTGCCCGTAACGAGCATCATACACACCGCAAAGTTCGACACCTATCGCCGCATCTATCAGGCGTATGAATCTCCGCAGAACTTCTACGCCAACACCTACGACAACGTAGGTATATACAGCGGCGACTCCATCTACGACAAGACAAGCCACTACCGCTTGCAGAACACGTTCGCGCTCTCGCTGCTCGAAGGCTTCAACAAGTGGGCGAAGGCTGGCGTAAAGGTGTTCGCTACGTCCGACCTGCGCCACTTCACGCTGCCCAACACCGAGCGCACGTTCACTACATACAACGAGCACAACCTCAGCATCGGCGGTCAGCTCTCCAAGACGCAGGGCCGCACCTTGCACTATAATGTGCTGGGCGAGGTGTGGACTATAGGCAAGGACGCCGGACAGGTGAAGATTGACGCCAACGTAGACCTCAACTTCAAGTTCCTCGGCGACACCGTGCGCCTCGCAGCTTCGGGCTTCTTCCATAGCCTTAACCCAACGTTCTACCAGCGCCACTATCACTCGCGCCACTTCTGGTGGGACAACGACAATATGGCTAAGATGATACACTCGCGCGTGGAGGGCACATTCGCCTACGACAAGACACGCACGAAACTGCGCGTGGCGTTCGACGAACTGAAGAACTACACCTACTTCGCGATGGGCTACAACATCACCGACGACCATTTGCGCACGCAGAACACTATGAGCGTGAAGCAGGCGGGTGGGGCGATAAGCCTTTTCACAGTAGGCTTGCAGCAGGACTTTAAGCTCGGACCGCTCAACTGGGAGAGTGCCGTTACGTATCAGAAGTCGTCTAACCAGGACGTGCTGCCCGTGCCCGACTTCAACATCTATACCAACCTCTACCTGCGCTTCATGATAGCACGCGTGCTGAAGTGCGACCTCGGTGCCGACGCACGCTACTTCACCAGCTACTACGCACCCGACTATAGTCCGGCTCTCGGACAGTACGCCGTGCAGGCAGGCCCGAGCAAGACGAAGGTGGGCAACTATCCGCTTGTGAACGTCTACGCCAATTTCCGCTTGAAGCATGCTCGCTTCTTTGTGATGATGAGTCATGTGAACGCAGGCAGCGGCAACCGCTCCTACTTCTTAGCGCCTCATTATCCGCTCAACCAGCGTGTGTTGCGCTTCGGTGTCAGCTGGACATTCTTTAACTAAGCATATTCATTGCGAGTATAGTTAAAAACTCGCCATTTACGTAGCGGAGGTCTCCGGCCTCCGCAGCACCAAGACAGATAGCTGTTATTTAGGATGCTGCGGAGGCCGGAGACCTCCGCTACTTTATTAACTTGTTATTTTATAAAGATATATTGCTGTCCGCTAAAACTTTTCATACAAAATAAATTAGGGCTGACACTTCTCA
>NZ_JAHQUY010000110.1 GCF_019052365.1 Leyella stercorea
ACTCAAAACAAAAGCCCAAATCTGCTATTTTTTGCTTTTTTAGTCATTCTTTTTCAGAAAAATTTAGCTTATGTCCTATTTAACAAACTTTATGCACGCAATAGTCCTTTGTTTATGATATATTTTGTAATTTCGCAACAAAATGTATAAAACCAACAAACGATAAATCAATTAAACAATTAAAAGAATATGAAGAAGAATATGTTTTTGTGCGCAGGTCTCTGTGCTGTATTGGCATTTACAAGCTGTAAGTCAAGCGAGAGCGCATACAAGAAGGCTTATGAGAAGGCTCAGGCAAAGCAGGAGCAGCCTGCTGTTCAGCCTGTTCAGGAGGAAACTCCGGTTGTTGCTCCGCTGGTGGAGCGTCCTGCAACGGAAACAACAGTTATGGACAACTCTGACAACGTATCGGTTCGTTCAGAGAACTTCACACTCGTTGACGGTTCGGGCTTGAGCAACTTCAGCGTTGTAGTAGGTTCGTTCGGCGTGAAGGCTAACGCAGAGGGCTTGCAGAGCCAGCTGAGAGCCGCAGGCAAGAACGCTCAGATTGTATACAACTCGGAGCGCAACCTCTATCGTGTTGTAGCTGCTACATTCGCTACAAAGGCTGAGGCAGCACAGTCTCGTGACCAGCTCATGGGTCAGTATCCTGGTGCATGGCTTCTTTACAAAAAATAAATTCTAAAACATTATTATTATAGTGGCGCGAATACTTTCGATTGATTACGGAAAGAAGCGCACGGGTTTAGCTGTCACCGATCCGCTGCAGATTATAGCCGGCGGATTGGCGACAGTTGCTACGTGCGACCTTATGACTTACTTGCAGAGCTACGTTGCACGCGAGAGCGTGGAACGCATCGTTGTGGGCGAACCGAAACAGCTTAACGGTGAACCGAGCGAGAACCTGCCTCGTGTGAAGCAGTTTGTAGCAAAGCTGCGCAAGACGCTTCCAGACATCCCCGTTGAGTTCTACGACGAACGCTTTACGTCAGTTTTGGCTCACAAGACAATGATTGATAGTGGAATCAGCAAGAAGGCACGTCAGAACAAGGCGCTTGTCGACGAAATCAGTGCTACTATTATTCTACAAGATTACCTTCGGATGAAGGGAAAATAACAGAATTATGATTTTACCTATTTATACTTACGGCAACGCTGTATTGCGTAAGGAGGCACAGGACATCACTCCCGACTATCCTGAGCTGCAGACCTTGATAGCCAACATGTTTGAAACAATGGACGCAAGCGACGGCATCGGTCTCGCTGCTCCGCAGATTGGCTTGGATATCCGCGTTGTCGTCATTGACATTGACGTGCTCAGTGAAGATTATCCTGAGTACAAGGGTTTCAGACACGCATACATCAACCCGCACATTCTTGAGTACGACGAGAATTCGGAGAAGAAGTCAATGGAGGAGGGCTGCCTCTCGCTGCCCGGCATCCACGAGAATGTGAAGCGTCCTACACGTATCCACGTGCGCTATCAGGACGAGAACTTTGTAGAACACGACGAATGGGTGGAAGGCTACTTGGCTCGCGTAATGCAGCACGAGTTCGATCACCTCGAAGGCACAGTGTTCGTCGACCGTATATCGCCGATGCGCAAGCAGATGATACGCGGCAAACTCAAAGACCTTCTGCAGGGCCGTTTCCGCTGTGCTTACCGCACGAAGATACCCAGAAAATAAAAACACATCTTTATTTATATGAAGCAAATCATAGTCCTTATATTACTTGCCATTCTGCCGCTCCACGAAGTACGGGCGCAATACAATACCAACCGTCTGATTATCTCGGGGCAGAGCGCATTGTACTATGAGGACTATGTGCTTTCTATACAGTATTTCAACCAAGCTCTTGCTGCAAAGCCTTATCTCTACGAGCCTTGGTTTTATCGCGGACTTGCCAAGTTCTATCTCGACGATTACACCGGCTCAGAGGCAGATGTGACGCGTGCGATAGAACTCAATCCGTATATCTACAACATGTTTGAGCTGCGTGGACTCTGCCGCATTAGACAAAAGCGCTACGCTCTGGCTATCGACGACTACACACGCTCAATAAATCTTAATCCGCAGAACCAGACTGCGTGGTACAACCGTGCGCTCTGCCGTGTTGAGGACAAGGACTACGCACAGGCGCAGCTCGACCTCGACACCGTCGTTACACGCTGGCAGTCGTATGCCAGTGCCTACTCGCTGAAGGCGCAGGTTTATCTTTTGCAGACCGACACGCTCACCGCTGACAAGTGGCTCGACAAATGTCTGAAGGTGGCACCTTACGACGTCGACGCATGGAACATGCGCGGCATGATTGCACTCTCGCGTGCCGAGTGGAAGAACGCCGACACATATCTCAGTAAGGTGATTCACCTTAAGCCGAAGAACGCCGCCAACTACGTGAACCGTGCGTTGGCACGCTACAACATCAACAACCTGCGCGGCGCAATGGCTGACTATGATACGGCGCTCGACTTCGACCCCAACAACTTCCTTGCTCACTACAACCGCGGACTGCTCCGCATGAATCTCGGCGACGACAACCGCGCTATCGAGGACTTCGACTATGTGATACGCATGGAGCCCGAGAACGTGCTTGCCATCTTCAACCGAGCTATATTGCTCGACAAGACAGGCAATCTGCGTGCTGCTATCCGCGACTACTCAACGGTTATCAAGCAGTTCCCCAACTTCTGGACCGGTCTTGCGCGCCGTGCCAACTGCTACCGTCGTCTTGGCATGAAGGCGAAGGCGGAGCTTGACGAGTTCCGCATTCTGAAGGCCCAGATGGACAAGCATATAGGCAGGCAGCCACGCTGGACCGCTACGAAGGCAAAGCAGATGCGCCGCCGCAGCGAGATTGATATGGAGAAGTATAATCAGATTGTGGTGTCTGATGACAACTCCGCCGAGCACGAGTACAAGAGTGAGTATCGCGGACGTGTTCAGGACCGTGCTACGGGCAACGAACCGCTGCCTATGTTCTGTCTCTCACTGGTGCGCTACACAAACGATGTGCGCTCTTACCAGCCATTTGCGCCGGTTGTCGACGCATTCAACCGTCACAACGCGCCGCTTCATGTATACGTGAACAACCAGCAGCACCGCCTCGACGAGTCGCTCTCGCGCCGCTATCTTGCTGTTGTCGACTCGCTCACAACTCGCATCAATGCCGAACACAACGAGAAGCGCCTTTTGCCGCTGCTCGTTCAGCGTGCTGTAGCCGAAAGCGTGACGCAGAACTATGACGCTGCGCTCAACGACCTGAATACGATTCTCGGTTCGGACGACAATTGCGTGCTGGCTCTCTGGCATAAAGCCTACTGCCAGTCGATGGCTAACGAGTTCAGTATAGCTGCCTCTATGCAGAACGGCGCAACGGACAACGACAAGCAAGGTCGCGATATGAGCTTCGCGCTCAACCGCTCGAAGGTTGTCGACTGCCTCAATCAGGCTATCATGCTCGACCGCGAGAACCAGTTCCTTTACTACAACCGCGGCTGCGCGCTGCTTGCCAACAAGAACTACACGCAGGCAATCGACGACTTCACACGCGCCATAAACATTGATAACGGACTCGCAGAGGCTTATTACAACCGCGGATTGGCACGTATAAAGAATGGTTCGCAGCAAGAAGGCATTGCCGACTTGAGCAAGGCTGGCGAGCTCGGACTTTATAATGCCTATAGCGTTATAAAGCGCATCGCCTCTAAAAACTAATCTTGTGATTGATATTCAATAAGATGAAAATCGAATATAAATAACCAGTACAATCATAATGACAAAAAATCTAAACTTAAGAAAAGTCTTTTTCTTGGCACTGCTGATGTTCTGTGCCAATCTGTTTGCTGCCGGCAACGGCTATACGCCGCAGAAGCGTGAGTTTCGCGGAGCGTGGATTCAGTGTGTGAACGGACAGTTCATCGGAATGTCCACCCAGAAGATGCAGCAGACGCTTGCCTATCAGCTCGACGAGTTGCAGAAGGACGGTGTGAACGCCATTTTCTTCCAGGTGCGTGCCGAGTGCGACGCTCTCTATAAGAGCGATATTGAGCCGTGGAGCCGTTTCCTCACCGGTGTGCAAGGCAAGGCGCCGCAGCCTTATTGGGACCCGCTGCAGTGGATGATTGAGCAGTGCCACAAGCGTGGCATGGAGCTTCACGCATGGCTGAACCCGTATCGTGCAAAAACCAAGTTCACGAGCACCCTCGACCCCAAGCATGTAGCTATGAAGCATCCGGGTCGCGTGTTCCCTTACGACGGCCTCTTCATCCTCAATCCAGGCTTACGCGAGAACCGCGAGTATATTATTAAGGTGGTTGACGACATTGTGGAGCGCTACGACATCGACGGCATTCACATGGACGATTATTTCTACCCATATCCAGTAGCCGGTCTGCAGATACCCGATGACCGCGAGTATGCAGCCAACAGCAACGGCATCACCAACCGCGACGATTGGCGCCGCGACAACGTGAACGTGTTCATCAAGGAGTGCGGCGAGGCTATCCACCGACTGAAGCCGTGGGTGAAGTTCGGTGTGTCGCCTTTCGGCATCTATCGCAACAAGCGTCCGGGTGTAGAGGTGGGCAGCCTCACGAAGGGCACACAGAACTACGACGACCTCTATGCTGACGTGTTGCTGTGGGTGAACAACGGTTGGGTAGACTACTGCGTGCCGCAGCTTTACTGGCAGATTGGTCATTCGGCAGCCGACTACAAGACGCTGATAGAGTGGTGGAATCGCTACGCATCAGCCCGTCCGCTGTATATCGGCGAGGATGTGGAGCGTACAGCAAAATTCGCCGACCTCGACAATCCGAATAGCAATCAGATGCCGGCAAAGTTCGCGCTCCATTCGCAGTTGCCAAACGTCAACGGCACCGTGCTCTGGTACGCCAAGGCTGCTGTAGACAATGTTGGCAACTACGGCACAATGCTGCGCAACAAGTATTGGCGCTATCCGGCTCTTCAGCCACGCATGCCGTTTATCGACTCGAAGGCGCCGAAGAAACCGAAGAAGGTAAAGCCAGTGTGGACCTGCGACGGATACATACTGTTCTGGACAAAGCCTAATGCTAAGCATTGGGACGACGAGGTGCACAAGTTCGTTGTATATCGCTTCGAAAAGGGCGAGAAGATAAATCTTGACGACCCGACGAAGATTGTCACTATAACCGATAATGAATACTACAAGCTGCCTTACGTTGACGGCAAGAAGCGCTACACATACGTCGTTACGGCGCTCGACCGCATGAGCAACGAGAGCAAGGCTGTGAAGAAGAAGCTGAAGCTGTAGGATTAAACGCAATAAAACAACGAAGGCTGGGAAGCAATAGCATCCCAGCCTTTGTTGTATCTGTAAATTGTAAAAGCGCTTATCTTATTCTGTCTGCTGCGCGCACGAGTTTCTCGTCGTGAATCACTCCAGCGCGTGCCATGAACACCAGTATGGCAGCTACGGCAGGCAGACAAGCTGCGAAAGCGATGTTGAAAGAGAAGTCGACGGACGACGTGTTGCGTGCCGTAACTCCCAGTACGATGTACCAAGCGATGAGCAAGAAGAGGTTGCATACGCAGAACTTGCTCTGCAGCTTTCGGTTGTTGAAGAGGAAGATTGTTCCCAAGCTGAGCGCTGCGCTCATCACGAGGATGCCGAACAGTCCGCAAACGGAGTAGTTGGCACCTGCGCTTGTGACGATGCAGAGGTTGTAGAGCTTGATGCTTCCGCCCATTCCCATCGGTGCTATCTCTGCTATAGGCAAGCAAAGACAAACCACCGTGGCGATGAAGGCTAACAGCAGGAACAACGATTGCTTACGTTGTATCATTATGCCTGCTCCTGATTGTTGTCCTGTGACGGGTCGCGGAAGTAAACGTTACCCTCAATGAACTCCTGAGTTGCCAAAAGTGTTGGCTTCGGCAGTTTCTCGTAGTAGCGAGAGATTTCAATCTGCTCACGGTTTTCGAACACTTCCTCGAGCGAATCGTTGTACGAAGCGAATTCAGCCAACTTCTTGTTGAGATCCTGCTTGATTTCTACAGCAATCTGGTTTGCACGCTTAGAAATGATAGCTACGCTCTCGTAGATGTTTCCAGTCTGGTCACAGAGGTCCATGATGTTGCGTGTCACTGTGTTTACTGGCGCTTTTGACTTTTTATAATCCATATATTTATAAATATTTAGTTTTAGACTATTCTATTATTCTGCTATTATACTCTTCTTCATCTTGTGAACAA
>NZ_JAHQUY010000111.1 GCF_019052365.1 Leyella stercorea
GATAACCAGTAAACTTTCCTCATTCTTCTCTCAAACACTTTTTATATGTACTTTCTGGAGTGAAACCTATCGTATTGCTTTGATAAAACGAAAAAACGTAGTAAATTTGCATCACTATAAACACTAAGCCAATGACCAACCGCTTAAATAATTTATTGAGTAAGGCCCGTAAACAATCGTTCGGTTCGCCAGCACGATGCACCCTTTTCCTTGCAACGTGTGCTATTCTCGTACTTTTCTTCAGCGCCTGCAGCACAGAGCCGTCGCCTCGACGCCTCGCTCAACAGCGCGATCGCGCCGACAGCATCGTTGGTTGCGTGAAGGGCGAGCAGAGCCTCGACAGTCTTGTGAAAGAAGCGGAGAAGTCGGGCGACCGTATGCTCGAGATGCGTGCGCGCCGCCAGTTGGGACGCACCTACCGCGAGGACAACTTCTTCATGAAAGCCATCGACTGCCACCAGCGCGAGATGGCGCTCGGCGAACAGTTGCACGACACCATCGCCATGGCGCAGGCGCTCAACAACATCGGCACCAACTACCGGCGCATGGGCATCCTCGACGAGGCAATCAACTACCACTACCGCGCGCTGCACATCTCTGAGGAGTTCAGCTGCAAAGACGACCGCACGGCGCGCAAGAACCGCGTGGTGTCGCTCAACGGCATCGGCAACATCTGCCTCACACTCGGCGACAAGGAAACAGCCGACTCCGTGTTCCATGCCGCACTTGAAGGCGAGAAGAGCCTGGGCAGCAACCTCGGACAGGCAATCAACTACGCCAATATCGGCTCAATCTTCGAGCAGAGCAACCGTCTCGACTCGGCTTGGGTGTACTACCGCCACTCGATGGAGCAGAACCGCCTCGCCGAGTCGGACCTCGGCATATCTCTATGCTACACCCACTTCGGACGTCTCTACGACAAGCAGGGCAAGACCGCGGAAGCCATCGCCGAGTACCGCAAGGCGTACGAGATAATGAAGCCCTCGGGCGACCGCTGGCACACGATGGAGCCGTGTCTTGCGCTGGCGGAGATTCACCTGAAGACGGGCGACTACAACGCTGCCATGCACTATCTCGAGATAGCCGACCAGCTGGCTCACGACTTGCACTCGCTCGAACACCAGTCGCAGATTGCACGTATCTACTACGAGATATACAGCCGGAAGGGCGACTACGCACGTGCGCTGCGCTACTATAAAGAGTATAACGAACTCGGCGACAGCGTGGCGAGCGAGAAGAACATCATACACATGCAGAACATGCGCATGCGCTACGAGAACGAGCAGCACCGCGCCGAGATGGATGCCGTCAATAACGAGTACAAGGCAGAGCGCACGCTTCGACGGCTCAGCTTCGCCGCAACCGTGCTTGTCATCGTGCTCGCCACGGTCATTATTTCGTTCATGTTCTACGCCCTGCGTGCCCGTAAGCGCAAGCAGCTGCTGCAGCATCAGATGGACGAGATGCGCATCTCGTTCTTCACCAATATCACCCACGAGTTCCGCACGCCGCTCACCGTCATCCTCGGCTATTCGCACATGCTTGAGGAGGGAAAGGTGCCTGCGGGCGACATCCGTAAGGTGGGAAGCATGGTGTCGCGACAGGGCTCGCGACTGCTTTCGCTCATCAACCAGTTGCTCGACATACAGAAGGTGAAGTCGGCTATCGGACAGCCCGACTGGCATCGCGGCGACGTAGTGCTTTTCATATCTAACATCGTGGAAGGCTACCTCAATCTTGCCCACTCGCGCGGCATTCGCATACTGTATGCGCCCAAACAGCAGGACTATGTGTGCGACTTTGTGCCCGATTATGCGCAGAAGGTGGTGTGCAACCTCGTCACCAACGCCATCAAGTTCTCCAAACGCGGACAGAACGTGCTCGTTACGCTCAGAATTGAGGACGGCATGCTCACGCTTGTTGTAGCCGACTACGGTAGCGGCATCGCACCGGAGGACAGACGACGCATCTTCGAGCCGTTCTACCAGTCGTCTACCAATAAGAAGAGCATCGGTTCGGGCGTCGGTCTGGCGCTTGTCAAGCAGATTGTCTCCGTACTTGGCGGCAGTCTGCGCCTTAACACCGTGTTAGGTAAGGGCTCGGTGTTCACGGTGAGCGTGCCGGTGAAGGCTCCCGAGGGAGTTGTGGTGAAGACTCTTGATGTTAAGGGCACCATACCCGAGGAGATGCTCATGAGCGAGGTGATAAGTCCTGAGGAGATGGACGACATGTACTGCGCAGAGAATGTCGTAAGCGATGCCGACAATGCGGACAGCGCCGACCAACGCCAGCTTGTGCTCATCGTGGAGGACAACAGAGACGTGCGTGAGTATATCTCGATGCAGCTGAAAGACCTCTATCGTCTTGCTATGGCGCGCGATGGCAAGGAAGGTCTGCGCATGGCTACAGAACTTGTGCCCGACATCATCATCACCGACCTTATGATGCCCGAGATGGACGGCTACGAGCTTTGCCAAGCCGTGAAGCAGTCGGCTGTGCTCGACCATGTGCCGGTCATCATCGTGACGGCGAAGACCACGCAGGAGGATAAGTTGCGCGGATTGCAGATGGGTGTTGACGCGTATATCTACAAGCCGTTCAACGCAGAGGAACTGGCGGTGAGCGTGGGCAATCTGCTTGAAAAGCACCGCCTGCTGCGCGAGAGCTACATTCAGGCTGCGGCTGAGCATAAGCCCGACGCTGCCGAGGCTCTGCCGGCGCCAGACCGTGCCTTCCTCGACCGCCTCGACACCGTGGTGTACGAGATGATGGCTGTAAGTGCCATATCCATAGACGCCGTAGCCGAGAAGCTCTGCATGAGCACGCAGCAGCTGCGCCGCAAGCTGAACGCCGTGTCGGGCGACACGCCTGCCGCCTACGTCCGTTCGCTGCAGATGAAGAAGGCGAAGGAGATGCTCGACAGCAACGCCGACATGCCGGTCAACGAGGTGGCGATGGCTTGCGGCTACTACGACACGTCGCACTTCACGCGTGCCTTCAAGCAGGCGATGGGTGTAACGCCTACTCAATACAAGAAAACTGCGAAATAAGTCGGTTTTGATAGAAATTGGCTGATTTATGAAAAACACAACCGTATGTTATGTGATACGTTAAGTGATAAAAAGGGGAGCGAGATTAAGAATGCTTAATCGTCGCCCCCCTCATTTTTTTGTTTAGTCCAAAGGTTCGGTTGTTAGCTCTGTGACGGCGCCGGTTGCGCTGTCGAGCACAATCTTCGACGTGAGTTTCTTGCCGAAGAGCGAGCCGTTGAGCATCTCTACCTGTCCGAACTGTGCCGCCCACATGTCGTAGTGTCCTATCTTCTTGTTGGCGTTAGATAGCGTCACGCTGATTTTTCCGGGCAGACATACTGCGAGTTCCATCTCGTCCTTCTGCTTCTTAGCCATTTCGTGTACGGCAGGCGGTTCAGCCGTCTGGTTCTCGTCGGTCACATCCATGTAGTAAGGCTCGCCGGAGAGGTCGTCGGCTGTGGTGAGTCCGAACTTCTTCGAGAAGCGGAACGCCACGATGCGCTTCATCTCCTTCTCGGGCACGATGCTGATGACATATTCCGTAGTGTCAACCGTTGTAGTTCCCTGGAAGAGCTGCATCAGAGCGCGCTCCTGACGGTTGAGCTGGTCGTACATCAAGCGCAACTGTTCGCCGTCCTTCGGCATGAAGTCGGCTTCGCCGCGTGAGAGCATGTTTCGCGAGTCGCGCACGTCGTATATCTCCTGCGCCACGAGCTGCGCCATCTTCGGCAGATTGCCTGCAGCCAGTATGTCCTGACTCATATAGTCGCGCGGATTGAGCGGCTGAGCCTTAGGCGCCGGCGTGAACGCAGGCTCCTCCTTAGCCTTAGGTGCCTTGGTGTTTATTGCGCGCAGCACGCCGTTCACGTCGCAGTCGACGTTGAGCACGCTGTGTTTGTTGT
This sequence comes from Leyella stercorea, assembly GCF_019052365.1. GTDB lineage: Bacteria > Bacteroidota > Bacteroidia > Bacteroidales > Bacteroidaceae > Prevotella. Next base: position 3,935 of record NZ_JAHQUY010000111.1, read on the forward strand.
CGATGTTCACGACATAGCGCTGGTTCTCGTCGCGCACGGCAGCCGTACCAAACTTCACGCCCACGATGCGGTAGTCGGTAGTCATTACTTGCGGTGCCGACGTCTTGAAGTAGAGGTCCGAGTAGTCGTTGAGCTGTCCGGGTTCGGTAGTGGTTTTCTCAACGAGAACGTGCATACGCACAGCCGTCTTCGGGAGGTAGTAGACGAGTCCTTCCGACTCCTTCTTGCTGCCTGCAGACACCGGCAGAGCGGTGAGAGCGGCGAGGATTAGTGTTGAAAGAATGTGTTTCATATATTATTTCTCTAAGTTCTTGAATGCTTCTGGCAGACTGTCTATGATGTCGCTTGCTATCAGACTCTCCTTGCCAGTTCGTTCGGCAGCTATGTCGCCAGCCAGTCCGTGCAGGTACATGCCCACGAGACAGGCGTTCTTGCGCGAGTAGCCGCGGGCGAGCAGTGCGGTGATGATGCCGGTGAGTACGTCGCCGCTACCGGCTGTAGCCATTCCGGAGTTGCCCGTAGTGTTGAATAAGATGCCTCCGTCGGGCAGACAGAGCGCCGAGTAGTGGCCCTTCAGGATGATGTATGCGCAGAGGTCGCGTGCCATGTCGCGCGCCAGCATGAGACGTTCGTAGTCGGAGCAGTTGTGTCTGCCCGTGATGCGGTCGAACTCGCGCGGATGTGGCGTCATAATCACGTTGTTCGGCAGCTGCTGCACCCATGCGCCGTGCGATCCGAGCATGTTCAGCGCGTCGGCGTCGAGCACTATAGGGCAGCTTGTCTGCTGCAGCTGCGACATCAGTGCGAGCGCCGAGCTTTCTTCTTTGCCAAGTCCCGGACCGATGCCAACGGCTTGGAATCCGTCGGTGTCGATAGCCTCCGAGTAGTAGCTCTCGCGGTCGACGAGGCATACAGCCTCTGGCACAGCCATCTGCATGATGCCCAGGTTGCAGTGGGGCGTGAGCGCTGTCACCTTTCCTGCGCCGCTGCGCATGCACGCCTTCGATGCGAGTATTGCAGCGCCCGCCATGCCGCGACTTCCGGCTATGAGCAGCGCGTTGCCCATCGAGCCCTTGTGGGCGAAGTCGTCGCGCTTCAGCATCTGGCTCTTGATGTACGACGGGTCGACGGTGTCGTATGTAGCCGGAATGGTGTCGATGAAGTATTTCGAGAGGCGGATGTCGAGCGTGCACACCTCGCCCAGATACTGCTGGCAGTCGGCGAAGAACATTGCGAGCTTCTTCGTGTGCAGCGTCAGCGTCACGTTGGCTCTAACTACGGCAGGGTTGTCCTGCGGTCGGTTGTTCTCGGTCATGAGTCCCGACGGGATGTCGATGCTTACCACCTGCGCTGGCGACTGGTTGATGTAGCTCACGAGCGAAGCGAATCCGCCAGAAAGCGGCTCCTTCAGTCCCGAACCGAAGAGTCCGTCCACTACGAGCGTCTTCTCCGTGAGCTGCGGCGGCTCGAAGTTCGACGTAATCTCGGTCAGCTTGTGCGCCAGTCCTTCGCTCACGAGTCGGTCGCGGTTCTTGGCGCACTCCTCAGAGAGATGGTTGTGGATGTTGAACAGGAAAACGTCTACGACATAGCCTTTCTCGGCGAGTAGTCGCGACATGGCGAGAGCGTCGCCGCCGTTGTTGCCCGGACCGGCGAACACTACGATAGGCGTCGACTGCGCCCATCGCTCGCAAATGGCGTTGGTGATGGCTTTCGCCGACCGCTCCATAAGGTCTACAGATGATATTGGTTCGTGCTCGATTGTATATTTGTCGAGCTCGCGAATCTGAGCTCCAGTTAGAATCTTCATATCTTCGGTTTTATTCTTTTTGTTTCAAAATACAAATTTAGATAAAATTTCCGAATTATAAGCCAGTTGGGATAAAAATATGCAAGCCTATGAAAGCAGTATGCGGTCTTGATGTGCACAAAGATAGAAAAAATCCGAATCATAAACTAATCTCTCCGAACTTTTTGTTAGCGAAAAAATCCCCCATATCTCCCAGAATCGCCGTAACCTGCACAGTATAAGTACAATAAAGGCTGGCAGATACGCTTCCCGAAAGCGATATCTGCCAGCCTATCTTCCAGGCGGAGAGGCATATCTGCCAGCGTAAGCTTAGTCCTAACTCGGTCCCAGATCAGTTCACGCCAACTTTTAACCAACGTCTATTTGATGTAAAAGGTGAAAACATAGGCATTGCCATCCCTTACCATATTTAATCGGACTGCCGTCTGCCGCCACCATACAATTCTTATAGTAG
>NZ_JAHQUY010000112.1 GCF_019052365.1 Leyella stercorea
TAGACAAAATAGAAATATAATCTGCAAAAATGGAACTAAGCAATTGATTTCCCAACACGGAAAGATGCATGTATGCGTTCATGAATATTGCTCTTTTGCCATATTCTTAGATGGCTGCTATCTCGGTCACTATGCCCAGTGGTTCTTCTGGTTCTTCTTTACGATTGGATTTTTTGTGATTGCAAGATGTATAGGGATGATGATTGCACAATGCTATAATAGGTGATAAAAGTCGAAAGACCTTCGGCTCTTGTCACCTTAGGCTTCGGATTTTTATTTGTTGTATCATTAAGAATTACCATTTTTTACGGACATATACAATACCTGCCTTTATTTGGGCATCAATTGTATTTATGTCAATCCCTAATCGAATCATATACTCTTTAATTATATTATTATTTAGTCTGTCTGTAATTCGTCTTCTTTTGTAATAATCCAAATTTTCAAAAGAGAGCGGCTTCCCCTCTTCATAAAAAATCCACCTATCTTCTTTGTATGCTTGAATTAATCGTTCTTCTAAATTGGAATTGGAAAAATAGAATTTGAAAAATGGATTATCAGTTTCAGTTTCATTGGATAATGCACATGTAATAATGTTACATCTCAAATGTTTTTGTATGATTCTGCAAACATTAGACAGTCCATCTTCATAATTTGATATAAAAAACACTTTGTCTGGATATATCTTATTTTGCCAGCAACTAAATTTGGGAAAATGGGAGCCTCCACTTTGTGGATTAACCCACCCATTTGGATTTGGTATTTCCGAATAGATTTCAGCCTTTCCTGTTATCAGTTGTTTTTTGAATATAACTTTCACCGTTTCAATAAATAGATTGAAATCACTGATCTCGAAAACGGAGAAGGTTAAATAACTAAATTCTGTTGTCATTTCTATTATTTTAATCAGGTCTCTTTAAAAGTTAATATTATAGCAGTTTACCTTTTAATTTATCGGATTGTACTTGCTTCCTCCTGCTACAGATTGAATATACTTGTTTATTTCATTTTCTTCCTTTTCCGTGTATATCACATTTAAGATAAAAAACGAAGCAAGAGAAACACAAAATGTCCACCATCCTATAGCATAGGAATTAATTTTGCTTTTAATGAGACATTTTATTCCTACTACGAAAACGACAATGAATAGGATTACGACTACAAAAGTAAAGTCCGAATAACAGATACCATTGTGTGCAGAAAAGAAATATCCTACCAAAAAAATGACACATGGAATCACGAAATTTTTGTAATAGGATTCGTCATTGTTTGTCTTGGCTGTTTCCCTTTTAGTCATATTCTTTCGTTTTCTTTTCATTTCTCCCAATTTTTAAGTATATTGCCATCAACGCCCCAACCAGAGAAGAACTTTTCGCAAATGATGTATGTCGAATCATTTGACATACGCACGAAATAGTGTTCTTGCGCATAACGTTTGACCTTAAAAAACGTGATTTTGTATAGTCCATGAAGAGGATGCGACGGCGCAATGATTCTTAGCGAATCTTTTGTAGGAAGTATATAAGTACCATCAGCATCTTCGATGGATTTTCGGTATAAAGAATCGCTCTTCGTCAGGGAATCTTGGTCGAGGTCTTCATCAAGCAATGTCTTTCCTCCCATATCGACTTTATCGGTTTCTACAAGAGGGAGAGATACGCTCATTTCATCACCAAAATTAAAATTGACACTGGCAAACCTATATTCCTTGCTTCGTTCCATATAGAAGCTATCTGGAACTATATTCAAAGGACCATCTAATCGGGCATCCATATAGACAGGATGAGTAGGACAAGACGATGATGTCAACGATATTACAATTATCGTGAAAACGACAAATAAAGAATGTTTCATAAGCAAAACTGATTTATATCCTTCGACCTTATCTTGCATTTATGCTGAATGAAAGAATAGACGGCTAATGACAAGCCGACAGTGAAGAGATTGAAGATTCCCAACAATATAAATTGAATAATCGCAAAGAAGCAAGCGATAGTTCCGTCAGTTATAGCCCAAATAGAGAAGCCCATTAAGGGCAACATGGCAAGAGTATCCAACTCCCAATGCAATACCAATAGAGACATCTTGCTATTTGATTTAGCAAACTTCCAAGCAAGCAAAGCCGTAACAACATTCAACAAGCAAATACAAACGCAAGTAGTCTCGATAATATCGTAGTAAACTCTCCCATAAAAAGATATGAATGTAACTACGTAAGAAACAAACGTACTTACGGCTACGGATAGCAAATATTTCTTTGTATCTTTATCTCTTAGTTTCATATTACGTTCATTATATTTTACTCTGTATTGTACACGCACACTTACCGTGTCCACCGCCTCTTGGGAATGGACGCATGAGGCAAATAAACAAAATGCCAATAAACTGAAGAGTATTTTCATAAGCAACAATTCTTTTTATTTACTTCAACTCAAAGGTTGCCATGAAAGGCACCTTCTCACCATCTATGCTATCCTCATAAAAAAAGCGGTAAACGCCTGGTTTGTTGGGAAGAATATCGGGAAAAAGATGGGCAGTAATGGTGCCGCTTTGACCATCGTTTAAAACATGACCGATGGCCGTGAACGAGCAATCGGTGGGCACAACAAACCAATTGCCATCCGCTCCTTGGGCTGTGATGCTATAGACATCGCCATACACAAATTCCTCGCCACTATGGTTGGTAATCGTGAATCTGATTTCCGTGGTGCCCAATGGATAGGAAGGCTTCTCCGCCTTGAGGGAGATGCCTTGGTAGGTGCTCACGCCTTCCCTGTTATCGATGATAGGGTCCAACTTGCCCTCAAACCTGATGGCGGGCGAGTTGTAAATCTGCCTACGAAACTCCAGCTGCTTCTCCTTCGTGTTCCAACGGAGCGCAACATCAATGGAGTTGGATCCCATTCCAAATCCAACAACATTTCGCAAGGCCGGGGTCTTGTCTTCCGACAGGAACTTCCGCTCAAGTATCCGCATAATGGCGTTCAGTTCCCTATGCGAATATTTACGCGCCGAAGCCTTGCGATAGGTTCTCTTCTTGCTCTTGACAACTCTCTTTTTGCTAATGGCAACCCTCTTTTTGCCAACAGTTGCCACTTTCTTTTGCTGAATGGCCATTGATGGGTTGCAAGCAGCACAAGTGGTTTGCATTGAAAGGAACATTGTCAATCCTAATATTATTGCATTGAGGAGTTTTGGCTTCAGTCTCATAGTTATCAGCAATTAATAATTTAACATGTAGAGAGATATGAACTCTTATAGTATATTTCTTTTCAAGGATGAAAACAATTGTCATAAGGAAAAATCACTTTGCCTTATGACAATTATACACAGTTAGAATACTTAAAACAGAAATTCTATTTCAACAGACTATCAAAAGTCCTTATTAACGAAATAGGATCTTTATCAAATTCTTTCGTATCTAAATTAGACACAGTTTCTTTCATCACAGGATATGGCTTAAATACAATTTTAAGCAACATTTTCGCACCAATACTACTTCCCATCCAATAACCCTTTGCCACATCTTCATTCTTTACCTTAAAATAGAAAACATAGTTTGTGCCTTCCAAATGTAATGTTTTGGTATTTGTTATTGTTGAGATATAGTGTATATAGGCAGACACATTTTTCCCTTCATACACAGGTTTGAGGAATATCGGAGTTTTGTATGGTTTTGGATTTTTGTTCCAAACGCTTGGCAATGATTTTTGCGCCATAAGCGGAACGAACTTTATCCATTCTTTAGATTTTGAATCGTAGTACTTAATGCTCTTTATCTCTGTAGATTTGTATTCTTTCTTTTCTCTATACTTGGAATCTTTAGCAACAACGACATCACCATCATCAAGCATAAATAAAGTTTTTGTGACTCCCTTAACCACATTCCCGTTGTTTAAGGTAATTTCAACATTGTCCTGTGCTTGTACCATTACACACAACAAGAGGGCAAGAAACATAAAAAATAATCTTTTCATACTCATGTTTTTTTACGGTTTGACTTAATGTCACAAAAATACTTTTTTTCTTTGCTATCCAAAAAAATAAACACGTTTTTTTAACTTTTTTATCCGTGCGAATAGTAATATTTAACGCTTGAAACGAAAAATGGTTTATGGAAACTGTTATCTGTTATTTGTTATCTGTACAGCAAAAAAAATCGTTTTTGGAAACTGTCAACTGTAACGCTTGGGGATGATGTTATTGACCTGTCATGTGACATTTTACTCTTGTATAGACTACACCCTTTATCCAAGTCTTCAAAAGAGACATTTGAGATAGTGTTACTTATAAGAAGTTTTTTAACTCGTAGAGAACAAACAGTTGCCCCGGAATCTTTCAAATAAAATAGCTCCTCACCGTTCTCCAATGATTATGATTCGCATAAATCCTTGCATTTCTCCCAATAGGCATCGAATTCCTCTTTGCTAACCAACATATTGGTTTCTATCGAATACAAGTCATATTGCAGGATAATGGACATCGGAGGATTGTGTTTGATGAAATCTTCTGGAAAGCAACTATCTACGTCGACATTAGCTACGCAATAGTTGCCATCCGCAGAAATTGTGATAGCCTTTGATACTCTCACGCAATCAAACTCGCCATAGCAAACCGTGTCGAACACCTTTATCTTGAAATAGAACTTGTATATCAATATTCTGTTGTTGCATGGAAGTTGTTTTCTCAGACGGATGCACAAATGAGCCAAGGACAACAAAAAACTTTTCTTGGCATCCTTTGGAGACATTATCAGTGTGAAGTGCTTGCCAAGCTGACCTACGGAATGCACTTCAACTTCTGTTTCTGGGGCTTCCTTGGAGACAAGTATCTTGACTTCATTCACCGCCTTGCTCCAAATCTCGACGTAATCAGGAAAAATAAGGTAATAGTAGCTGCTGAAAAAGAACTCCTTAGTCTCTGGCTTGTATTGTACGAAGAAGTTGGCAGAATCAAAAGATTCGGTAAACTTTTCTTCGGGCATAATCCGAGAATCATTGGGCGACTTCTCGCAAACCCTACTAAGCATCTTGACTCGCCTCTTGAACAATATTTTATATCTGTTGCGATATAGCTTGAAAGCAATGACGATAATTGCCAAAACGGCAAGGATTGCCAACCCTATAATATTCGTAAAGAAAAGAAGGAGAAAGATATATACGCCATATATGATGACGCAACTCCATAAAACTACCATTCCAAGTTTAGACATTATTTTTTCTATCCATTAGTGTCCCGTTAAAATCGGGACACTAATGCTGTAAATTATTATTGTTATTCTACTTTGTTGTTACTTTCTACCTGTTGGCGGAATTAATTTAGTGCATACTTAATTCTGCCAATGGGCTTGTCGT
>NZ_JAHQUY010000113.1 GCF_019052365.1 Leyella stercorea
ACGACAAGCCCATTGGCAGAATTAAGTATGCACTAAATTAATTCCGCCAACAGGTATCTTGAAACGTTACCGATACTTCTTGAGCGAGACCAAGAGGTCTGGAATAAACAACAAGAATGAGCTGCTAAAATTCATGAGCCAAGAAGATTTCTTGTTCCGTTCTTTTCTTGCACACCTATATGAAATGGACAACGAACCTCTGTCCGACATCACAAAAAACACGGAAACCATCTGCAGAAATATATTTCTGGCAGCAAAGGACGGGAAAATATCATCAAAAGATGTAGTCGTTTACATGTCTATGCGCACTGTGAGGCGATTGTTACAGAACTCTGCAGAATGTGTGGAGAATATTAACCGCCTTGAAATGAAAAACAAGGCACAAGGCAACGCCTATCTTTGGATGATAATACAGCCTTTCATCAGCATTGACCAATTTTCTCTTGCCACAATGACCGAGCAGGAACGAAAGAAGTTCAACTATGTCATCTCTCAACTTCCCAAATCAAGAAAGTTTGCTGAGACGTTTGACATCAACTTAAATGCATTGAACTATCTGTTGCCACAGCAACTACTAAAAATATATGTCTCATCATTTTAACTCCTACTAAGTATGATAACAAAAGAAGTGAACAAGTTTATGGCTTTGGCACCGCTCATGTTGCCAAGGCTCATTGACAGTAAGAAATGTGCGGAACCAGACATAACCGAAGACTCCGCCATTCTCTATTTTTCTCTTGAAGAAACATTTCCAATCGGATGTGTCATGGACATGCTTGACGATGACATGGACTTACTATTATTGTATCATGGAACAAGCAAGACTGCCCCAAATACACATCACTGTTGTTTCTTTGCCAGCCCCAAATTGGGACAAAGTATGTACAAGGTCAATATGGTGTCACAGCCTAACGGCTTTATTGATGGAATCACCGTAACCATATACGACTCTATCGATGTTTGGGAGGACGAGCTTGAAAGTGATCTTCTTTCACACGAGGCATCTTTTGACTTTATTGAAGCCATGACAGCAGCTAAACTCCTTTCTGTATTTTGCAAAATGAACTATGATGGCTGAACTACTATATAAGATAGCCGACATCATCAATGCCAACAGCAAGGTATATCGTGCTGTTGTTCCTGAAGCAAGGCATGACTATATGATGCACGAGAACGGAAAACTTGTGAAATCATCATGTCTTGTTCTTCGCATCATGTTATCTGGCAAAGTGAAGTACCATATATCCAGAACGGTCTGGAACATATATGAGTATGACATAGCCAAAATCATAAAGAAAATATGCAGAAGAGACGGTGCTTTTGCAGAACGCATTGCAAAATGTGAACCTACAATACACGATGTTGAACTGATTATTCGCAGAGCATCGTTTAAGTCTCTGAAGCTTAAAATTTCAAATTCTCCATTCTATCTGTACGTCGGTGATGACGTTTAGATATTTCCAAGTAATACGGTATTACTCATATTATTCAAATAAAAATGACGTACTTAAAGATTGCAATATTCTTAGCATTTTCTCTGTTTTTGTTCTTGTTTCCAGCAAGGCTATACACTAACAGAAAATTCAGAAGAGCATGGCTCGGTATGGCTTACTCAGAAAACTTCAGGTTGTTCACGGCACGAATGCTGTGTCTTGCACTTATCTTGTTTCACCTGGTGTATTACGCTTTGTTCCCCTTGGAGAAAGGCATCATGCTTTCATCAATCTATGTATTCTTCTCGCTTGCTTCTAAGAAGAACATGATACTGCTTCAGACAATAAGACAGTCACGCATGATTGTTATGGTTCTTGCCTTCACTACCATTGTACTTTCGTTTATTCCACATCTGCTTTCGGTGGCAGTAACCTTAGCGTTTATTCTTGAAGCTGCCTGTTGTTTCCCTTCCAAAGTAAAACATCGTAAAGGTAAAACTCAAAAAGCCCATGCGGAACCTGCCGATACTGAACAAATGAAAATGTTGTCTCATTCTTAAAAACTGCATTTATGGAAAAGAATACTCATTCGCTTAATTGGCTTGCTCTTGGTGCTGATTTGATAGACTGCCTGAGATCAAAAGGCAATCATCGTCTTACACGATACGACGCCTTCGTCTGGATGATTGAACATATACAAAAAGGTGTTGCCGTTAGAGATGCGGACGGAGTTGTCATAAACACGGCACCTTATTCCGCTTCTTACAAACGCCTTGCGGAAGATTGGAATTGGGAGCGTCATACCGTTCAATCATTTATCGAACAACTTACGGCTTTGTCGGTCATCACTTCTAAACGACAGGGAAATGTTTATGTCTTTTTCATCGGCAAGAAGTCATACAAACAGCTCGTCTTATGACTTCACATTCCCTATCATTTCACCTCAGAACGATAACAATGCAACAATCGAATGTGTTCTTCAAAATCTCTGCGAGCTTGCTTGCTGCAATTCAAAAACGACTTGCGTCAACGACTCGTTAAGCAACGATTTTTCAAATCGGTAAGCCTAATTACCGGTTTTGAAAAAACCGTATTAGGCTGCCACTCCAAGAGGAGTTCCTTCGGGGAGCAAGCTCTGGCAGAATAATAGTACTTGGAACTTAAAAACAAAGAATATGGCAGGAAAAAAACAGGTAATGGATATGCGCTCTACGACCAGTGGTGTAAGTTCGCAGGAGAGTGACGAACAACAACGAAACTGGACAAAACAGCATTGGGAGAAGAAAGCCAAAGATAGTCTTTCCAACTATGACCCGACACGGGCGAAACTCAACTTTGAAGTCGTAAAGGGTGGTATCATTCAACCGATAGACACCTCAAAGACAATAGCGGAAAAGATGGCGGAGAACTTGGCTGCAAGGGGTATCAAAGACCCAAATGCACGTCCCAACGCTGTGATGAAAAGACGGACTGTTGCCCAGTTTATCTTTGGAGGCAATCGTGAACGTATGCACGAACTTGCTTTTGGCAACCAAACAGTGGACTTGACAAAGGGCGCTGATAACTCTTCAATAGTCCGCTGCAAAGACATAGAAGAATGGGCAAAGGATGTATACTCATTCATGGCAAAGCGATTTGGCGAGGACAACATCATCAGCTTCTATGTCCACCTTGATGAGAAAAATCCACATTGTCATTGTACGTTGGTACCAGTAGATCCCGTGAAGAATCGCATTTCATGGAAAAGTGTATTTGGTGATGGCAGGGAAGCAGAGTCTGCTAATATGACCAAGCTTCATAGTGAATTGCAGGAGGCTGTAAGTGAGAAATGGGGATTGGAACGTGGTAGCAATATGGAGGAAACAAGGGCAAGGCATCGTTCCACAGAGGAATACAAACGTGAACTTGTGTCAGAAGTATGTAATCTCCAGTCTACGAGGGAAGACTTGTTGAAGCAAATTCACCGCGCAGAAATCAAACTGAAAGGTATCTCTACCATGATAGCCAATCTGCAAGCCCGGAAAGATGATATACAAACGCAGATTGACCAAATAGCCCAGCAGCTTGGTCAATCCGGTACTGACAATGACGAATTGGCTAACAAGATTGCTCTTTTACGCAAGGAGATGGAAGGTATAGACGAGAAGTTGGCAGTACGATACAAGATGCTTGACGATGCCAATGATACTATCAACGAAGCGAAAGCCAGACTTGCGGAAATGAGGGAAGAACATCGTGAAATGCTTAAAAGTCTTGGTGAGGACAATGATTTGAAAGCTACGGCAATTCAGAAAAACATTCTTTGGACTTACAACAAGATGCTGACAAATTCCATAGAGCCACTTATCCCTTCTTTATCAGACCGCCAACAAGAAATCCTTGACGAGTCGGGATATAATGACCTTACAACAAACACCGGCAACATAATCAATTGTGCTATGCTCCTGGTTCTCGGCTATATCCGTGAGGCAACTACTTATGCCCAATCTTGTGGCGGAGGCAGCTCACCTGGTACTGGTTGGGGACGTGACAAGGATGAAGATGATGAACATTGGTGGCGGCGCTGCATTGCTCAATCGGCTGCTATGATGCGTCCTGCGACACATAAGCGAAAGCGAGGACGGTAAATATTAGTAATACGAGTAATATGAGTAATAAATGGTATTTATTACCAGTTAAATTTAATAAGTGATTCACTGAATGAACATATCAACGTGGACTCCATCCAAATCCGCCTTTTCAGATAAAGCCTTTGTCTTGCGCCCAACCAACGTAGGACAAGGGCTGTTCCTTTGTGGGCAGCAGCCTTGGTTTCACCTCCTGTTACGCTTCGCTTCATCTGCACCTTTTTTGGTGAAAACAACCTGAATCAGAAGAAGACCTTCTCGAACACCGTACCAACGGCACCGATGCCTTCGAAACACTCTATATCGGCTGCGAGAAGTTCCCACAGCACGATTTATACCCAATTGCGATTGGTGGAGTAAGATAATTGCTCATTTTTGCAGAAAATAAGAAGAAACTCTGTATCTTTGTCGCAATAAAAATAAAAAGAAGTATGAAAAAGATAGTTTTTATTCTACTCATTTTTTGTAGTTTTCTTGTAGTATGGGGATGCAATAAGAATAAAACGAAATGTGTTCCACAGAAAGAAGCAACTTCTGATTCTTCTATGAGAAGTAATGACGACACTCTAAGCCTTATGATAGAGCATGAGGTTGACGATGTTGATTATGGAGTGATTATAAAACGTGGCGACAAGACAATTCATCGCTTCGGATACAAATATCCTGAAGACGATGATCTTGTACCAAATGGAGAACGTATTGATAGTTGCATATTGGCGGACATAAATTTTGACGGTATAAAAGAAGACGTATTGTTTTATTTGGGTAGCTTTGGAGCTTCTGGCACAGAATATTTTGATGCCTGCGTGTGGAATCCTAAAACTGAGCATTATGACAAAATTGAAGAATTCAAAGATATTCCAAACCCCAAAATCAGCGACAAATACAAGTGTATTCTTTCAAGTGGCTATGTTTCTTCCGCAGAGAACGAATATGCAAAATATGTATGCACCAATGGACATCTCATTAAGGTTGCCGAATTGAGACAATATTGGAAAGGGAACATTTATCCAGAGCGAGACAGGGCTGTTTATGAAGAGCATTTTATTAAAGCTAATGTTTGGAAGAGAAACTTGAAACTAAATCAAATCAGCGATTTCTGGAAACCGGTCGTACCGTTTTGATTATATCCAATTGCGATTGGTGTGGTGAGATAATGCAATAAAACGAGGGAATTGCCGTTTTTATGGTGTAACTTTGTGAGGTTAAATTTAGTA
>NZ_JAHQUY010000114.1 GCF_019052365.1 Leyella stercorea
ATACACAGCAACGCCGTGCATGGAGAGAACTGGCGAAAGGGAACAATACCAATATAGATATGTTGATATTCCTGTATATCCATATAGATATAAATAAGGCTATGCAGATATACGATAATGTAGAAATGAAACAATATAGCAATACGTCAATACATCAATATGGTAATGTAGCAATATAGATATAAAGTAATACGGATAGCAATATAGATATGAATGTATATGGATAATCAAACAATCGAGGCATGGCAAAGTGACCGCAGGGAGCCTTGCCGTGCCTACCTCTCTCCGGCATACACCGTCCGCCTTGTCGAGGCAGACATCGGTATGCCGGGTTTGAAGGATGCCGTACTCTTTCCGAGTGGTCTTATAGACCATGTGGCAGAGGCAGAAAGTAAACCTCATTCTCTCAGTGAAGCATGGACAACATTCAGCTTCTGAGAAAAAGAACGAGCCTTACTTTCTGATGGCAGCCCGGAAAGTGTGCAGCATCCGTAGCATGGGGTGTTGTTCGCAACGCCCCTGAAGAATGTTTGACCTCTCTCCCTTGCTGCTCTGGAGTGAAGAGAAGCTTGGCTCCTGGGCAGTTTCGTCATGTTTGCGCAATACACAGCAACGCCGTGCATGGAGAGAACTGGCGAAAGGGGATAATACACGCATAGATATATTCCATATAACACTTATATAGAATAATATTGTTTCCTTATAAGGATTCTTATTACTATATATATGTATTCTTTCTATACAGTAACGTGTAATTATAGATAATGGTCATTCAACCATACGACTATAGGTTTGAGTTTGTCCTTTATCGACATTCTCTATCTTGATAAGAACCATTGCTCTTGATGGAATCGTGCTTGGAAGTTCTTTCATCAGTTTACCTATTATTTCATCCACGTTGTTAAAGCCAACATCAGTGAACTCACTGATTTTCCTTCCTCGATAAAAAATAGAGCCTTTCATCATCTGACGGAATGAGAAACGTTCAAATACCGTGCTATCAGCCTTCGAATAATCTCGTGATTTATCCTCAGTGAAGAATATCTTCTCCAAGACTTTTTCATTCAACGCCCATGCAGGTGAGAAGTCTATCTTAACATAAGACCTTGTCACACGATGACGGTCTGAATGGTTCATAGCAAAGCCAACCTCATCAATGGATGCTCCACATTCGTTTTGGGCAACTGTTGCCCATGTATGGCGAAATGTATATACACAATACGCCTTCTCATGTGGAATATGGAGACTTTTCTCGCATATCTGACGGATTCCGCAATTAATGTTGGCACCAAAACTGTCGCTGTTGGTCATACGTTTGTGGAAATCGAAAAGATAAGGCGAGGTTGTTTTATCAAGATACTTGTCGAATACAGGTTGCAAGATACCAGGTATCTTCATTTCCATATAAGCATGATCGTTTCTGAACTTGCGAGTTTTTGCTCGCTCATAGCTAATGATGCCATCATGGTAATCTTCTTTCTTCAAATTATATATATCAACCGTATTCATTCCTGCAAGGCAAAGCACCATCATGGCAACATCATGTCCAAGCTCTGCCAAAGGTAATATACGGTCGGAAGGTGGGAGAGGAGCGGCAAAGAAAGCACGGCATTCTTCCATAGTAATTGCTCGCTTCTCTGGAGTGTCTGCCTTTGGTATTTTTATTTTTAGCCATGGATTTGTTGTTATTCGGATGATACCGCAATCATAGTCGTTAAATTCAAGCAACGCTTGCCTGAATATTTGTCTTATACATATCGGGTACATTTCCTTGGCTCTTGCAGTTTTGGCAAGAGACTTTATCCATCCATTGATAAACTTGGATGTGAGTTGCGAACACATTATTTTATTGGAACCTGCATAGAGTTCCAAATGTCTATAGGCAAGTTCGTAGTTCCTGGCGTTCCGTTCATGACCATTGTTGTATAGATTGTCATGGTATTGTCTTGCATAATCAGAAAAGCATACATCAGCAGTACCGCTTTCCAAATATGCAACGACATCATCCACACTCCATGTGCGAATAGGCTGTTTGTTGAGCATATCCGCAAAATGGGCTATCTTGACAGTACATGCTTCAAGAACAAAAGGATCCTTGACTTCATGGTTCTTTTTGTTCACAGATTTTGTTTCTACGATTTTGTCTGTTTTCAGATACCTTGACTTTCTGTTGTGAGTAACCCGGATAGATACATTCCAGAATCCATCTGCTCTCTGTCTCAGTGCCACTGTTTTAAATGTTGCCATATCTTTTATGTTTAAATTGTTCTTAGAATCATTCTGAAAGTTGTAAAACATGTGTAAAACATGTCTTTGGAAATTGTAAAACATATGTAAAACATCCATCATCATTTGTAGCATTTCAGTGGTACTTCCGCTAAAAACGAATTAAGTGGAAAGTCCTCTGTTACAAGGACTTTCCACTTAATTTATTGAGAGTCAAATATTTGCTATTATTCCTCTACAGCAGCCTGCGCAGCAGCCAAACGTGCGATAGGCACGCGGAATGGAGAGCATGAAGCATAGTTCATGCCTACCTTTGCGCAGAACTTAACAGATGAAGGCTCACCACCATGCTCACCGCAGATACCCGTGCGGAGATTAGGACGAGTAGCGCGACCATTCTCAACTGCCATCTTGATGAGCTGACCAACACCCTCCTGATCGAGAACCTGGAACGGGTCAACCTTCAGAATCTTCTTCTCCATGTATGCAGGGAGGAATGAAGCGATGTCGTCACGAGAATAGCCGAATGTCATCTGTGTCAAGTCGTTAGTACCGAATGAGAAGTACTGAGCCTCTTCTGCAATCTTACCTGCAGTAAGGGCAGCACGCGGAATCTCAATCATAGTACCAATCTCGAACTCAACCTCAACGCCATACTCTGCGAATACTTCCTGAGAAGTTGCAAGAATGATAGACTTCTGCTGCTTGAGCTCCTGAACAGTACCGATGAGCGGAACCATGATCTCAGGACGCGGGTTGAAGCCTTCCTTCTTCAACTGGCATGCAGCACCGAGGATAGCACGAGTCTGCATAGCTGTGATTTCAGGGAATGTGATACCAAGACGACAACCACGATGACCGAGCATTGGGTTGTTCTCTGCCAATGAGTTAACGCGCTTCTTTATTTCTGTAACACTTACACCCATTTCCTTAGCCATAGTCTCCTGACCTGCCTTATCGTGCGGAACAAACTCGTGGAGAGGCGGATCGAGCAAGCGAATATTGACATGGCAACCATCCATAGCCTTGAGGATGCCATAGAAGTCAGCCTTCTGATATGGGAGGAGCTTAGCAAGAGCCTTCTCGCGACCCTCTACTGAATCGGCAAGAATCATCTCACGCATAGCAACAATCTTCTGATCATCGAAGAACATGTGCTCTGTACGTGTCAAACCGATACCCTTAGCGCCGAACTGGCGAGCCACCTTTGCGTCGTGAGGAGTATCAGCATTGGTACGGATTTCCATCTTTGTATACTTGTCGCAGAGATCCATCAACTCCTTGAAGTCGCCAGAAAGCTCAGCGGCCTTTGTCTCAATCTGACCTGCGTATACCTGACCTGTTGTACCATTCAAAGAGATGTAGTCGCCCTCCTTGTAAACAACGCCTTCAATCTCTACAGTCTTGGTCTTGTAATCAACATTGATAGAGCCTGCGCCAGATACACAGCACTTACCCATACCACGAGCAACTACGGCTGCGTGAGATGTCATACCGCCACGAGCTGTTAGGATACCCTCAGCAGCAGACATGCCAGCGAGGTCCTCTGGAGAAGTTTCGATACGAACCATGATTACTTTCTTGCCATCCTCATGCCACTCCTCAGCATCGTCAGCGTGGAATACAATCTGACCGCAAGCAGCACCAGGAGAAGCAGGAAGACCCTGTGTAATAACCTTAGCTCTTGAGAGAGCCAACTTATCGAATACCGGGTGCAAGAGCTCATCGAGCTTCTGCGGCTCACAGCGAAGAATAGCTGTCTTCTCATCGATCATACCCTCGTGGAGAAGGTCCATTGCGATCTTAACCATTGCAGTACCAGTACGCTTACCGTTACGTGTCTGGAGGAACCAAAGCTTGCCCTCCTGAACGGTGAACTCCATATCCTGCATATCGCGGTAGTGCTTTTCGAGCTTATCCTGGAGAGCGTCAAGTTCCTTGTAGAGTTCAGGCATAGCTTCCTCCATAGAAGGATAGTTTGCTGCACGCTCTTCCTCAGAGATGCCAGCACGCTCAGCCCAGCGCTGTGAACCGATCTTTGTAATCTGCTGCGGTGTGCGGATACCAGCAACAACGTCCTCGCCCTGAGCATTAATCAGGTATTCACCGTTGAAGAGGTTCTCACCATTACCGGCGTCACGGCTGAAGCAAACACCTGTAGCAGATGTCTCACCCATGTTACCGAATACCATAGCCATAACAGAAACTGCTGTACCCCACTCGTCAGGAATTCCTTCCATCTTACGATAGAGAATAGCACGCTCGTTCATCCAGCTGCGGAACACAGCGCAGATAGCACCCCAAAGCTGCTCCTTCGGATCAGTTGGGAAGTCGCTACCAGTCTGCTCCTTGATAGCCTTCTTGAAGAGCTCAACGAGCTTCTTCAGCGACTCTACAGAAAGGTCCTTGTCAAGAACAACGCCCTGCTCTTCCTTCACCTTCTCGATGATAGCCTCGAACGGATCGATATCCTCTTTGTTCTCAGGCTTCATGCCAAGAACAACGTCACCATACATCTGAACAAAACGGCGGTAGCTATCATATACGAAGTGTGGGTTGCCAGTCTTCTCTACCATACCCTCAGCAACCTCGTCATTCAAACCAAGGTTGAGGATGGTATCCATCATACCCGGCATAGAAGCACGAGCACCTGAACGTACAGAAACCAACAGAGGGTTCTTCGGATCGCCGAACTTGCAGTTCATCAGTTCCTCTGTGTGAGCAACAGCAGCATTCACTTCAGCTGTAAGAAGCTCAACGATCTTGTCCTGACCTACTTTATAATACTCGTTGCAAGTGTCAGTTGTGATTGTAAAACCAGGAGGCACCGGCACACCGATGTGGTTCATCTCGGCAAGGTTAGGGCTCACCCGATAAACCAGGGGGATTATGCATATAGCTTTGTAAGTCTGAAAAGAAAGAACTTTATATCCGTTACTCCCCTTA
>NZ_JAHQUY010000115.1 GCF_019052365.1 Leyella stercorea
AGAAAGAGAAAATAAAAGAATATGTGCTTGCACTATATCGCGTCTTAGGATTATAATCTATTGCTATGTTCCATTTATCCACTAAACTTGCAAAACGATTTCTTATGCTGTCTGGAACTTGTGAAGCCAATTCTTTTATTTTCTCTTTCTCTGTATTTGTTAGAAAGTCTCTCGTTGATAGGCTGTCTTGTTTGTTGTCAGCATTGGAATTCCAAATACTCTCTGGTTCATGTACAGTTTGCAATGGTACTTTAACAATAGAGTCAGAAGCCACTTTCTCATAGTCATTTGGTAAGTGATTGGTTTGCTCTACAAAGGTTTTAAATAGAAAATTTCTTCCCCAACCATTACCAAATATAACATCTAATGGTTCCCCTGTATCTTTCCATATTCTGACTCTTGCTGCAAATCCAAAATCAAATTTAACGGCAGTACTATCATATGTAAAAGTTACAGTATAGTACTTTCTTCCTATCTGTTTTTTTATTTCAGGAAAGCTGTCCCCATAATCCTCCTTTTGGAAAACTTGAACATCCGATACGTTAGCCTCTTTAAAAAATGGAACATACGCAGGACCAAAGGTCAAAGCCACGTTTCTTGCGCTATTTACAAGAGTACTATTGTCTAAGACCTCTGGTCGCTTGCATGAACTCAAGAATAGTGTACATAATACCGCTATTCCCCAAACTACAATTATTATAGATGTTTTATTTTTCATTGTTTGATTTGATACAATTAAAACTCTCTACTACTCATTTCCCTTTGCCATTTTTGACACCACTTTTATAAGAGTATAGTCATAGCTTGATCCATCTGCTGGTGGATTGGCATATATGGTCTTCGTAGCCAAAAGTTCGTACTCGTATCCTTTCTCGTATGTAAAGCCTTCAATTCCGTTGAACTCGCATGGCTCCCAAGTCTTTTCTCCCTTTTCTTTTATCAACATACATTCGTGTGGTGTACCCGTCATACCGGTACATTCTCCTGTTGTGGCAGAAACATATAGAGTTACAGTCTTCTGCTTGTCTTTAGGTTCATCGTCATCATTTAAACAGCTTGCAAACATTGTAAATACTATTAACAAAATGAAGAGAATCCCGATTCTTGTTTTGATTTTTTTCATAATTTAAAATTTTTAATGTTTATATATGTGTGAAAATATAATTATAATTGACTGTTTGAATGCAATTTTTAATTTGCATTTCGCATGAACATGTTACCAATGACTTGATTATGTCTTTGCCTTCTTATTTTAAGATTGCACTTTCACTATTTTGATGTTTGTAATCTGGTGACTTTGATGTCTTCTTGCCATAGTCAAAACTATAAACAATTTTCAGATTTGCATACTGATTATAACTACGACTTTGATCTATTTGTTTGAAAGAATAATATGATGCAGATAATTCATCTACAATGTTATTCTTCATCATGAATAAATTGTTTGCATTAGCTTCGATAGCCCAATTCCCATGATTCCACATTGCCGATAGTTGATACCGCCAAAATGTCTTTCTGTTAATCTGGCTGTCTATCAAATCTCTTGTCGGTGACGCTATGGATGCACCAAAAGAAAAATCCCGAACATAGTAATTTATCATAGCAGTCCCAGAGAATGCAGACAAATTACGATGCTCTGCTCCTCCTCGAACTAAATGTTTAACCCATTGACCGGATAACTTCATATTAAGTGTACCAGAAGGTTTATAGGTTATAGACATATCTGCACTGGGACGATGATAGATACAGTCATCTCTAAAAGTGCTAATAAGATGCCCGTCTCGAATATAGTAATCCGAAATAATCGAATGATTTTGGTAAAAGTATGACACTCCCGTTTGCAAAGCGAATTTGTTAAGGTTCAAGGTATGGCTTAATCGCGGATTCAAAAGAATTGAATTATCCATGTTAGAATTACCTTTGAGAATGATGATAGGATCTATCTGCTGTTCTACATTGTTAATCGTATTTATTCTCGGATAGGTATTTCCCAAAGCGAACATAAATTGAAGTTGTTGTACTTTATCAATCTTATATGTAGCTCTTGCCTGAAGTCTCGGCGTAAGATGATTGATTGACCTCATCCCCTTTAAACGATATGTAAGAAATGAAAGTCCTGGGTTGATGTCAAAGAAGAACCTCCCTAAACGTTGAGAATAGTCAGTAAAGAGGATTGTTTCTGAGGAATGTAAATTTTGATTATATGCTGAAGCTCCTGTATATTCAGAATCGCTTATTCTCAAAAACTCAAACAAGCTGAAGGCTAATCTATTTTTATGACTGAACGTCATTGAATAGTTTGCATTTGCTTTGACATAATAGTAATCTTCTTTGACGAGTGAATGAAAGGACATATCATCCTCTTTATAGAAACGGTTATAGTCATTTCGAGAATAATATCCATCAAAAACATAATCCAACGATTTTGTGTTAGAAAATGTGTGCAATCCGTAAAAATAGACACTTGGACGATAAGATTTGTTTCTTGTGTTAATGTCCAAAATGCTACCGTTCTTGATTGCAGCAGCAGTTTTCCAATACTCCGTCATTCCATTATTGACACCGTTTTTTGAGGCATTCCATGCCATACCACCTCTAAGCATCCAAATATATTTTCTTCCTCGGTTGCTGATTGATGCCTGTACATATTCTTCCGTTTGCCTATTGTCAGCATTATTGTAATGCTGCAGTCTATTCAATTGATAATCAGGGAAAATAAAAGTCTCATTCTCGTCCATAGACGATTTTGGATTTTCCAAAGAATATCCAGCCCAAAGGTTCAAACTTTTGGTTCCTGTGACAAATTTCGAAATAAGATTGTAATCACCATGGAGATAGCCTACATTCTGAGACGCATCAAGTTGCGTGTAGCCACCATTGTTGAGTGGTTTCATTATTATGTTTATAGCATATGCATCTTTTGCATATTTACCAGTCGGCACATCAAAATATTCCACTCGAGAAACGTCCTTCGGTCTTAAAGACTGTACCTCTCGAAAATCAACTTCACGCCCATCTATATAGAGAGTCGCAGCCCCATTTGGAGTTGTCACACTTCCAGTCGAACGCTCGACAGACACTCCAGGAATCATGAGATTGCTCAACAGATCATAACCAGTTACAGCATGTTTACGTTGCTCTTTTGTAGGAATAGCAAGGATATAATCACCTTCTCTTGTAAGATAAGATGACTTTACAACAACTTCACCAAGTTCTTTGCCTTGAATAAAAGTTTTAGTTGTATCTGGTTTCTGTGCATAAGTTACGTGTATGCACAAACTCATTATGATGACTAACAATGCTTTCATCTATTGATTTTTTATTGTTTTTATTATATAACGGCGAGACAATATTATTATTGTTATGTTCAGAGTCTATCGTATAGTTTACGTTTGCATCGTAACCATAAGCTTTCTTGGTTGCCTCAAGTTCGTTGTCCGTCATGCGCTGATAAACCACCATGCCGTAGAATGGTTTCAGATTTCCATTCTCATCGGTTGCATCGCCCAGTTTCTGCAAGGTGTGCATTTGCAAATAATTTGACTCTGTTTTTGTGAGGAGTAAAACTTGCATATAGCGGTTTTGCATACTTTGACTTGCCGAACCGCGCATGATGAATCCTGACACAGCATCATAAAACCATTCTGTTTTGTTATAGAACTTACCATCGGTATCGCCATGGTGGAAACCTATCAGATGACCGTCTGACTCAAACCAATAATCCATATATCCACCGCCATAAACTGTCTTGCGGTAGTCTGTTTGTGAAAGTCTGCCGTTATCCTGCACTTTATACATGCCTATGACTTTCCATCCATAGCCCTTTACCTTATTTTCAATGTCAGCAGCACTTACGGGCTTTAATCCTTTAAACACACAGCATCCATCGTTGTTAATAATATAAGTCCTATCGAACTCATAGTCAATAACTGTAACTGGTCCGCTAGGTTCCTCAGTCATATCACAACCTGTAAAAGAAACGATGCTGAGCATCGCCATCAAAAAAATCCAAATCCTTTTCATAAATCGTAATTTTTAATGTTTATATTCTTGAAATATTGCGTATTGATTACTCTCTATTGATCCTTTCCACCAATTCGTCTGGTGTAAGTATCTCCATCTTGGAGAAACCAAACCACTTCTTGCCCAAGTCCTTTATGGATGCTCCTATGTGATACACATCATCGTCTATACAAAGGAAGCGGTCATGTGATAAACGGAATGTTTCAACATCAATCGGTGCATATTGAGCATTATGGCGGTCTATGTCGAGTTGGAACTGACGACTTATCTGCTGAGTGTAGATGATTGCAGACACGTTATTATCTCTTTTATCGAGCAATGTCAGTACGGTCTCGTCAACATAGTTATCGATAAGGACAATACGTTTCTTCGCACTCTTAATCAAGTCGGACACGAAAGTATAGGCATCATAAATTTGACCATTGTAGAACACACCTTGTTTCGGCTTTGCATTGCCCTCATCCAATCTGCGAAATACCTCGTCTATGCGTTTGTCTGTTTCTTGCTGATGTTGCTGCATTTCCAGTTGATGGTACTCCATTGTTGAAAGACGTTGGAAAACTTCTGCATTTGTCACCATGAAACGTCTCATTGCAACAAATGCATCCATAATTCGTATGCTTACACGAATTGCGGTTTCACTTCTAAGAACAGTGGAGAGCATAGCCACTCCCTGCTCCGTGAAAGCATATGAACGAACTGTTGAGTGCTTCAAACTATTGAACCGGTCGCAATTTGCGACCAGTTCAGCCATTTCCTCCTTAGTCAGTTGAAAACGGAAACGCTCAGGGAAACGTTCTATATTACGTTTTACAGCCTCGTTTAATCTTTTAGTTTCCACTCCGTAAAGTTCAGCCAAGTCTCTATCTATCATAATTTGATTTCCACGAATAGACATTATTCGACTTTCCACAGGAGTGGTAACTACGACTTCATCATTTTGTAACTGGTCACAATTTGCGACCAGTTCTCCTTTATCTTGATGTTCTATATTATCTGACATATTTCTATCTTTATTTTTGAGATCACAAATTGTGACCTTAAACGTATTGTTGTTATATTGCGTACAAAGGTAGTGCTTTTAG
>NZ_JAHQUY010000116.1 GCF_019052365.1 Leyella stercorea
TGGCGGTCATTAGAAAATGACAAGAAGCTTTTTCTAATGACCGATTTGGGTTAAATACAATAGTACTAAAAAATTTCTCTATATTCTTATTTAAAATAAGAAGAAATTACATAACTTTGTAGCAGTTAATTCCCCAATACTGAAAAAAAAGCTATGAAACTATTATTTTTAGTGATAACTTTTTGCGCGCAAGCCTTTGGAGTAGTTAATTTCCCCCCCCCATACTAAACAAACTCTCTGTTTGCACGCCGACAACGATGAGCTGTACGAACGTTTGGATTCTGTAATAGCTCATCGTACGGATTATTATGTCCAAAAGGATAAGAAGATAGAGCAGATAAAACTTGGCTCTGCATACGTCACCGACAAGAAAGACAAGCTGCAGATGTATGAGCGACTGGTGAACGAATACTCTCCGTACATCTACGACTCGGCTATGGTGTACACGCAGAAGGGTATCAACCTGACAAGGCAGACCAACGATTCGAATTGTTACAAGAAGTTTCAGATTATAAAGGCGCGTCTGCTCGTCTCACGCAGTTTCTACATAGAGGCGAAGGAGATACTCGACAATATCGAGGTGTCGCCAACTGACCGCCGACTCAACTACCTTTACAACTGTGCTCAATGTGC
This sequence comes from Leyella stercorea, assembly GCF_019052365.1. Taxonomy (GTDB): domain Bacteria; phylum Bacteroidota; class Bacteroidia; order Bacteroidales; family Bacteroidaceae; genus Prevotella. Next base: position 634 of record NZ_JAHQUY010000116.1, read on the forward strand.
GCTCTACTTCAATCTGAAACTCTCGACCCACGACACCGAGTACGGTCCGCGCTACGACCGGCTCTTCCATAAGTATATGGACAACGCTCTGCTGTAGTCAGCAGAAAGACGCGCAGTATTACTATATGAAGGGTGTGCAGCTCGCCCATTCCAACGGCGGCGTCAAGGATATAGAAGCGTGCCTGAGCAAAGCCATGTTGCAGTTGAAGCCCGACAGTTGGCTGTACGGCAAGTCGGCATTCATTCTGGCGAAGGTCTACGGCAGACACCATCAGCCGGAGCTGCAGGAGCGCTACCTGCTGCTTGCAGCCATCAGCGACGTGATGTCGGCAACCAACGAGGGCATGGCGTTGCAGGAGGTAGCTATGAGGCTATACAAGCACGATGTGCGCAAAGCACAACGGTATATCAACGTCTCGCTGAGCGACGCTAACGTGTTCAGCAGCCGACCACGACGCATAGATCTTTACTCCAACCTGTACACCATACTCTCTGCCTACAACCATGCGCTGGAAAACGCAGGCAAGTGGCACATCGTACTTATGTTATCCATTATAGTGCTGTTGGTGGTGATAGTTGTAGAGACTATGCGCATCAAACGTAAAAACAACTTGATGCAGCAGAACGAGAAAATATTGACGGCTCAGACCGAACAGCTAAGCGCCACCAACAGCAAGCAGAAGGAGGCAAACGACGAACTTGAGAAATTGAACGACGAGCTTGAGCAGACCAACACCAAGCGCGAGTATATGGCGAAAGCCTACATCAGTTTGTGCTATCTGTATATAGAGAAGCTGGAGAGTCAGCGCAAGATGGTGATACGCAAGATAAAGGCCAACCAGCAGAAGGAGTTGCTGAGCATTCTCTCCTCGTCGAAGCGCACCGCCGAGGAGAACCAGACCTTCTTCTCGCAGTTCGACAGCATCTTTCTCTCGCTCTATCCCACGTTCGTCGAGGAGCTGAACACGCTGCTCACGCCCGAGGCGCAGGTAGAGCTGAAGGAGAACAACGAGCTGACGCCCAGCCTGCGTGTGGCTGCGCTGATAAGGCTCGGCATCACGGAGAGTTCGATGATAGCCGGCATACTGTCCTACTCGCCGCAGACCATATACAACTATCGTTCGGCGCTGAAGAACGGCGCCATAGACAAGGATAGTTTTGAGGAAAATCTACAACGGTTGTGCGCAGTATATTAACAATGTCGCACCCTCTGCGGCAGTGTAAACAGAACTATGTGTCACGGATCTGTTTACACTACCTAAGCTTTTATCACCGTTACCCGAACGCAATCCGATCGGATTCCGTCCGCCGTCTGATTGGATTCCGTCCGCCGCCTGATCGGATTGCGTTCGGGTGACGATGACTTTTCGTGAGGTTTATGTAGAAAGGCTTTCTTTAGGGGGTGCACTTGTCTCAAGTGCACCGACCAAGCTACTGGTCTTATCTTTCTGCTATGCACTGCTGACTTTCAGTTTCCGTCGTAGCTGTTCTGTTTTTGCTCGGTTGGTGCACTTGAGACAAGTGCACCCCCTAAGAAGTGCACCGACCAAGCTACCGGTCTTATCTTTCTGCTATGCACTGCTGACTTTCAGTTTCCCGTTGTAGCTATTCTGTTTTTGCTCGGTTGGTTCAGTTTTATCTTGCTTGGTGCAGTTTTATCTTGGTTGGTGCAGTTTTATCTCGGTTGGTGCACTTGAGACAAGTGCACCCCCTAAGAAGTGCACCCCCTAAAGAAAACAAAACTATGCTCAGCTGCGCCCCGTCACTATTTTCTTTATCTCGAACAGTTTGTTGAGCGCTTCTACCGGCGTGAGGTTGTTGATGTCGAGACCGATAATTTCGTCGCGAATCTGGCAGAGCACGGGGTCGTCGAGCTGGAAGAGCGAGAGCTGCATGCCGTTGCTGTTCTGCTGACCGACAATCTTGTGAGACTCCACGCCCACACTGGCGTTGTCAGCCTCGAGCTGCTTCAGGATGTGCTCGGCACGCTTCACGACCGAGCGCGGCATACCCGCTATTTCAGCCACATGAATACCGAACGAGTGCTCCGATCCGCCGCGCATCAGCTTGCGCAGGAAGATAACCTTGCCGTCAAGCTCCTTCACCGACACGTTGTAGTTCTTTATGCGCTTGAAGTTTTTCTCCATCTCGTTCAGCTCGTGATAGTGGGTGGCGAAGAGCGTGCGCGCCTGCGCCTTCGGGTTCTGGTGAAGATACTCCACGATAGCCCAGGCGATGGAGATGCCGTCGTAGGTAGACGTGCCGCGGCCCAGCTCGTCGAAGAGCACGAGCGAACGCGGCGTCACGTTGTTCAGGATGTTAGACGCTTCGGTCATCTCGACCATGAAGGTCGACTCGCCGAGCGATATATTGTCGGACGCTCCGACGCGGGTGAATATCTTGTCGACGACACCCACATGAGCCGAGTCGGCAGGCACGAAGCAGCCCATCTGCGCCATGAGCGTGATGAGCGCCGTCTGGCGCAGCAGCGCCGACTTACCAGCCATGTTCGGACCGGTGATAATCATTATCTGCTGCTGCTCGGTGTCGAGCTCGATGTCGTTGGGCACGTACTCCTCGCCAAGCGGCAGCTGCGTCTCGATGACGGGGTGGCGTCCGGCGCGTATCTCGAGCACGTTGTCGTCCTCAACCACCGGGCGCACGTAGCGGTGCTCCTCGGCAGTCTTTGCGAACGAGAGCAGACAGTCGAGACGCGCCACGATGTTGGCGTCGGCCTGAATCTGCGGTATGTACGCCTGCATATCGGTGACAAGCTCGGTGAAGAGACGGGTCTCGAGCACCAGAATCTGCTCGTCGGCACCCATAATCTTCTGCTCGTACTGCTTCAGTTCCTCGGTGATGTAGCGCTCGGCGTTGGCAAGCGTCTGCTTGCGTATCCACTCCTGCGGCACCTGGTCCTTATACGTGTTGCGCACCTCAAGATAGTAGCCGAACACGTTGTTGTAGCCCACCTTCAGCGACTGTATGCCGGTCTTCTGCGCCTCCTCCTCCTGAATCTTCAGCAGATAGTCGCGACCGCCGCGCGAGATGGAGCGCAGCTCGTCAAGCTCGGGCGAGAAGCCCGCAGCAATCACGCCGCCCTTAGCCACAAGCTGCGGCGGATCCTGCTGCAGTTCGCGGTCGATGCGCTCGTACAGCGCCTCGCAGAGGTTAATCTGGTCGCCGATGGAATGTATCTCGGCGTTGTCGTTGGTGAGGCACGCCGCCTTTATAGGCTTCAGCGCGCCGAGAGCGTACTTCAGCTGCACCACCTCTCTGGGCGACACTCTGCCCACAGCCACCTTCGATATGATACGCTCTATGTCGCCAATGCGGTGCAGATGCTCGTCTACAGTCTGTCGGAAGTCGGGCTTGCGGAAGAACGTGTCCACCACGTCGAGGCGCTTGTTGATAGAAGCCACGTCGCGCAGCGGGAATATCGTCCAGCGGCGCAGCAGACGTCCGCCCATCGGCGTGCAGGTGCGGTCGATGACGGAGAGCAGCGACACGCCGTCGTCCTGCATCGACTGCAGCAGCTCCAGCGAGTGGATGGTGAAGCGGTCGAGGCGCACATAGCGGTCAGCGTCGATGCGAGCGAGCGACGTGATGTGGCCAATCTGCGTGTGCTGCGTCATCTCAAGATACTGCAGGATGGCTCCAGCCGCTGTCACGCCCAGGTGCAGATGGTCTACGCCGAAGCCCTTCAGCGTTGTGGTGCCGAAGTGTGAGAGCAGTTTCTGTCTTGAGCTCTGCTCGGTAAGCATCCAGTCGTCGAGCTCGAACACGCACCACTTCGAGCCGAAGCGCTCCTCAAACTCGCGCTTCAGCTGTCGGTCGTAGAGCACCTCTTTAGGCTGAATGCTGCTCAGAAGTTTCTCAACGTAGTCGAACGTGCCCTCACCCGTGAGGAACTCGCCCGTAGAGATGTCGAGGAACGCCACGCCGCACGCCGTCTTAGCCATGCACACCGCCGCCAGGAAGTTGTTCTCCTTGTAGTTGAGCACGGTGTCGTCCATCGCCACGCCCGGCGTAACCAGCTCGGTGATGCCACGCTTCACGAGCGTCTTCGTGAGCTTCGGGTCTTCGAGCTGGTCGCATATCGCCACACGCTTTCCTGCACGTATCAGCTTGGGCAGATAAGTGTCGAGAGCGTGGTACGGAAAGCCCGCCATCTCGCACGCCGCAGCGCTCTGGTTCTTGCCGTTGGAGCGTCGCGTCAGCGTTATGCCGAGTATCTTCGACGCCTCTACAGCGTCGTCGGCGTATGTCTCGTAGAAGTCGCCGCAGCGGAACAGCAACAATGCGTCTGGGTGTTCTTTCTTAAACGTATAGAACTGTCGCATCATCGGCGTAAGTCCGTCGTCGTTCTTTTTCTGAGCCATGTGTTCTGAGTTTTTTTATTTGTTTATCTTATTGTTAACCCGTTGGCGGAATTAATTTAAGTTGATAAATATGAGTAAAAAGTTGCAC
>NZ_JAHQUY010000117.1 GCF_019052365.1 Leyella stercorea
ATGTGCAACTTTTTACTCATATTTATCAACTTAAATTAATTCCGCCAACGGGTTACATAAAGATACTTGTACTTAACAGTACGTCCATCCAGAGTGGAGAAAGCGCTGCCATTTTTGCTGCTGCCGCCGCCACCTTCATCGTCTTCGCTACATGCAGAGAAAGAAACGCATGTAAACAGGGCTATAAAAGCCATCAAAAGATACTTAATCTGTTTCATAGTTTTTGTTGTTTAAAGTTAGGAATTTAAATTGTTACCGATGCAAAGGTATGATTAAATTCTCATCCTCACAACACAACTTTTGGACGATTGTGCTCAAACGGATTGGGCGAAGGCACAAGCGGTTAAAATTCGTGCTCAAGTGGTTTGATTTTTTAACGGCAAAACCGTAGCGGTGGTGTCCTCAATAGTTTCTTCATGCTGCTCCACCGTTATGTTAGTTATTGCAAAGTTGAAGAAGAAAAACTTTACCCGACTATAATTTGTTAGTATCTTTGTGGAAATTTCCCTCTGAATAGCTAAACCTAATATATTATGGCAAACGAAGTGAAAAGATATCTGCACGACGGCATGGAACTGCCTTTTGAGGATTGGAGCAAGACGCTCCACTCCTTCAACGACTTGGCTTCTATCGTTCAGACTACTCATGATGCTGCACAATCGTCCGCAGTAAAAGCAATCAATCGCATGCAGACGATGCGCAACTGGCTCATTGGTTATTACATCGTCGAGTTTGAACAGCACGGCAAGGATAGGGCTGAGTATGGAACGCAACTGCTGAAGAAGTTGGAGGAAAGGGTGGATAGGAAGGGACTGACACGTAATACATTCCAAAGTTCTCGCAACTTTTATCGTATGTATCCTCAGATGATTGAGAATTTTAAGAATAGAATTTGCACGACAGTGTCATGCAAATCTACAGAAGATATAATTTCATTACCATCCGAAGACACCTCAATGCGTACCGATATAATTTGCACAACAGCGTCATGCAAATTCGTAACTTCTGGAGAAACATTGGTTTCAAAGCTTTCATTCTCACATATCAATGAGATTATGAAGGTTGACGACCCTCTCGCCCGCTACTTCTACGAGCAGGAGTGCATCAAGTGTACCTGGTCGGTTCGTGAGCTTCGCCGTCAGATAAGCACTAACCTATTTGTCAGGGCTGGCATCAGCGCCAATCCCGAGAAGTTGCTTTCGCTCCCTTCTGTTCAAGGGCACGATTCGGCAGAGTTGCAGATACGCCAGCCGTTCACGTTCGAGTTTCTTGGACTGAAGGCGCAGGAAGTTGTTGACGAACATGACTTGGAGGATGCGCTTATCAGCCACCTGCAAGAGTTCATTCTCGAGCTTGGCAAGGGTTTCTGCTTAGAGGCTCGCCAAAAGCGCATCATCATCGACGACGAGTACTACTATCCCGACCTTGTATTCTACAACCGCATACTGCATTGCGGCGTAATCATAGAACTGAAGAACGAGGAGTTCTCCTACGAGAACTTCGGACAGCTCAACGCATACGTATCGCATTATCGCGAGAACGAGATGCAACCTGGCGACAACCCTCCAATCGGCATCCTGCTCTGCACACGTAAGGGCAAGAAGATGGTAGAGTATGCGCTCGCCGGCATGGATAACAACCTCTTCGTTTCTACCTATATGCTGCAACTTCCCGACAAAAAGACGCTTGAGGATTTTTTGTTGAAGCAGTTGGAGGAAGAACATTGAGTTGATATATAAATGATAATCCCCTCGCTCAGCATTGCCGAACGAGGGAGACGTTAGATAGTAAGGTAAAGATTATGTCTCGATTTTAAAATTCGTTCATCTCGCGGTCGAGCCGGTCGCGCCACAGATACTTGCGTGTTTCGTGAACGATGACACCGTTGAGGAAGATCAGCGAGAGCAGATTAGGGATAGCCATGAGGGCATTCATGCAGTCGGCTATGTTCCACACGATAGAAAGGTTTGCCACACTGCCGGCAAATATCGCCAGGATGTAAAGCAGGCGGTAGACGTGAGTCCAGCGCTTGCCCTTCAGATACTCCATCGCACGCTCTCCGTAATAGCCCCATCCGAGAATGGTAGAGAAGGCGAAGGTGAGCAGTCCGAAGCTCAATATGAACGGACCGACGCACGGAATCTTCGAGAAGGCCATCTTCGTCAGCTCGGCGCCGTTTGAATAGTCGATGTCGGGATAGGCGATGATGCTGCTTACGATGACAAGTCCGGTGAGCGCGCATATCACTACCGTATCCCAAAAGGTGCCAGTAGAGGAAACCAAAGCCTGGCGTACGGGGTTCTTCGTGCGTGCAGCAGCCGCAACGATAGGAGCCGAACCAAGTCCGGACTCGTTGCTGAAAAGACCGCGCGCAATGCCGTAGCGGGCAGCCATGATGACCGATCCGCCTGCCAAACCGCCGCCTGCCGCTTCAGGCGAAAATGCCGAGTTCACTATCAGCTTGAGCGCCGGCACGACATAGACGACATTCATACATAATATGTATATGCATCCCAACACATAAAGCAACGCCATGAACGGAACCAACATGCTGCATACTTTGGAGATGCTGCGCACGCCACCAAGGATAACCGCGGCGGCAAGAAGCATCAGCACGGCACCACTAACGCTGGTGCTGATGCCATACGAGGCGTGCATTATGGTAGAGATGGCGTTCGCCTGCACCGTACAGCCTATGCCGAACGCAGCAATGGCTGTGAACACGGCAAACAGAATGCCCATCTTGCGCCATCCCAGACCGCGTTCCAAGGTGTACATCGGACCTCCAAGCATGTGTCCCTTTTCTGACTTCACACGGTATTTTATGGCGAGCAGAGCCTCGGAATACTTCGTCGAGATGCCGAACACGCCTGTCAGCCAGCACCAGAACACCGCCCCCGGACCGCCTAACGCGACGGCTGTGGCAACACCTATAATATTGCCCGTACCGATAGTGGCGGCAAGAGCTGTAGCAAGTGCGCCGAACTGCGACACATCGCCTTTCTGCGACTTGTCGCGCTGTACGGAGAGACGTATGGCTGTGAAGAGCTTGCGTTGCGGGAAACGCAGGCGGACGGATAGAAAAACGTGGGTGCCAAGTAGCAGTACAATCATTGGCCAGCCCCAAAGATACGAGCTGAGCGTGGTGAAGAAATCGTTGACGTTATCCATATTTAAGTGCTTTCAGTGTTATCCTACGACTGTCAATGAGTATCGGCTTTACAATAAAGCCATTACAAAATGCTTTATAAAACGATGCAAAGGTATAAAAAGTTACGCAAAAACATTTGGTAGTTATCTATATTTGCACTACATTTGCAGCAGATAATCATAATTCTATCACAAAACAAATATTATTGTAGCAAAAAAATGAACGAAATGACAAAGAATTTAGTTGCTTTTTTAACGTGATAGAATTATGACTAATATGCAGAACAACACTGACGAGAATTTTAACGAGGATTTCGAACGACTCCTGAAGCAGTTCGTGAGCGAAAAATACAAGGATGTGAAACTCGACGACATGCAGACCGAGGACGATGAGAATCCGTTTCTGGAAGATGAGGATGTAGATGAAGATGTAGATGAATACGAAGCCGAGGACAACACTCCGACAGAGAAGGCTGACGACATCTGCACCGACGATCCGCTACCTGGCGACGTCATAGAGCAGAACCAGAACGTAAGCGTAAGGGTGGAGATACTGCGCCCCATAGACAATCCGCAGGAAGAGCTGCAGAAGCTGGTGGGCTGCGGCAACATCAAGAAGCGCATGGACGAACTGGTGGCGCTGACCGCCTACAACCGCATGCTGCACGAACAGTTTCCCGAACTGAAGCAGCACCGGGTTTCGCTGCACAGCCTATTCCTCGGCAACCCCGGCACGGGCAAGACCACGGTCTGCAAGATATTCGGGGCGCTGCTGCACGAGGCGGGAGCGCTCTCGAAAGGACACGTCGTGGTGTGCGACCGCGGCACCTTCATCGGCACGCTTTGGGGCGACGAGGAAAGGGCGATGAAGCAGGTGGTGGAGATGGCGCAGGGCGGCGTCCTGATGATTGACGAGGCATACCTTCTGAACGGAAAGAACGAGAACGACCCTGGAAAGATTATCGTGCAACTGCTCATGATCTGCTCGCCGACGAGAGCCGGCGCGACATCGCCGTGGTGCTCTGCGGATACAAGGAACCGATGAACGAACTGCTCGAGACTAACCCCGGACTGCTGTCGCGCTTCCCCAACCGCTTCGAGTTTGCTGACTTCAGCGTCGACGAACTGCTCGAGATAACCAACCGCCGCATTGAGGAGTACAGCTACCGCTTCACCGTAAAGGCATGGCAGAAATACACCGATATGATAGCGCTCGCCTTCAGCGCCCGCGACACCGAGACGTGGGGCAACGCACGCTTCATAACCAACCAGCTGGAGCGCATCTACATTCAGCACGCCACACGATGCGTGAAGCAGCCGCCGAAGAATCACAACGACCTTCTTCTGATTACGCCGGAGGACATAGTGCCCATAGAGATGCCACGCAGAAAAAACAGAATAGGCTTCGGAGTGTGACTCCAAAGCCTATTCTGCAACGCTTCTTACCTTTAAAAGACATTCAGCAGATATGACTTACCACATCTGCGGATTCCGGTAATCACTTTGATAAAGCCGTTTTGCTGGCTATCTATCAACTGCTTAAGATATCTGTCTCTTTTTATTAAATTGATTATATTGTCTTTTCAAAAGTTGTGTTCAGAACAACATTGAAATGTTGAATCTTTATTATATCTGCAAGAGACCAAAGAGTGTGGTCATACAAATGATGAAACATCATTGTCAAAGGTATTTCTTTAGTTGATTCGTATGGCAACCCTTCATTCCACGATTTACCATCGTTACCTATAAAGTCATCGAAAGATTTCCACAATGGTTCCATGTTATTTCTGAGCACCAAAGCTGAAATGCATACACCTTCCCTATATAGGGGATTATAGGTTGAGTCTGAGAGCAGCGAGTAGATTTCTATTTGATTTTCTTTAAAAATTACGCTAAAATCTGCTGAATAGCTTAAAATGAGCTATT
>NZ_JAHQUY010000118.1 GCF_019052365.1 Leyella stercorea
ATGCGCTTCAGCTTTTGGTTTACTGTTTTCTTTGTTTTCATTCCTATTGTTATCAAATTTGAACGGGACTTTATCCATCCCGTTCTATATGTTTATACTCTATTTACTGCTTCCTGTATTTATAGGCTCGATACATGATGCCATTATATCCATCAGTTTAGACAGACCTTCGGTCTGCGGCTGCTGGCTGGCAGAAACATGTATCTGGTATTTTGCCGTTTGGTTGGTCATGCGGGTGTTCTCACGGGCGGTCGTGACTTTGCCGCTGATTTCCGCATTTATAAACCAATGTTTTGCAGAAGCTTTTGTCTCTACTTCGGCATTAGTAGTGTTTTTTACATTTGAGGTATCAGTAACCTCCATCTGGAAATCTACATCCACGCGGTCTATAAGCAGAGAAGGAATAGGCACCAATCCTATAAACGGAGCTTTGACACTTTGTGGCATTGTTGTCATTTTTCCATCCTGCTGTATCGGTCTTTTAATATCGAATTCCAATACACGAGCTGTTTTACCGTCTTCATCAAAAGCAATTTTCTGGTAGAAATTCCATGCTGTCGCTGCCAATTCCTGTTGAGCTTCGGCTGCTGCAATAAGCGGCGCTGCAATCAGTTCCCGCATGGGAAGCCCCTTCAAATTGTCAGTCACATTCGGATCTCCAAGTACAGGGGATGTACCGTTATTTTTAGTCTCTTCCAATGCAGCGGAAATAATCTCTTTTGCTTGTCCGCTTATATTTTCTGCATATTCTTGTTGCCCTTGGTTCTTTATTTCTTCTGCCATAACATTTGAATTTTAAAATTGTTAGATGTTTTTTACAAAATCGTCAATGATTCGGGAAATGCTCTCCGGAGTCTCCTGAACCTTAAAATTGACGCAAACCTCCATGACATCATCCGCATCCGGTTTTATGTTGCTCATCTGCATCTGGAGATTGGCTCTTTGTGGGCTGGATAACAATAAGTTGTTTTCTGGAATCTGTGATTCCACGCTTCCGACCTTCGCCTTGAACTTTATCTGCACATTATCCATCGCAAGATAATGATGGGATATCAAGGCTATAAGTGGAATATCAATAGTCTTGTCTCCAACCATGATTTTTTTTGATTGGAACGTATTTGCGTTATTTGCATTTGTTCCTTCAAAAAGTCTGGTCAGATTTTGTATCTGATGATTCTGTAATGTATCTTGTGCACAGTTTACGGCGTACTGCAAACCATTCATAATATCAGAGAATGAATTGGTTTGAACACTGTCCGGCTCATCGTCATTATTTTTCTTGCCTCTGTGAAAAAGTCCCATGTTTTTAATTTAATTACTTGATTTGTTGTCTTTAATGAGCACCAATCTTGACAATGTCCGGCTTACAGCTTCCATATTTACACTGGAGTCTATATTATTATTGACAATGCCTTGATGCCAAAACCAATATGGTGGATTCTCCGTGTGTTCCATCACGTCCTCCTTTCTTTATTGGGATTATACTTCAGTTAATGTTCGTTGCGGGCGGGACTTTTCCCGCCCGACGGTTTACTGCTTCCTCAAGGTAGGCAATGCTCCGTTAAGTTCGTAACGCCACTTTGAGCCTGCGTTCTGCAAGGCGGTGTTCATGACATCGACGGCTTTCTGCCAGGTAACGACAGAGTCGTCCACCTTCGTGGCTTCGGGGGCGGTGCTATGCTGATTGCGGTCGAAGCCTTGTTCCTGATTGTTCTTCCAGTAGCAGGCGGTCACGACGGTGTAGTTATCTCCAAACAAGCCGCCGATATGTACATTGCCAGTGTTGCTACCCTTACTATTTACGTTGCCCGTGGCATAGCAGGCAAGGACGGTGCTTCCTCCGTTTAATCCCACTACACCGCCGCCTGAGAGATCCTGTGGGGAGTTAATTTCTAAGGTCACGTTGCCTGTGGCATAGCAAGCGGTCATGGTGCCCCATTTTTCTCCTGCCACGCCGCCGACATAGCGCGTTCCCTTAACTATGGCAGAGGAGCTGCATCCGATGATGGAACCGGCCTTTTGGCTACCCACCACACCGCCGACACAATTCGTGCCGCTGACGCTGCCCGACACCGAGCAGTTTTCAATGGTGCCCCAGCTATATCCTACCACGCCGCCAGTATTGCCTGACATTAACACGTGATTGCTTGTTATCTGTATGCCTTCCATCACCACGTTCTTCACCGTACCAGCTTTATCGAGATAGCCGAACAGACCCACAAATTGGTCATTTGTCGTAACGGTCAGCCCCTTGATGGTATGGCCGCGGCCGTCGAAGGTACCCTTGTATCGCTTTTCGTAGTTCGTGCCTATCGGCGTCCAGCCTTTGCCCGTCAGGTCAATGTTTTTGCCGAGGGTAATGTTAATGTCGGTCTTACCTCCGTTCACTAATTCGGCTACATTTATCAGACCATCGGCGGAGGTCACGGTGTAGCTGCCGTTGCCCTCTATGGTATATCCCGGGTCTTTTGCCGCAGCGAGGGAGACGGTGTAGGTATATTCACCGCCCGCCTGCCAGTCGGCAGCATTCTTCATCTTATAAACGAAGGTCTTGGCGTCAGCGAAGGTGCAGGTAATGAAGGTCGTGCCAGCTGCCACACTTTGCGGGGCTACGAGGGCGGTGTAGGTGTTGCTGCCCTTGTCATACGGGGTGATTTCATCCGGATTGCCATTCTCGGTGGAGAGACCCGTCAGCCGCACAGATGCCAGCCCCTCGGTGTAGTCCGTCAGAACGATGGTCACCCGCGCCGTGCGGTGGGTGAAGCGGAGCGTGGGGCTGCCGTAGGTCACCGTCTGCCCGTCGGCTACGATGAGGTCGCTGGTCTCAAAGTCTTTTTGGGCACTTTGGTTGGCTTTTACCTTCACAGCAGGCAGAGTTGTCTCGCCCTCGGTGTAGGGCCACCACGCTGTGACGGTGATGTCGTTGTGGTTGGTCCAGCGGTGAGGGGCGGTGGAGGTCAGCGTGGTGCTGGTGGGGTTGGCGGTGGAGGGCGTCGCGTTGTACGTCTTCACCATGCCGTTCATCAGGACTGCCACGCTCTGCACGCCTTCCCAGTTCCCATCCACGGGGGCACGGGTACTGGCGATGGCTGTCGCGGCGGGTTTCAGCCCCGTGGCGGTGAAGACGATGGGTGTGCCTTCCGCCCCTTCTGGCAGGAAGCCCGCTTCGTCCTGCGTGCAGGCGGCAAGGCCAAGCAGCAGGGCGATGGCTGCGGATATATGGATGGTTGTTCGTTTCATGATGCGTGATGTTTAGGGTTCGTTATTGTCTCTTTTGCAATACGGGCAGACCGTCGGTGCCGAGTGCCCACTGGTAGTCGTTGTTGGTGAGGGCGGTGTTCATGCCGTCGACGGCTGTTTGCCATTTCACGGTCGCGCCGTCCACCTTCGTGGCATCTACCTTTCCTCCAAGATTACTGAATACTCCTTGCCCGGCATTGCCTCCCCAATAACAGGAAGTTATATAAGCGTAGTTATGACGCACTATAGCTCCAGATTCATACTCTTCCAATGTGCCGTTGAACCAGCAAGCGGTGATACTGCCATAATTTAAATCGGCTATACTACTAGTTCTACCATATGCAGAAATTTTTCCCGTCACAGAGCAGGCAATGATTTGACCATTATTTTCCTCCACTATTCCAGCTGCATGTCCACTACTGCCATACAGATTCACATCTATGAGTTGTAGGTTCTTTATCACACCACGTTCATTTAATAACCCAAAAAGTTCAGTAGTCGCTGCTGAAAAGTTTAATCCCGTAATGCGGTGTCCCTGCCCATTAAAGATGCCGGAGTAACCTGGTGGCCATGTGCCTACCTGTGTCCATTCCTTACCCGTCAGGTCGATGTCGGCGGTGAGGGTGCAATTTATCGATTCGTCTTTTTGTGCCGCTTTGTTCCATGCCAGTAGGCCGTCTGCGTTATAGACCATGTAGCTGCCGTCGTCCTGTATAGAATAGCCCAAATCCTCAGCCTCGCCGCTCTCGCCGCCGCCGTCAGCCCAGTCACCGATAGTGCAGCCCTCTAACGTCAAGCCGGAGGCGTTCACCTTGACGGTATATTTATAGCGGTTGCCCGCCTCTAATACGACGTTGTTCTGTGGGCGGAAGTAGAAGGTGCCGCCGCCGAGTTCCACCCGGATGAACGGCTTGCCTGCCTCAACGGTCTGCGGGGCGGTCAGTGCCTCGTAGGTGTTACCGCTTGCGTTGTAGGTCTTGATGGCAGTCGGGTTGCCGTTATCGGCAGACAGGCTCACGAGGCTCACCGTGGCACCGTCCACGCTTGTGAATCCCTTACCGGGCTTCAGTTCGATTGCCACGCGTGCCGTTCGGTGGTTGAACTCCAAGGTCGGGTTGTTAAATTCCACTTTCCGGTTCTCAGCAGAGATGAAGTCGCTGTTCTGGAAGTCAGCCAATTTGCTTTGGTCTTCGGCCACCTTCACGGCAGGCATCTGTGTGATGTTGGCATTGTTGAAGGGCCACCATGCCGATACGGTAATCGGGTCGCGGCTGGTCCAGTAGTGCGGGGCGTTCTCGCGTGAGAGTGTGGCACTCTTGAAATCGGTAGAAGCCGTTACGGTGTATTCCTTTACCGCATCGCCCAACTTGAGTGCCACGGAAGAGACACCCTGCCAATCGCCGTCCACAGTGGCACGGGTGGAAGGGGCTGCCAGCGGCGTTGCCTCTACGGACAGTCCGGTGGTACGGATGACTACGGGGTATTTACCTTCGGGCAGACGGTTATCGTCAGCAAGTTCGTCCTGTGTGCAGGCGGTGAGGGCGAACAGCAGCGCGGTGGCTGCGGGGATAAATAATCTATGTCTCATAATCCTTCATTCTTAATTATTAATGTCTTACAGGTCGGCACCCGCTTCTCCACCGTCTATATCGTTCCACTTTGCAATGGAGGCTTCGCTGACTTCAAGGACTTTGTTGCGTACCTTGACGGTATAGGTATAATTGTTGCCCGCCAGCAGTGCGCCTTCGGGCACGGTGAGTGTGGCATGATATTCCTGACCTTTGTAATTCACAACCAACGGCAGGGAT
>NZ_JAHQUY010000013.1 GCF_019052365.1 Leyella stercorea
AGGGCAATTATGATTCGTGCAAAGATAATATTTTGCAGTCAAAGGAAGAAAGACTTCTTGAACCACTTCTATGGTTCTATACTTCTGTTTCTGACGTAAGCTGACCCGTACGGTTTTCGGGTTTTAGACGGACATATATACAGTTTACTTTAGGTTAGCATATATATAAGAGCTAACCAAGGTAAACTAAAGTGTTTTTGTCCTGTAGATACTGCACTTTGTGGACTCTTTTCTCCTTTGACTGCAAAAACCTCTTATAGCCTTATCTCCACCTATAACGTCACTTCACACTGCTGTACCATGCAGTCTGCCATGTACCACCCCATCGGGCTTTGATAAGAATTGTGTTGCAAAGGTACCTGTCATGGCGTTCATCCTGCAAGGTCGGTGCCTGTGGTTTGTCCGTGAAATCTCCACGCTCTGATTGTGGCAGAGGTAGTATTTGACGGCAAAACCTTGCATTGATGAGCCATAACACCTTTTGGGGCAACATAATTCTTTAATCAATCCCGATGGTAGTTGGTTCTACATAAGGGAAGAAAATAAAAATTTTATCTTATGGCTAACATTTGCGACACTCAGTACAAGGTGACAGGCTCACGCAAAGCCGTGGCAGACCTTTGGAACACACTCCAAGAGTTGGAGGTGAACAGTAATAATGTGTATCTGTATCTCTTGGCAGAACACTATGGCATTGACTACGAGAAGAAAGGCATCTCGGTGAGAGGACACATCTATTGGGCAGAGTATGAGGAGAACGTGGAAGACGATTATGCCCTCTTGTCCTTTGACACCGAAAGTGCTTGGTCTTCATGCGACTTGTTCTTTGAGGAGGTGAACAAGGCACTTGGCGATGAACTTTCAATCAGTTGGCGAGAGGTTGAGCCAGGTTGCGACATCTTCTATACGCACGATGAGAACGACTTCTTCCCCGAAGAGTGCTACGTCACTGCATACGGAGAACTCTTTGAGGATTGTGAGGGTGCTTACTCCACCTTTGGTGATGCTATCAAGTTGTGGTGTGAGAAGACTGGTGTCTCACAGGACGGAAGAAGCGAACAGAAGATGATTGACTTCATCAATGAATACGAGTATGAGGCAGAGGACACGAATTTCTGCATCAATCCAATCACATTCGGCTAACAAGGAGGAACGGATATGGCAACGATAGACATGGAGCAGTTGGACGGCGTTGTAGGGTGTTTCTGCACCTTGCTTTATCCCCGAAGAGGTCAGACAGAGGGAACGATTGTCGAGGACTTGGGTTGTGAGGTCATTGTCCAGCTCATCAACGGCAAGGAAGTGACGGAGTACAAGGATGATGTTGTCATCTGTGAATAATCAGGAGAGAGTCTGTTGGCTATGTGGCTTGCAGACTCTTTCTTCCTTTGACTGCAAAAACTCTTTTAGGACAATCCTCCAATGAGGTTATGGCTGTTGTAACTGAAATACCTTGGGAGCAAGTTGTGCGGTTTGCTCACTTGCTCCAGTCCTGTTATAGAAGCGATGCTTCGACACCTGTATAGCGATACGTCGCCAAAGTCCCTTCGCCGTTTTAAGCGTCTCTGTACCTTGTTATAGGAATGGTCATTTCGCCTTTTGGTTTTACTCGTCTGTCTTTTGCGACTCTTCCTTGTCGGACACAGAACTTGGTCTTAGCATGATGACAGTGCTATCGCCAATCCTCTGATGTCTGTCCTCTTTTGGCTTGATGCCTCTATTGCTAAGCTGACCCTTAGGCTTGTCGTTCATCGTGCATCAGTGTTCATGCTCCTCACTCTTCTGATGATACAGCTGTAAGGTCGGATTTCCCGCTTCGTTTCTCCAGGCATACAGCCATAGCAGTGCCCCTGTCTGTTGCATACGGATTGCCTCCTTGCTTACAACCTTTGTTCCATTGTTTGGCCCCGTCTTTTTCTGAATTGAGCTATTTGAAAGCCACTTATTTTTACCATGCAAAGGTAGCGTGATGCTGCGAAGGACTTCCTCCTTCTTGTGTGGCCGCTATCGCTGTGACCAATAAAATAGTGCGTAATCTTCCTTTTTCTCCCTTACCGCCAACGACAAAAAGAGTATTGCGAACGATTTTCATGGTGCTTCCCACATGGTGCCACATCCCTGCTTTTGAATGCATGTAAAAATTAAGTTTCACTTTTAAATTCAATTCAAAATGAAAAAGATCGAGAACAACTTCACAGTTTCAGGTTTCGTAGGTAAGGATGCAGAAATCCGTCAGTTCGCAAACGCCAGCGTAGCACGCTTCTCATTGGCAGTAGGCCGTCAGGAGAAGAACGGCGAGGAAACCAACCGCGTATCGGCTTTCATGAATATGGAGGCATGGCGCAAGAACGAGCACACCGAATCATTCGACAAGCTCACCAAGGGCACGTTGCTCACCGTCGAGGGTTTCTTCAAGCCAGAGGAGTGGACAGACAAGGATGGCGTGAAGCACTCCAGAATCATCATGGTTGCGACCAAGTTCTACGAGTGTCCCGACAAGGAGGAGACTCCTGCGGAAGAGCCGGCCAAGCCAGCAACCAAGAAAGGCAAGAAATAGCCTTTCCTCTCCATAACAAGGCGACCTTCGGGTCGCTTTTGTTTTGCTCAGGGACATCAATCTGCTGTTATAGCGTGTGATAATCTTCTCTAATAACAACCATGTGCATTTATTAACCATAACGGCAACGCCGTCTTCCTTTATTCTAACCACTTCGTCCCTCACCATTTGCGAAACGTCACCAAGATGGTTGGCATACAGATATTCCCGGCTGATGGCGACAAAGTCGCTATTAGCCAAGAAAGACAGTATGCCAAGGTCTGAACGCGAGAGGACTGCCATCTATGCCACAAGATGCCGAAGCCGAGGCTTCTGATAATTGTGTCCTTTACTGGCTATCCACTCGCCTTGATATTCAGACCGTCAATCTTGCGACAGCTTCACTACCCACCCACACCTGCTTTACTATTCTTCTTCTCTTTGACTGCAAAATATTTTCTGTTATAAGCGGTGGTTTCGTCCAAGTGCGTTGTATCGCTTCGCCCCACACCTTCAGAACGGCATTACTGTACGGACACCGCACGAATCCCATGTGACAGGCAGCCAACAATGTCACTATCAGAAACTGACACTTCTGATAACTGCCTTTATTGCTGTCTGGCTGTCCCATTATCGGGCTTCGGCAATGTCCGTGTAATGCCATTCTGCCCACCCATACCACCTTTACCACTAATCAACTGTTTTACAATTTCTCTTCTGCTATACAAGAGGCAGTTCTTGTCCACTCAGGCATATTGAATGTGGCAGACATGTCTGCTACGTCCAATCTGCCTCAGTGTCCTGCGGCAAGGACAAGGCACATTTGTCATGCTGACAGGAGTGCCCGATTTGTCCGTTGCGCAACTGTCTCTTCTTGCCTGATATACGTTACTATCTACTTCTAAATTATACTGCTTTGCCCCACGCCTTTGCGAAGCGTTACATGGTCTGTCGTCATACAGACATCCTTGGCTGATGGCAACACGTTGCTATTAGCCAAAGCTGACAGTATGCCGAAGTACCGACGCGAGAGAATTGTCTGTCCGTGCTACAAGCTATCAAGGCTGAAGCTTTGATGACTTGCATCCCGGTCAGCCAACACACTCGCTTTATGTCGGTACAGCAGACCTGCAAACACTTCACTGCCCACCCTTACTGTTTCAATCTTTCTTCTTACCTCTTTATATATAACACATCATTCCTCTTGCAGCCAATATCAATAATCTTCTTCCAATCAGCGCAGTGGTAGGCATATTTCCTGCAAAGTTAGCCGCGTCTGAGACAATCGTCAAATTCTGCTTGAGGTCTTGTGACTGTGAACAATCTTCCTTTTCCTCGGAAAAGAGTATTCTTCACACATAATTTGTCTTTATGTCTTTTCTTGCGGCTTGTGGGAGCAGAAAATATCCCTCCACAGGCTGAAAGGTCTCGAAAGGAGGGAAGAGAAAGAAACGGTTAAGCGAACGCAGAGGGAATTTATTCACTATGCTGAGCGTAAGTTTCTTCAACGTAGTTAAACAAGTCCAGCGACATGGGCGACAAACTTATTTGTATCACTAAAAATAGAAAGGCAATGAAGATTATCATCCTGCATGATGCTGACGCACGCATCGAGTATCTTGACGTAGCCGACCACCTTCTCGGCTCAGACATCGAGGAGTTCCTCACCAGACAGGGCTTCTCAGTGAACAACATCACATGGCTTGTCACATCGGCAGACCATATCCCAGTGGTTTACCACAAGTATGACATCGACTGCAAGACCGGCGAGGCAACCCACACCAAACGAGAGGCAGAACTGCAAGACCTCACTATCCACGGACAACTCCAGGCATTGCAGCACCGGGAGCAGGACGAGCTGAAAGCGGCTCTTCGCAAGTACGGCACGGAGGTGGACGGAGGCTTTGAGGTGCATTTCGAGGGAGAGCAGCCCATCGTGGCAGGTTATCTCTTTGACGAGCCTCGTGACATCGTCATAGACGCAGCACGTTTGGATGCCGACGGAAACTTGTCGCTTCTTGGAGAGGACAAGGAAGTGAGGGATGGACAATACGACATAGAGCCAAGCGACATATTTGGCGGTCAGTTGGACTATGTCACGTCGAGTATAGGTGCATGGATGAAGTAGGAGCATGTATGACCCAGTGCATCGTATATGACGAGACGACCAAGGAGAGCGAGACCTTTTGCTCATTGACCGCAGCCAAGAAGTGGATGCGAGAGCGCATCAAACAGAAGCATGAGGTAAGCGGACAGAAGTACAGAGTCTATTCCGACGGAGAGTTTGTTAATTGCGGCTCTATCAGTCTCACAGGCAGCAACAAGTCTTTTGTCGCCAATACAAGGCAGACGAAGAAAGGATATTAATAACAAGGTAACGGCAAGCCTAACCAACTTGCCACACATATATTGATATGGAAAAGCAAATATTGAGTTTTAATGACTTGCCATCAGCATTGTCATTAGTAATAAACAAGCTGGAGATTTTAGAAGAAAAGTTTTCCACACTAATGACTCAAATTCAGCCCGATAAGGGATTGGAATGGCTTAGTGTTTCCGAATTGAGTGAGTATCTCCCTACCCATCCAGTTGAACACACAATCTATTGTTGGACAAGCAATAAACAAATACCATTCCATAAGAAGGGGAAACGTATCATGTTCCTCAAATCTGAAATTGATGAGTGGATGCAAGATAACAAGAGTAGGTCACGAGCAGAAATTATGAATGAAGCAATAGCTTATGTTCAATCAACAAGAAAAGTCATTTAAATAACAAGGTAACGGCAAGTCTAACCAACTTGCCACTATAACATTTTCACATTATGATTTACACTCACACTATCGGACGCATCGGAGCAAAGGATTGCCGCGTCATCACAGGTACACACGGAACATTCATGGCTGTTGACATCGCAGTGGACGACTACAGTAAGGGCAAGCAAATCACCACTTGGGTAAGGGTGAAGAGCAGCAAGGAGAACCATATCCGTTTGGCTGAATACCTCACCAAGGGTCGTATGGTGCTTGTGGAAGGCACACTGACTTCTTCCATTTGGACAGACCGCAACGGAGAGAACCACATACAGCATAGCATCATAGCTGACTCCATCGCCTTTGTCAATGCAGGGAAGAAGGATGCAACCGACACACCTGCAACAAAGGCACGCAAGGCAGCCAAGGCAGAGGGCGAGGCTCCCGTACCGCCAGCCGATGCACCGCAGGACAAGAGCGAAGACCTTCCCTTCTGAGGGTAGTATCAACTGAGAGTAGTACGTACTAATCGTAGTAAATCCGCTTTTACTATGGTTAGTATGTACTATCAGTAGTAGAATAGTAAAGTAGTATTCACTAATAGTAGTATCATGTTATGACACAGATAATTGCAGTATTAAATCACAAGGGTGGTGTAGGGAAAAGTACGACCGCAGTAAGCCTTGCGGCAGCTCTGCAACTGAGTAAGAAGAACGTCTTGGCTATTGACATGGATGGACAAGCCAACCTCACGGAAGCCTTGGGATTGTCCATCGAGGAAGAACAGA
The DNA here is from genome assembly GCF_019052365.1 of Leyella stercorea. GTDB lineage: Bacteria > Bacteroidota > Bacteroidia > Bacteroidales > Bacteroidaceae > Prevotella. Next base: position 6,078 of record NZ_JAHQUY010000013.1, read on the forward strand.
CAGTCTATGGCGCAATGTGTGGACAGTACACCTTGCCGTTGGTCAAGTTGCACAACGGCATCACCGTCTCACCCTCATGCCTTGACCTGTCTGCGGCTGAGTTAGAGCTTATCAGCGAGCCGGGACGGGAGCTTATCTTGAAGGGACTTATCACCAAAGCCATCGCCAAAGAGCATTTCGACTACATCATCATCGACTGTCCACCGTCATTGGGCTTGCTGACCTTGAATGCCCTCACCGCAGCCGACTACATCATCATCCCTGTTCAAGCGCAATACCTTGCCATGAGAGGTATGGCAAAGTTGATGGACATCATCCGCATCGTTCAGGAGCGGCTCAACTCCAACCTTAAAGTGGGCGGCATCGTCATCACCCAGTTCGATCGCCGCAAGACGTTGAACCGAAGCGTGAGGGAAATCGTCAATGACAGTTTTCACGAGAAGGTTTTCAAGACCGTCATCCGTGATAATGTGGCTTTGGCAGAAGCACCCATCAACGGCAAGACTATCTTTGAGTATAATCCCAAATCCAATGGTGCCAGTGATTATATGTCTTTGGCAAAAGAAGTGTTAAACTTAAAATAGCATAGCCATGAGCAAGAGCAGTATGTTGAAAGAGGGAATGAAAGGCGGTCTCAACGGACTCCTTTCTTCCACAAAGAAGCCGAGTAAGGAGCAGATAGTCACAGAAACTACACCAGCACCACCTGTGTCTGTTTCTGAGACTACCGAAGTGCCGGTGCATTGCAATTTCCTTATCAACAAGAGCATCCACACGAGGATGAAGTACCTCGCCATCAAGAAAGGGATGTCCTTGCGTGATATTGTCAATGAGGCAATGACAGAATACCTAAAGCGGCATGACACATGAGTGCCGCGCGGTATCATCGCCGAACAGACGATGATACCGCTATCTCTTCTATAAACAGACTTTACTATCCGTAGTATGGTAGTAAAAACTATTCGACTATTATACTATTCGTAGTCGATACTACTTTTAGAAAATACTATCCAACTCATTTTTAGGGCAATAGTTTTCTCTGCTTGTAGGACTGTCTCCATGCTGATAAAAGGCAATGTCGTTCCCTATTACAAGATTTTCTCTTTTTCCCTCATATCAACTATCGTCCTTCCCCATATACAGCTTCGCCCCACGCCATCCCGCCCGTTTCCTCTTTTACATAACAGATTTCTTTTCGCCTGCCTTGCCGCTGCGGATATTGTTTTGCAAAGGTAATGCTGGCGATTGTTCAAACACCAAATCGTCCATTGCATTTGACCGAAAAATCTTCCTCTGCGTGCAGAGCGTATTTTTCGCTCCCGATTTGGCTTTTTGATCGCCATCACTCTTGGAAAGCAAAAAATATCCCTTGGGCAGGCAGGAAAAGCCTCCGAAATAAGGGAAGAAAAAACATAAGAGCAATGGCACACAAGAATGACTATCAAATCCAAAAGCAGTTAGACAAGCCTCAGACTTGGTTCTGCAAATACTATCTCGCACGCATCCGCAATGTGGGTGAGAAGGAGATTGCCGACAGACAATTAGTGTTTGACTTCAAGGACGGAAGAGCCTACGAGGAAGTGGCGCAGCGCACCGCAGAGAATATGCTGACACTCTACGGCAAGGGTTGCGTGAACATCGTCTTCGCCCCCGTTCCAGCATCCACAAGCGAGAGCAACGAACTCCGCTACAAGGCTTTCTGCCACAGGGTGTGTGAATTGACAGGAGCGGAAAACGGCTACGAGCACGTGAGGGTATGCGGAGAGCGTAAGACCATCCACGATAACCGCAAGAACGAGGATGAAGTCCGCAAGGCGAATGTCGTTGAGTTTGATGAGCCGTTCTTCGACAACAAAATGGTGTTGGTCTTTGACGATGTGATAACCAAGGGTCTCAGCTATGCCAAGTATGCCAACCAACTCGAAAGGCTCGGGGCATGTGTTATTGGCGGTATGTTCCTCGCACGCACACATTATAAAGTAAGGTAAAGTATGACAAAGTACGACAAGGCAGTGTCCGTATGCTTCAGCGGACACCGCAGCGTACCTTTCGCCAAGCGGAGGGAGTTGAAGCAATGTCTCAAATCGGAGATAGCCAAGGCGTATGCCGACGGCTACCGGTATTTCTATTGTGGCATGGCAATGGGATTTGACCTGCTGGCGGCAGAAGCCGCCCTTTCGTTGCAATGCGAGTTGAAGGACTTGCAGGTGATAGCCGTTGTGCCGTTCCGTGGTCAGTCTGACCGGTGGAGCAAGGAAGAGCAAGCCAAGTATGATGCCATCCTGCGCATCGTGGATGACGTGGTCGTATTGAGCGAGCAATACTACAATGGCTGCCTTCTGAGGCGCAACGACTATATGGTCAACCGCAGTTCACGTCTCATAGCCTACTTCGATGGCAATCCCAAGGGCGGCACGTTCTACACCGTCAGAGAAGCCAAGAGGCAGGGATTGGACATAGTGAATCTTCATAATAGTGTATAACCCATAAAACAGAAAATGCTTATGGACGATATTGTTGCAATCATCGTTTGCTACTTCGTGTTCGGAGCTTTGGGCAATGTGCTCAGAGCTTTGTTCGGCGGAGAGAGACGAAACGACTTCCGCCGTGACCGCTAAGCGTCTTTAAACCAAGATACGCTGACAGCCATACGTCTGCACCTTACCCCAAAAAGATGCAGCGGATAATTGTGTCCGTAGGCAAGGATATTCAGATTCCTCACCTTAACATTTTGATAAAAATAAATATACTGCTGCCTATATTTCAAGACAGCAGTATAAACCTTACTCTGCAGGTGCCCATTTGCAACGCACAGGAGAGACGATTGCACCCTCTGCTTTCAGCTGCTTCATGGCTGCATCTACCTCTTTGCGGTCGAGACCGCTGAGTTCTGCGATTTTACCTGCGTTGAGAGGCTGACCAGCCTCTTTCATTGTTGCCAATACTTTTTCTTTTGCGTCCATTGTTTTGATGATTTGATGTTTTGTTTATAATCTTGTTATTAACTCTTGTATTTTGTCTTCCCTTATAATCTTCGGTTGTGCCTTACCTGCCAGAACGAGAATTTTCTTCCCGTTTCTGTAGATGTGCAGCTGTCTGCTTCGTACCACTGCTGTCAAGGTCTCATCATCCTGCATGGCTTGCCATATAGGATAATACACACCTTCTGGTTCAAACAACTTCTTCTGAAGGTGTGAGCACATGTTGGTTGTATCTATTGTCATATCGTTACGTCATATCATTAACATGATTCTGCCAGCTTCTTTTGTGAACATTTCAGGGAAACGGCAGATTGTTGCATACACCTGCTTGCTTGTCACAGGCTGACCGTCCTTTCTCAGGTGCAGCCTATGACGATTGATGGCATCGGCAATCTGGTCGGTTGTCATGCCGCCATTTCGCTTTACCATCACATATACTATGGCTTCTTCTATCTTCATCCTTTATTCATCTGTTTTTCAATCCATGCCATCAATACGGCAACAGCATATTCCTGTTCTTCCTTGGTCAGTGCCCTGCCTGCTGAGATGTGATGCCACTTGAAGAAGCATCCCCGGCAACAACAGCCAGTGGCATGTTGAGCCAGGAAAACAGGATGCCCACGCATGGGAGTCTGCTTGCCGTCGTTCGGTATGACAGCCGGAGCAAGTCTTTTTGCCACAAAGTCCTCTGCGTGTTTTCGTATCGTCGGCAATCCCTTTTCCATTACATACTCCCTGTCTTGCTTGGACAGATGGAACCGGCTGCGAAAATCAGACTTTGCCAATCTCTCAAAGAGATTCGTCAGGTCATACTCTTTCTTATCACCAGGAACGCTTTCTTGCGGCTCTTCCTCTTGGAACAACGATGGATATATGTATTTCTGTGACATCATTATCTGTTGCTTCTGATTTCTAATGTTATATCCATATATGACCGCTTGCCGTCTATATAGTCTGCATAGAGTATTTCTTCGCTTCTGCCTTTCAGAATATGGCACTTACCGCACAGCTCACAGTTGTGCAGACATCTCCATTCATTCAGAACGTAATCCAAACGTTCCTCTCGTGTAGATGATTCAATAGAGGGTGTGCTCATAATCAGTGTCTCCCACAGCGTGGTCAATCAGTGCCTGAAACTCTTCTTCCGTATAGTCTTCTTCCCAACCATACGTTACGTCCTTTATGCCCAAAGTAAACCCTAATGCCTCAGAATAGGATATGCCAATTTCAGCTGCAAGGTCTCTTGCCGCTTGAAAAATCTGCTCTTCTTTGCTTAAGGGCAGTTGTTTCGCTTTCTTATGTTTTTTCTTTGGTTTCCCCATTTGAGTATATTCGTTTAATAATCAGCGTTGATGGGCATCTTGAAATTCCTGTATTTCTTTCGGAGTTCCTCATTTTGCGCCTTCATTTCCTCATACATATCATTCAGTGCGTCAGGAAATCCCCATCCACAAGGGCTTGCCCAACGAAGGCATTGCTTGATTCGGGAATCATACTTGTCCCAAAGGTCATAAAGCACGATGTGGCGCAATGTCTTGTCGAAATTACTCTCAACAGAATCATAGAATTGCTCCCACATGTCTCCATAGTCATAAGTGAACTGACAGGCATTCTCCATATAGAACACCATCAATTCTGCGACTGAATCTTCCGAAGGCTTCAGTTTCTTGAAGTCGGACAATGCCTTGCGGCACACTGAGAAGCGTGTCTTTGGCTCTCTGTTTCTGCTCGGATAGAACTCTTCCCGTATGATGTGCTTATACTCTTCCAGCTTCTGGCCCTCATTCGGCTCTGCATAGAAGTCAAGATATTCCTTTGCCTCTTTCCGTGCAGAATAAAGTTCCAATACCATTTTTATTATTTCACTCTTGTCCATGGACATGAGGACAGACTTTAATTTAGATTTTGACATTTCTGCTCTTTTATCTTAAAAACGGGTCAATCGTTGCCAGCAACTCTGATTTCTGCATCACACCGCTCGTCCTCCACAACACTTCGCCGCGTCTGAACAGCATCAATGTGGGCACAGACTGTATGCCATACTGACTTGCAGTCACCCCATACTTGTCCACATCTACCTTGATGATGCGGATTCTGTCACCCAACACTTCCTTCACCTGCTCAAGGATGGGGTGCATCATCTTGCATGGCTGGCACCAGGTGGCGAAGAAATCGACCAAGACAAGTTGGTCACTTGATATAACGTCTTTGAATGTTTCCATTACGATTTTCTGTAAAATTATGCTATTTTCTTTCCTGTTATCTTACAATACTGCCCTGCAAATGTTAAAATCGAGAAGAATTCAATGAAAAACCTTCGTTATTTCAAAGAATATTCGTACCTTTGCAGCGCTCATCTATAGATAGAAGGAGTTTCGAGACCCGGTTGCCTTTGATGCAATTCGGGTCTTGCGTTTTATAGTGGTGTCTGCAATCTCTTTTTCATCTTCTTTTCCAAAGCCTTTAGTCCATACTCTTTGTTAAGATGGTATGCTGTCAACAGATAGAATCCGTTGCTACGTTGTTGTTCCAAGACAATAACATACTTTTCCACTTTATCATAGATGTATGTTTTCTTGACCTTACGCTTTTTGCCGTCCCTCTCTTCTATGGTAAATACATCCAGATTGTCTGGTGTCAATTCTCTCACATGGTGATTTATCCAATGAAGCCTTTGTGAACGAGCCATCTCGAATACTCGCTTTGGATAAGTCGTACCGTCTTCGTTCTCAACCATGATTTCTTCACAGGTAAGATGCTTGAACAATCTTGCCATGTCAATCTCGCCATCTGTCTTTATAGGATAGATGCGCCACCCTCTGAATGAGAATTGACAGTTATCTTCTATATCACGCTTGAATATTGCATGAAGATCATGCTCTCTTTCTCGTTCACTGAGATATGCCAGTTCCAGCAGCTCAGGGTATTTCTTGATAATATTCAAACTGCTCATTGGCTATTTCAGTGCGATAAAAAACAAATTAAACTTCTTTCTAAATTTGGGAGTTGTGGTGTTGAGACTGATATTACTGTGTTTTTTTATCTTTTCAATCAGCTTCATTTTGGCTCTCACCCTTCCTTCAACTTCTCCCTTTTCATATCTAAGGTTGTAGTTGATGGCTCCCATTAGAACATCTGCCAATTGGATGAAGACACTTTCGTGTGAACGTATAAACTGAAACCTGCCAATGGAAGAGTTGTATTCCATTATTTTTCTGAGCCTCTCCAGCTTATCGCTACTGCATGTGTCCTTGATATCCATATATATGTTATATGTATAATCCATGTCCATCTTGTGATGCAGCAATTGGTAGTACATGCGAAAGTAGAAATCATTAAACGTATAGTCTTCTCGTTTCTCGTCAATCTGACTCTTGTCAACAACCACAGCCCTAAATTCCATGTCATTCATAAAGAACCAGTCTATAAGCTCTGCATAGACTTTATACGTGGCCTCGTGGACATTTGTCCATTTCAGCTCATCACTATAGCCGTGCTTCTTCTTAATATCTTTTATGGCATCTTTTGCCATGCGGATTTGTGTGTATGCTATACTTGTACATCCCAAAAGCATGTAGGGATGACCGTCATGCACCATGTGGGTGCTTTCATCACAGTAGATGTTGAATGTCTTATTCATTGTATCTGTTTTTTGTTTATTCTTTATTCCTTTTCTTCAGCGGTCCACTATGAGGTCCACGGTTCAGCGTCACACCATGCTTGTTGAGTATGCGGAACACGGAACTTCGGCTTGTGAAGCCGCTGATGGCAAAGATGTCATCTATGCTGTGCCCCTCGTTGTACATGTTCACGATATTCTTCTCACGCTCCAGTTTCGACAGTGCCCTTTCCGACTTCTTGGGCGGCCGGATATTCTGTTGCAGATGGATGATGTGTGCCGATGCCTTGCGCAGCACGGCACACTCCTCAGAGAGTGACCCGAACATACGGATGACCTGTGAGGGCTTGGTGTCGGGGAAAAGTTCGTCAAACGTATCGATGCGGTCTTGGATGGAGATGATGCGAACCACCTTCACACGGCAGTATTCTATGAATGTAGCCAGTTCACGGGTGCCACGCAGTGCGTTACTGAACCTCGACACCACCAGCTCGTCGCCGCGCTCCAGACTCGATATGAGCTGCTTCCACATCGGGCGCAGCCTCTCGTGTTCGGACAGTTCCTCTATCACCTGAACACAGCCGTATTGCTGCATCCAAGCCTTGTCTTCTGCATACTCTTCGCCATTGGTGGCGATAAAGATGTAACCTACTTTTGCCATACTGTTGTACGCTATTAAATGAAATCAAGTGCAAAGGTACACTATTTTTCCGAGAAACAATCATACTTGAACGAAAAATCATACTTAAACACGATAATTTGCCATTTTCTTTTCACTTGATTTCATTGAAAATCATACTCGCAAGTATGATACACAAATAAGATTAAACTTACTGTCATTCTTGTAAATATATCGCTGAAACGCATTAACTTTGCACCGTCAATTTCAAAATCAGACTCAAAATAATGACAACAATGAAATATGAAACCCAACTTTTCGGAGGACAAACCAACCTCCATTGCATGAAGCAAATATTGCATAATGCAAAATCAAACTCGCATGGCTGTATCAGACTTGCCATTTGTATTGCCACTGCGTTTGCCGTAGTCATGCTGACAGCATGTTCAGACGGAAACGGCACGAAGTCGTTCCATTCGAGCGATGAAGCCATCAGAGAGTATCATGGCTTTCTGACCACTCTTCGACAGAACGGCAAGGTCTCAATTCAGACATTAGTTAAGATTGTCAACGAATGGCGCGTGTTGGACGATTCCGTGACATCGTGCATCTCACGTGACACTGTCAGGAAAGCCCACTCATACCCGTTCACGGTATATCATGAGTTGAACGACTCCATCCACATCGAGCTGTGCCGTATGGCGATGTCTAAGCAACGCACCTTTCACGACCTGCTCTATCTCAGAGAACAGACCTCTTCCCATGTTGGTGATGAGGAACTACAGCAAGCCGTGAAGGAAGCACAGCCATTCTTCGCTTCCTTGGATAGCCTGCCTATATATAATAAAGGTGGTAAACAGGCGGTACTGAAGCGTTACCTGCTGTTCCTGCAAAAATCCGCCAAGCAAGGCATTCACGGCAAGGAAGACCTGCTCGCTTTCATCAAGGAAGAGCATTTGTATTTCAAATCCTTCCTGCAATACCTGCCGGATTTTGCTGACGATGACATCGGTGACATCAGACGAAACACCGAACACTGCTGTCGGGAGATACTCCGTGCCGCCGACCGCAAGGATTTGTCCCACAAGGATGCAATGATATACCTCTCCATGCGCACCAACCACCGTCTGCTGCGCAACGCACAAGCGGCTATCGAGGATCTGAATAGTGGCAGGGTAAAGGACGAGCACACCATGCACGCCTACCTCCTGATGATGATGCAGCCGTTCATGACGATGGATGACCTTTCCGTGAGCGTGCTCTCCGACAAGGACAAGGCAGACCTCTACAAAATAGCCGATGCGCTCCCCAAGGAGATGGACGGTCTGGCCAAGAAACTGCACCTCGACAAGCAACGCCTGTCGGATATGCCCATGCTCATGATGAAGATTTATGTCACAAGATTATAAACACCCCAAACAGAGAATACGATTATGTTAGAACAGTTTTGCGATGATTTCCTTGCCGTCGTGCCTTTGCAGTTGCCAGAACTGCTGGACAAGCGCAAGATGGAGAAGCCTGTCAAGTATGACGATTACGTGCTTCTTACTTTCCAGTTGAACACCCCTTTCACGATAGAGGAGGTGATGGATATGCTCGAAGACGAGATGGAAATGATAATCCTCTATCACCACATTCCAAGCCGTCATACGGAGTTCGGACACAGCTGCTGTGCCTATTCCAACCCTTCTTTCGGACGGATGTTCAAGGTCAACGGCTCCACAGATGAGCGTGGCATGGTCAGCCAGATAAAAGTGACCATCTATGACTCGCTGGAGCACATGTCGGCAGATGTATGCCTCGACCTCAGTCTGCATTGCAAGAACGGGTTCTTCAAATACATGAAGCCCAAGGAGGAAGTCCTGCTCGACTTCATTTGAAAGTTACATTTGCCAGATGACAGTCCTGTTCTACCGCAACAACGCTCCATTCTGTTGTCCACAACAAAGGCCAAAGTCATGCCACAAGCTCCCGACCATCTGATGAAGGAAACGCTTTACATGAAGATTATCCATCTTCTCGACCGTCACCGCACATGGCTGGAGATTGAGAGCATCGCCACTGTCCGCAACCACACGATAGTCAGGAACGGCAGAATGACCGACATCCTCAGCCGTGTGCTTGTGGTCAAGGCCATCCACCATCATTTCCCCTACACGAGAGGGCAAGTGTGGCAGATAGCCGAGTACGACTTGGAACAGGCTATCAAGAGCCTTCGGACAACCGACGGAGCTTTCCGTCAGAGAATAATCAAGGGAGAACTGACACTGGAGGATGTGGAGCGTATCATATCCACTGCCACACACGGTGTCGTCCAGCCCGACCTGAGTCCACTTCCATTATTCACATGCTATACATATTATGACAAGTAAGATACTGTTTCTCATCCTGATGTCAGCGTTCTTCTTTGTGACGATGATTCTGCACAGAAGCCGCAGACAGTTTATGACACGGTTCTATCTGCGCATGACCGCGCTTGTGACAGCAAGGAAGCTCTACCGGTTGATGCTGCTCATCCTGCTGTACGTGTTCCACTTCCTCTACCTCTGTGTACACTATAACGACATAGGCGTAGTGGCTTCCACCATAGCGTTTGCCATATTCTTTGTCTTTATGGATGTGGAGAGGTGGCTACAGCGTCTGCACGAGGAGCGGACACCCTTCTGCATCGCCGCGTTGGCGGCAGTGGTGTTTGTCTTCACTCCTCATCTGTTCACGCTTGCTGTCACCATCTCCTTTGTCCTTCTGGCATCACTGTTCTATCCCTCGCGCATAGTCATATCGCTGTGGAAGAACAAGGCTGACCGCAAGATGCTCCTCGAAGACACAGAAATGCTCATCATATACTACTATTAAGTATCACCTGTATCATGCCGTTCCTTTTGTATAATGGAGCTGGCGACAAACAACAGTATTCACCAAACAGATTATTGAAATGAAGAAACAGAAACATAGAACGAGTTCCGGCAAGATGTCTGAACGGATGTCCCTGTTGGAGTTCTTGAAAGAGAGGTCCGGGATAAGGCTGTCGAAGCTCGAAGCCTACCTTGACCTTGTAGACAAGGCTTCTGTACAGTACATCCCCAAGGATCTGTGCAAGCAGGAGTTCAGCCTGTCCAACGGGCAGTTTGTAATCACCATTACCGAACTGGCAGGATGCTGGCATTGGCACCGCGCCACTGTCCGCACCTTCATCGAGCAGTTGGAGAAGATGAACCAGATTTCCGTCACCCGTCTCACGAAGAGCCAAATCATCACCATCCCGATGTTGGCTGAGACACCTGCCGTTTCTCCGATTGACGCAGCCTTGGATGTGTTCCGCCAGAAGATGTGTACCGCATTGGACGAATGGCGAAGCGGCAAGATGTCCGCATCGGCTTGCGCCTCGGAATGTGAACAACTCTACGAAGATGCAACAGAGGAAGTAGCCATTATCTTGCAGAAAGCCGACAATGGCAATTCAATTGGCAAGGTGCCATGCGGAAGAAACATTCCCGAATCTGTAGGACACGCCTTTTGTATGACTGCACTCACAGCTGTCTGCGAAGCCACCTTCCATCAGGTGCTTTCGCAGGAAACAGATAACGCCCTCGTTACCTCCCTTCTTCCCTTCTTTTACAAAGACCTGGGAGGAGACTGGCTCTCATTCATCGAGGCGGCAAAGGCAATATCAGAATTGGCATTGGATGGCAGCTCACCAGCCTTGCATCAGGAAAGCGCAGCCATCAAGTCACAGTTTCAGTCACTCTGCCGACCGTTCCTTGCCATTGTAGCCAACCAAGAGGGCTCCTGTCCATCAAAAGGCTGTATTAACCTCTAATAATCACCGTACAACGCTTCTTCTTTTCTACTGGCACAGTGTTTACACGTCTGCCATTGCTGTAAAATAATCGGGCTTGCCCGTTGGTCGGAAATGAGGGAATTTGGGTAGCCTAATACCCCTCTTGGTCTCCGACCATCGGGAGGCTGTCCTTACAAGCAGCAAGCTGGAGACAGGAGAGTTGTACACACATAAAAGGAAATAGGTTATGGCAACACCAAAACAGGTTATGGATTTCCGACCATCTAAGGGAATCACCACAGCACAGAGCAACGAGCACCAACGCCGTTGGACGGAAAAGGGTTGGGGATCCGCTGAATCAACAGGCAACTACGACCGCAGCCGTGAGCGGCTCAACTTCGAGGTTCGGGGCGGCAAGGTTTGTCCTATAGACAAGAGCCGAAGCATCCCGGAGCGCATGGCAGACATCCTGCGGAGCCGTGGAATCAAAGACCCCAACGAGGGACTGGCAGAGCCACGCTTCCGCACAGTGGTCAATTTCATCTTCGGAGGCTCACGAGAACGTATGACAGAATTGGCATTCGGTGACCAGAAGGTGAATCTCACTCACGGAGCGGACAATTCGCATCTAACCCGATGCAAGGACATTGAGGAATGGGCAAAGGATGTTTACCGCTTTGTTGCGGACAAATACGGTGAGGAGAACATCGTCGCTTTCATCTTACACTTGGACGAAACCAATCCGCACGTTCACTGCACCCTCTTGCCAATCAAGGACGGCAAGTTTGCATACAAACAGATATTCGCCGGAAAGGACAAGTACGAGTTTTCTGCCAGGATGAAAGCCCTGCACAGCGAATTTGCCGATGTCAACAAGCGTTGGGGCATGGAGCGCGGAACTTCCGTCTCAGAGACGGGAGCACGCCACCGCACCACCGAAGAATACCGCCGCCAGCTGTCAGAACAGTGCACCACCATTGAGCAGTCCGTCGCCACCCATCAGCGGACACTCGCCTCGCTCCAATCGGACATCCGTCTGGCAGAGCGGAGAGTAAAAGGACTCACCTCAATGGTCAACAACCTCTTGCAGGAGAAGGCTGAGAAGGAGGCGGCACTTGCTGAATTGCATCGGCAGATTCTTGCAGGTCACGACAATCCTGATGCTCTCCGTCAGCAAGTCCAAGAGCTGGAGCAGGAACTGTCCGCTATCCAGTCGAAACTGGACGACAAGCAGGAGAAGCTCTCAGAGGCTGACCGCAAGCTCGATGCCCTGCGTGAGGAGATGACCGCCATGAAGGAGCGCACGGAGGAGTTGCGGCAGGAGGCACACAGATATTCCGATACTATCCGACAAGGTGCGGACACCGTTCTCAGAAATGCCCTTCTCGAAAACATGGTCAGCGAGTTCTCCGAACGTGTGGCACGGCTTTCCAATGAGGGCAAGGACGTGTTTGACGGTTCCCTGCTTCAGGCCTTTGCGGAGAATGGAACGGAGGTGATGTACTGTGCCACGCTTCTATTCCTCGGCTACGTCGATGATGCCACCACCTTTGCCGAAGGTCATGGCGGTGGCGGCAGTTCGTCCGACCTCAAATGGGGACGTGACGATGACGAGGATGAACGCGCTTGGGCACGCCGTTGCATGATGAAAGCTGCACGCATGATGCGCCCCTCTTCCGGCAAAAGGAAGAAACGATAAGCGGCACTGTCACGTATCACCTGTTATAGTATTCACCAGATTAAATTGAACAACATGAGAAAAATACTTATTCTATCCCTTGGCTTCGCCCTTTCATTGGGTGCGCAAGCCAAAGACTATCACCGCACGGCGGACACCACCACCGTTGTATGCAGACTTTCGGCAGACGGTATGCTTCGTCCGCTTAAACCTTCCTACATGAAAGGGGCATTGGTAGCTTCGCCATGGACGGACAACTGGTTTGTCCAAGCGGCAGGAGGAACTACGGTCTTCCTCGGCAAACCGCTCGGATGCAACGACCTATTCGGTCGCATGAAACCGGCATTCTCCGTGTCGATCGGCAAATGGTTCACACCTTCCGTCGGCGGTCGTCTGAACTATGGCGGTATGCAGTTCAACGACTGCAACAACTCCTCGCAGGACTACCAGTACCTGCGTGCTGATTTCATGTGGAATGTCCTCGGCAACCTCTACAAGGACGATGTACACACTCTTGCCAGATGGAGTGTCATTCCATACGTGGGCGTGGGTATGCTGCACAACAAGGTGAATGCCCACAAGCCCTTTGCCATTTCCTACGGCATACAGGGGCAGTATCATCTCTCCCCACGCATTGCTGTTACGGCAGAGATAGGCAACATGACCACCATGCAGGATTTTGACGGCTATGGCAAGGCACACCGCCTTGGCGACCATCTGCTGTCCGCATCCCTCGGCCTCTCTGTCCGCATCGGCAAGACTGGCTGGAAGCGAGTGATAGACGCTCGCCCGTACATCGCACAGAACGAATGGCTTTCGGCATACGCCTCATCCCTTTCTGACAGCAACAGCCGCTATCACGCCCAGCACGATCGAGATTGTCAGACTCTGGAGCAGCTGCGCAAGATTCTTGCCATCGAGGGACTTCTGGACAAGTACGGCCACCTCTTTTCTGACGATGCCGCTTCTTCCGTCACAAATGGCTATCCTCGAAACGACTACAGCGGTCTCAACTCGCTGCGTGCAAGAATGAGAGACAAGTATGGTAATGGTCAAAAGACAAAGGTCATGGAGTCCGCCTCTTGTACAGAAGAATATGGCAATGCTGAAGGTGAGCCGGAAGACGATTACCTATCGCTCATCCACTCAGGAAAGGCTTGCATAGGTGCGCCCATCTATTTCTTCTTTGAACTTGGCACTGACAGGTTGCTCAACAGGTCACAGCTCGTCAATCTCGACGAAGTAGCACGCATCGCCAAGAAATATGGCTTGAAAGTTAAGGTCATCGGCGCTGCCGACAGTGCCACAGGCAGTGAAGCCATCAATGATAACCTCAGCCGTTCCCGTGCCAGATTCATTGCAGAGGAACTGATGAAACGTGGTATGGAAAATGGCACCATCTCTCAGATTTTCGATGGCGGCATTGACGATTACTCGCCCAATGAGGCGAACCGCCATACCAGAATCCTGCTGTATCTATAGCCAGACATACAGCTCCGAACAAGAGCACTAAAACTTTTTTTTCATTGATAAATTTTAGAAAGGGAGGGCTTGTCCGTGATGGATAGGCCCTCCCTTAATCATATATGTATTAACGCATATTCTATGCGCATATCTTTTTTTTATCCGTGTTTCTCAGTACTTGACCAGTCAAGCAGGAAGTCATATATACTCATTATCTGTATGCCGTTTTCGTCGCTCCACTGCTTGGTATGTTCTCCCACGATCAGCAGTTTGCGGAAAGAGTCATCTACAAGACGCAACGACCGTTTCTCCTGTTCCATCTTTTCTGCATCGGGCATACGCCACGCCGACTGGATGTAGATCCGCTCGCTCCCTTTGTTGCAGACAAAATCCACTTCCAATGTCACCCTCTGCTGCTTTCCTTCCGTATTCCTCACTCGATGATAGACGTTACCCACATCCACGAGCCATCCTCGCATACGCATCTCATTGTAGATGACGTTCTCCATGATATGTGTCGGCTCGCTCTGACGGAACGACAGAATAGCATTCCTCAGACCTACGTCCTGATAATAATACTTGGACAACGAACCTATGTATTTCCGTCCTTTGATGTCGAACCTTTCGGATTTTTCGATAAGGAAAGCATCCTGCATATATTCCAGATAAGCCGACACTGTCTTGTCGGTTATGCTCTGCACATTGCTTACGGACTTGAACGTATTGGCTATATTCAGTGCATTGACAGGTGCTCCTATACTGGATGCTACGGTCTTCGACAATTCTTCAAATTCAGGTCTCAGTTCTATGTTGTTCCGCTCGTAGATGTCACGTAGATATACCGTGCGATAAAGGCGACGCAGGAAATCAGCCTTCTTCTCATCCCCAACCTGTGTAAGTAGTTGCGGCAAACCTCCGTACAGTCTGTATTCAGCCCAACCGTCTTCTTTCGAACCATCATACACCGTCATGAACTCCTTGAAGGATAGTGGCCACACATGTATCTCGTCACCTCTGCCTCGGAATTCCGTCACCAGGTCAGAGGACAGGAAACGCGAGTTGGAGCCTGTGACATACACATCCGCCCCTTCGGTAACTGACAAGGAAGAGAGCACCTCTACAAAGTCTTCCACCTCCTGCACCTCGTCGATGATGATATAATAAGTCTCATAGTCAATCATCATCTTTTCCACCCAGTCCAACAGGTAGTCCGGGTTCTTGAACTCTCTGTTCTTCCTACTCTCCATGTCGATGACGAGAATATGGTCTTCTCTCACGCCCTCATCCAATAGATGCTGATGAAAGAGTTTCTTCAGAAGGAACGACTTGCCTGAACGTCGCAATCCTGTGATTATCTTTATGAGCCCGTTGTTCTTTGAACGGCTCAACTGTTCTATGTATCTATATCTGTTTACTATCATATTTTACGAAAAACTGTCACTTGTGACACTTTTTCGGAGGCAAAGTTATATATTTTATCCTAAATCAAAGAAAGAAATAAAGAAAAATGCACTAAAAATCAATGATTTTCCTGTTTTGTAGTGTCTATTCCACTTGCCGATGCCCATTTTTCTTTGCAAAGTTACTGCCCGGGCGAATGGTCAAGTACCGCCATGCTAACAGGCAGAGGACTGAACGACAGCTTTCCGCAAATCAAAGATTTGGGTATTTCATTAACTCCTCCGTCTGTTTTCTTGCCTTATCGCCCTCATTCCGCAGTCTTTTGATGCACGAAAAATCAGTTCCCGACAAGAGGAGCCGAAAGGCTTCAAAAGGAGGGAAGAAAAACAAGTTGAACAAATAATTTCTTTGCGTATGGAATTACACAGATTATCAGAAAACGAGCAGGCATTTGTCGAGTGCTTCTCACGGTTCGTAAACGGTCAGATGGGGTCAGCCGCCAAGGTAGGCAATGCCCTTGCAGATGACCATCGCTATCTTATCAACGAAAAGGGCAAGGTGGTGTTTGCCTTCTTGGAACGCCTTGCCAACGACTATCAAAAAGGTCGTTATGACCAGCGTGACGAGTGGGTGTGCCGATTGGCAGCAGAGGCCATCGAACACCTTGTAGAGAACAGAATGTATTACAGAACACTTAACAACGATTGACTATGGCAAGCAGATTGATTACACCCGTATTGGAGGAGATACTGAAATCCTATCCTCTGTATTCACAGGACGGCAAAGGCAAGGATGCCGTTTGTGTGGCAATATTCTTCATCGGACACGTCCGTTGGTTCGTACTTGAAGGACAGCCGGAAGGTAACGACACCACGTTGTTCACCATCGTATGCGGTCTGCATGAAACGGAGTATGGCTATACCTCCGTCAATGAAATGGAGAGCGTAAAGGTGGATGGCTCCAAATATGGAGTGGACGAGATATTTCAAGTGGAGCAGTTGGACGGCTTCAAGCCGGTGAAACTGAAGAGCATTCCAGACGAGGATTTACAAGCATTCCTTCATAATATGGAATGACCCCAAATTAAATCAGCCGCAGGGACATTACTCCTTGCGGCTGACTATTGTTAGTACCTACTATGAGTAGTAAAGCCTACGATTAGTATATACTACGATACTACTCTCATCTTCGGAAAGCGGACTTGGCAACGTGCTCCTCTTGTACCTCTTCCTTCTGGTACTCCTCCATGTCAAGCAGTTGCTCATACGCAGAGCTGATGTTTGCGTCCATAGAATGGTTGTGGCTGAAAGGGAAGGTATGCTTCACAGAGAGTCCTGCATTGGTCACAGTCCCCACATCCAGGCTATCCTTATCCTTGTTATATTGCAGGTTCAGCAAACCACCATTCGGCATTTGGAATATCGGCATTTTTCGCTGCGCCAATTCCGAAAACTCTTCGGCGGTCATCTCCCTCGCCACAGCCTTCACGTCCTCACTGGCACGTCCTATGCCATAGCGAGTGATATGGTCACGCACTTCTTGCTCCGTATGCTTCAGGAACACCTCATACGTACCGCCGACACTCCCGTTATAGACCACTGCAAAGTCCTTGTCCTCTATTAGCAGGTCATCGCCTCTGTTCTGGCACGGCTTCCTGTAGGTCTGCTCCTCGTCCATGCCGTTCCCGTCATAGTATTCCTTGGCAAGCGTCAGCAGTCCTTGATAGTCACCTTTCTCCTTTAGCTTATCCAGTTCCGATGTGTCATCCGTTGATTGGAGATAGGCGATGGAGGCATAATAGACGTTTTCTTTCGATTGTGAAGGCTCTGTCAGGCTTTTGTACTGGGCAAAAGCCTCCTGATAATTGGTGTCAAGGTCTTTGCCGTGGTCGTAAGGAACAGAGAGTTTCACTTCCAGACCGTTACTCGTCGGCACAGCAATCTTTACAGAGTCCTCCTTCTCATGATGCTGGATATATACAGCAGAACCATTATATGCCAAGACTGCATGGTCGCCGTCATCTATGGATAGATAACTTTTCCCTTGCCCGTTTTCCTGCTCAGCCTTTTTCTCCTGGTCTATCTCCATAGCAATCTTGTCGATATGCTGCGTGAGCATTGAGGTAGCTTTTTTCACATCGAGTAGCGTGGTCTTGATGAACTGCGGCGACTCCTTCAGCGAATCCAGCCAAGACTTCAAATAGGCAGCCGAATCTCCTTTCAGATGCTTTGTCATGCCATACCGCTGAGCGGTCAGCGCAGCCGTCAGTTCTGCCACCAGTTCCTCGCGTGCATACTCTGCCGAGCCGAAGGTAGCGGGCTTGATGCGGTCTAACTGTCCCTCCGCACCCGTGGAGTGTCCCATCTCGTGGAAAAGGTTCGAGTAGAAAGACTCCCCATCCTTGAACTGCCTTTTCTCAGGCATCACAATCTCATTCTTGCTGATGGAGAAATAGGCGGAATCACCGAACATCGGTTTGATGGGACATATCCAACGGTTGTCCGCTATCATCCTATCCACGGGTTCAAAGGCAAACTGCTCGTCCTTCTCTACCTTGGGCATCGAGTATTCCTGTTCCAGTTTCTCCCAAAACTCTGGTCTGACCTCCTTCAGGTTGGTCTGCGCCACATTGAAGACATGGTAAGTCTGAAGCTTTGGATATACATTGTACTTTTCGCGCTCTTCCTGAGAGAGCAGTTTGTAGTCCTCCCACTTGATGTGTTCCTTTGTTTCCTTATTGACCACCGTAAACGTGGTGAGCATCACGGGGAAAGAATGCTCACCTTTCAGTACTGACACACGGGGCTTCTGTTCCTCGTCTTTCTTGCCAGTTTTGTTAAACTGCTGTATGCGGTCGAAGGTACAGAAGCGAGGAATCTTGTAACCCTCCTTCTCGCAATGCAGGAGCAACATCATAGCGTTCATGCCATTATATTCTCGTCCGTTCAGGTTTTTCGGCCATTGCAACGCACCTTCAGTAAACCAGGGCTTTTTCCATCCGTCTTTGCCCGACAGCGACTGAATACGCTCAATCATCATATCGGCAAACAGGTCGAGTGCCTTGTCTTCGGCACTCGGACCTTCCTTAGCATAAGGCTTTCCCATAGTCAATTAACCATTATAGGGCTGCGGAACATATTCGCTCATTTCAGACACTCGGCAGGAGAAGTCCAGTTTGTCATTGAAGACACTGACAGACAATGCCCCTTTGATGTTCGCTTTCACGCCTGGTTGCAGCCATGCCTCGCATTTGCCATCGAATAGGAAGAAACTTACCCAGATGTATTCAAATCCGTCCTGTACTTTCTCTGCGCTGAAAGCGGAGAACTGGCAGTACGGCACACCATTCTTGTCCGTCTTGTCCTCAATGCTCTTGCCCACCTTGCCGCGGAACTCCATCACGCCCTTGATGCAGTCCTCTGCCTCGTCAGGCTGGTGGCTGATGCTGCTTGCCGACAGGTTGAAATAAAGGACATCGCCCCATTTTCTTGGTACCAATACACCGGCTACCTCAATGCGTTCGCCGATGTTGCAGCTGCCCACCTCCGTCAGTGTCCCATCTTTGATGACCGACACCTCGATGGTCTTGTTAATCCCGCTCTTCGCTGGAATGACTACGTTCATGGCAAAGCTCACGAATGCCTTGCCCTCCTTGTTCGTGCGGCAGGTCGCAGCCTTGCTGACCGTTCCGCACACTGTTACATTACATTTGATCATTGCTCGATACTATTTGAATTATACATATCCATCGTCCAAGTGAAATGTCTTAGCAATGACAATAATCTCTTTTCAATCATCATATACTAGCGCACGTATCAGTTCATAGACTATCCACGCTGCTATGATAAGTTGGAAGCCGAGATAGATGATGGCCACGGTCTGACCGAAAAGCCATTGGGTAAGCATGAAGTGTCCTGCCACAGCTACCATACCCACCAGCAATGTACACAGATGACTTGCTATCCTTTTCATTTCCTTTGCAGATTTTGTTGTTGACTCTCAGCCTCCATCCCTTGCTCGAAGTTCTGCGAAGCCTGCTGTGTCGCCACGATGCCTGTCACCATTCCCGCAATCTTCGTCCGTTTGCTTTCTTCCGACAGATTGGCATTGCCCAAAATGAGCGACAGGCGGTTCATCTCCGAGGAGGTCAGTTCACGGTCAATCTTCACCGTACCGCTCTCTGCATGAAGCACAGTCTTGCCGTTCTCACCCACAGTAATGGTGCATTGCCTCATGCCTGGAACAAGCGAGGTCAAATCTACGAGCCGGTTGGCTGCCATGGCAGAGATAAGTCCTTTTTGTCGTTCCTCATCATTGCTGTCAATCTGCGCTGCCAACATCATCAGCGACATGAAGGTGGTCATCGCCATGTCGAGTATAGGGTCATTCGTTCCCGAAATGCCCACGCCGCTGTCCTCCGAGGAAAGGATTTTCTTCATCCAGTTCTCCGACGAAACCTTCTGCTCCTGTGGCGCATTGCTCTTGTATTTTGCCAACAGGTCATTGCCGTTATGCAGGGCCTGTAGCTTGATGTTGCCTTTCTGTCCGATTTCTGCCAGATAAGCGGCTGGATCCATATCCCTTTTTGAGCCGTCAGCCGATACACTCTTCACTCCGAAATGCAGATGCTCGCCAGTGGTTCTGGTGCCGGTATTTCCCGACACCCCCAACTTCTGACTGGCATTAACCACGTCACCTACCTTTACTGCTATGTCAGACAGATGCAGGTAGGAGCATTGCACCTTGCTGCCATCCTCACGGCTGTATTCCACGGTGACGGATTTCCCTCCTGCCGTGTTCGCATTATGGTTCACCGCCACCACCTTGCCGCCGTTCTCCGTGGCCAACACCGCCTCATGGTTCGTCTTGATGTCAATGCCCTTGTGCATCTGCTGCTTGGTGGCATCCATCGGATCCTGGCGATTGCCGAAAGGCGAGGTGATGAAGAGAAACTCCTCTCGCTCCACAGGAAAGGAATACCCGGCAGACTGCGGTACATGGGCAGCAGGCATTTCTCTACGAGGATTATTCTCCACCCCGAACGACCGACCTTCTGCCCGCATCTCAGCCATCACCTCACTGTCATACTTGTCCAGTCCGTTGGCTTCAATGATGCGCTGCAGACTTGCAGCATAACCGCCGCCCGTGGCATAGCCGGCACGCTCAATGCCCTTCGTCCATCCCTTGTAGTCGTCAGGCGACAGCGTGAAGCACTGCGCATAACGCTTGTTCTGCTTCAGGAACTGCGAGTGATGCTCATAACTGTCACCCACGCTTTTGTACTTACAGAATTTCTCGTTGGGCCTATCATCCGTATAGACTCCATACTCTCCGCCATTCTTCAACCACGATGCCGTAGCCTTGATGCCAAAGTGGTTGTTGCATTCGCGCGACAGTTGGCTCTGTCCGTTGCTGCTCTCCAGTATGGCTTGCGCCAAGATGACGGAGGCAGGAATCCCATACATCCGCATCTGTTCTTTGGCTTCCTCCGCATATTGTGCGGCATACGCTGCGTTCTTTCCCATAAGCCTATCTCCTTAGACTGGTGTGTTGTTCTGTTTCTTGACTTTCCTGTGCCATCTGCTTTCCTGTCTCTTTTCCAGGTGACACCATCTCCGTAATTCCACGCTTCGATGATGTTGTCTGCTTCGGCATTTCCAACTGGTCACAGATGGCCACCCGTTCACCAGCACGAATGAGCTTCGGCAGATAGGTGTCGAGGGCATGATATGGGAATCCTGCCATTGCCAACGGCTTGCCTTCATCATCCTTGCGCCCATTGCTCTTTGTCAGCGTAATACCCAATATTTTGGATGCCTTCACCGCATCATCCTTGTAGGTCTCATAGAAGTCACCGCAGCGAAACAAAAGAATGGCATCAGGATGCTTCTTCTTCAAGTCAAGATATTGTTGGACAAGGGGAGAGACAGCAGCCTTGACAGCCTTTTCATCCTTCTTTTCTTCTTTCTTTTCCTCTTGTTTCTTCTCTTCCCTTTGTTCAGAGCTTTTATCTTCCTTAAGTACCACTTCCTTCTGTTCATCATGCTTATCGACAATTGCCGTCTCCGCTTGCTTCACCTCCGTCGCTTCTTCCTGCTTCTCTTGTGTACTTTGCTCGACATTGTTGTCTTTCTGCAATACATCAGCAAACAGCGAGGCGGCAAGGTTCTGCTTGTAGGAATCCCTGTCAGGAGCCACCCACAATCGTTGCCATTGTGACGGACTGACACTTCTCGGCTGCAACTTCTTGCCGTCAATAGTGGCTGCACACAGGCATTCGCCCGATTTGGCACGGAATACTGCCACACGCTGGATGCGGTTCAAATCAACCTCCTGCTCATTACCTCCGAAGATGTCCACCTTCAGGTCGGGTTTCGCCTCTGCCATAGCATAATACTTCTGTGCCAGTTCCTCACGCACACGCTCGATGTTGTCCATCGACTGCTTCAAGGTGGTGAAGAAATGATTGAGGTCTCCTTTGTCGGGATAGACGGCAAAGCCCTCCTTACCTTCGGGCTTGATGTACAATGCCCACCGCTCCTTGTCATCCTTTACCAACTGCACATTGTCGAAACCGATGTCACGGCTGTGGGTTACGGCCTCAGAAGCATCCAACGAGGATAGGTCTTCGATAGACCAGTTGCGCAGTCTTGATACCGTGATTTTCTTGTCGGCGAAATAACTGTCGTCGGGACGGAAGCCCAAGGCTCCGTCGGGATTGTAGAAACGCACGTTGTCATAACCCTCTTTCTGCAAGGCATTGGTGAAGCGTTGCTTGTTCATGCCCTTGATCTCGTTGTTCACCTCCAACGATGCACCCTGTGGCAGCACCACATCGGCGGTCTTGCTGGCATCATCACGCACGATGACCACAGTACGCTGCTCCTCGTTGGGATGCTGCTTGATTTCGTCTGCTACGAAGTAGTGGTTGGGCAACTGCACCTGTATCTGCGCCGTCTCTCGCTGATGCTGGTCGGTGGCATACTCCACCTTTTCACCCAGTTCGGCTTTCTTCAACACCTTCAGCGCACCGTTCACCTCACTCTCGATGGCATCAATCAGACAAGGGTCTTCCTTCAGTTCCCTCGTCCAATAGTCCACCATGCTAAGGCTGTCCTTTGACAGACGGGCAGGCAGTCCCAGTTCGAGCATCTTCACGCCCGAAGCTATCTCAGTGATGAGTCGTTCCTTCTTCACGGCATCCTCCGACGGGGCTTTGCCGTTCTTCATGACCATGCCCTCACGTGCCAACCGCTGCTGATGACCGGTGGCAGACACCAACTGACGCATCATCTCCTGTACATAGTCATTGTAGTGCTCGAAGTCACGCTGCCGTGGCAGGTAGATGACATCCTTCTCGGTGTCGTAGTGCGCCACACCCGTGCCGTCCTGACGTACATTCACGAGGTTGTCCTTCATCTTCTGAAGGAATCCGTTGACGCACCCATGCAGCTGCTTGTCCTCCTTGTCGCCATAACCTCTATCCTCCACCGTGCCATCCTTCTTCAATGCCGTAGTGTAGGCTGTTTCGTTAGCCATAGGCAGTAGCGTCTGGTCGATATTGAACAGCACACGGATCTCACGGTTTTTCACTCCCTTGTACTGCTGTTTGTCCTGTTCCGACAGTTCTGCGTATGCCTCCTTGGTGATGACATCGTCGGGATTGTTGCGGTTGACGTACTTATTCCAATTGTAATACAGGAACGGCACACCTTTCTCATGCTCCCTCACGCTCTCACCCCGTGCCTTCGCTTCGGAGAACTGCGTAAACAGATTGCTCTTGCAACCCTTGGCATCGGAGTCAAGGGCAAGGACAAGGGCATTGAACGGACTGACCGAAAAGCCCTTGGGATAGAGCTTCGGATAGAGTTTGCCGCTTGCATTCAACCAATGTCCCTTGGCATCCACCGCACTCGTCAGTGCCTCAGTGAGCAGCGACACCTGCTTCTCCGCCGTCCGCTTCTCAAATTCTGATTTCTCTTTCATGCTTTTATCTTTTTGTTTATCTCAATCACATTCTATAATTGGCTTACCAAGCCACCGTTCCCGACAATTTTGTTGTCGGGCTTCACTGTATTCCCCTCGGTCGCACCACGCTCTCCCGTGCCTGCTCTTCGTACTGCATTGCTGCCATCTGTCGCATCTGGTCGTTCTTGGCAAGTATGGCGTTAGCCAATGTATTCAGCGGCAATGCCCCCGACTGATGCGCCCCAATCACACTGTCAGGCAGTTGAATGGTACAAGGCACATGGTCAATGTTGGCAACGAGACACCGCCCTTGCAGCATCGGGTTGCTGATACGAGGATTGAGTGGTTCATCAGGATATTGGCGGTACTGAATGCGAGATGCAGCAGGACTAACTGTAGGTGCAATGCCTTCCTGCTGTTTCCTGCCCAGCACCTCATGTCCCGCTTTGTTGAGCAGATTGGCACCTCCCATACCCATCAACAGCATCTTCAGTATAGGATTCTTCACGAACATTCCAGCCACGATAGAGGCCAAAGGAAGGAGGCTATTGTCCATATTCAGCGATTTTGTCTTGCCAGTGAACAGTCCCACCAGTACATCGGGCAGCATCGCCAACACATAACCAAGGTTCTTGCCGATGTCTGAAAAGCCGTTCAGTCCAAAACTCTGCAACAGCCCGTCCCATCCATTTTCGTTTGTTTGTAAGGCTGTTTCCTCCTGCTGGACTACAGATGGTGTTGCCTCTTCAGTCGATGAATCAGGAGTTTCTTTCGGTTCTGCCTTCTTCTCCTTCTCAGCCTCTGCATCCAGTCTCGCCTTAACCTCCAGATACTCGTCTTCCTGTCCAGGCGCAACTATCAAGGGCACATCCTTGTACTTGCCTGTACGTTTGGTTGCTTCGTTTCTCTGAGGGTCAAGGAACGTACCTTTGTTCCAAGGAAAAGAGGTCTGCTCGGTTTGTTTCGTCCAATCCATAAAAGTGATATTGCTCGTGGGAATCTTGTTCTTGAAATGGCTGTTGGTAGCCTTGATATAGCTGTTCTCGTGGTTCTTGATGACTTTTGCCTGTTTGCGGAATGAGGCGAAGACGTTGGTGCCCGTACCGAAAACTCCCTTGCTGATACACTCCTCGACACAGACCTCTTGGCTGCTACCTTTCTTGCTTAGGTGCTCCATGCCGACATTCATCACCATATCGATACCGACAAACTTGGCGAAGGTTGCCCATGAGCCAATCCCTCCCATGGCCACGACATCGGCACCCGCTCCGGCTGCCCATCCCGCTGCCTTCTCTGTTCGAGAGGGCTTATAGGCTGCCTCTCCTTTGGCTTCTATCTCTGCGGCAAGGGGTGACTTGTTCAGTTCGTAGGGCAGACCGAACAGACTGCTTTGTGCCGCCTTGCGGATGATATAGTCGGCAGAAGATGTTGGCATACGGTCTTTCACCATTTTTTCTATCATCAGCTGCTCCATGCGGTGATCGATATAGGCGTATGCCAAATCACAACCGAGTTGTTTAGAGAGTGCATCGTACCGCTCTCGTCCTATCTCCGTCACCACCGCCTTGCGCCATTCCTCAGCCATCACGGCAAGGTCACGCTGCATATCCTTGTTGCCGACAATAGCCTCCTTGCACATCGCCAGATAGTCTTCGGTGGTCTTGCTGTTCCACTTGCCTGTAATCTTCAGCGTGGCGTATGGGTCATCACCAGGCATATTGGCAGTGGCCAATGAGCGTAGGATGCCAGCCGTACTGTTGGAGTAGGCTCGCATCTCGTCTGCCTGTCTGTTGGACAAGTCCCGTTGCACCCTGCCCATCACGGGGGCAAGGTGACACCCGAAGTAGTCGCCCATCAGACGCTCTATCTCTGCGAATCGCTGACTGTTCTTAACTGCCATATACCTTGTTTATATATTATACTGCTGTAATATCTGTTCCTTTGTCTGCTCGATGGCATTGTGATATATCTCCATCTGCTTAGGATAGTGTTCCTCCAACCATGCATCCTTGTCCACTTGGCAGTGGATGAACTGCACGGCCATACGTTCCTCAATCTCCACGGAGGGTTCCCCCTCTTCCTTACCATTGAACCATGCCTTTGTCCACCATCTCACGCCAGCCCGGTCGGGATAGACGCTCACTATCCTCGGAATGTCGAAGCTCTGGATATCCACGTCCAAGTCGGCAAGAGGGTCGATGATGCCGTCATGCGTCAGGGCTTGCTCTTGGAGTTTTTTTTTAACACCTCGTCCATCGTGGAGAGATATACCTGATGTCGCATGGCAAGATAGTTGAGAAAGTCGGCAATGAGCAGGTTCTGCACCTTAGTCGCCAAAGGCATACAGCGGTTGCCGATGCCCAAGGGATTAGCCATGCTCGGCATGGTCTCGTAGAAATAATGCTTGCTCGCTCCCAACGAGAAGATGTTTCTCAACGACTGCTCCGTATGTTCGGGCAGAGAGTATGCTCCTTGTTGAAGGTCCTCGAAGTAGGAGGGAAGGAAGCGGAGCATCAATGCCTCTATCTCCTGACGGTCGGTGTCGTAGGGTGAAGGGATGTTCATGTCCAGTTCATTGATGCCCATTTGGGAATTGTGCTCCAATGCCTTGATATTGCCGTAGAGCATGGTGAGGAACTCCAACGGATTGATTTCCTCTCCGTCAAACCTCACCTCCATGTGCAGCAGGTCGCCACTGATGGCGATGGTCTGACCGGCCTTGACGCTTTGGGAGAAGTTGGCGAAGACATTGGAGAGATGCCTGTAAGTCACTTCGTATTTGCCGTAGCGGATGGTCTGGTAGATGCCATGCTCCGCGTCCGACCCAATGGCAGAGACGGTTCCCGTTGCCACCGCCGACAGCAGGTAATGGTTCACTGAGAAGTCTATGCCGTGATGGAAGAATGTTTCTCCCGTCACGGGATTTTTCTGCTCTCCGTAACCCAAGGACATCTGCACGTCCTGCTTTATAGGCTCCTCAAACGGCATACAGTAGCCGCTCGATGAGCGCAGTATCATTTCTTCTGTATATCTCATATCACTGTATATTGGTTATCGTTTCATCCCTCTGCTTTGGGTCTCTGCTTCTTTCATGTTCTGCCCATGTGAAGACGTACCGCCTCTGTTAGGCAGAGTTTGCGCCACCTTAGAATTGTTCCCGATGATCATCGCTCCAAGCAGGGCACCCGCAATCTTGCTCATCCAACCAAAGCGTCCGAATACCATGAAGGCGGCAGCCACCAGTCCGACGATGCTCATACCCGACACGTTGCCCTTGCCGATATTGCCAAAGAGATTGCCTATCATGTCGCATCCTACGCCTCCGAACATATTCCTAAAGAAATCACTGATGCCGCTGAACTGGGTGTCCATCTTTCCGGCTACAGTGTTCACCGCATCAACGGCTTCACCAGCCTTGCCCGTCAGACGTTGCACATCGTTGGCGGTTTGTGCCACCGCTTCCGTGGCATTCTCGCCGATGACAGCATCACCTACGATGCGTGCCACGCTCTTGTCTGTGGTCAGCTTCTCCCATGTCACATAGCCTGCGGCACTACCCACTGCGGCCGTCTGCATAGCCTTGCCGGCTCCCATAAGGGTGCGTTGCGGGTGGAGTGCCGCACTGCCTAAGGTCTTTCCAGTTACTCCGATGACATGGCCAGTACCTCGTGCCGCCTTGCCACCATATTTCAATAATGAACTCCAAAATCCCATATCTTATCGTTTTTTAATCACGGTTTGACTTCGTCTTCTTCTGTCACGACTCGGCATAGCTCGAACAAGTTCGGCTCTGCTCTCGCTGCTCCATCAGTTTACGTTCTTGCCCACCTGCTTCCACCGCCTCTTGGCAGCCGCTGCTATCTCGGCTTTGTTCGCTTTGGTGGGTCTTGCCCCTTCGTCTATCTCCATCCAAACATCGCCCATGGTGGTGTATTTCACCGCCCTCGTCAGTCGCTTCAACTGCTTGTTCATCTTCTTCAGTTTGGGTCGGATGCCGAAGACTATCTCCACACGCTCCTTCTCGGTCATCTTGTTGCCCGACAGGCATACCGTGCGTATGTCATTAACTATCTCGATGCTGTTCATAATCAGCTCGCGGTATATCTTGTTGCGCTTGGCTGACAGGGCTACGGCAAGTCCGTTGGCAGGATGGGCATCCAACTGCGCCACCAATCCACCCATATTGTCCACCAACTGACCTATCTCGTGATAGAAACCATATATCTGTGCGGCATAGCTGACGATGGAACGGAAGGAGTCCAGATAGTTGTTGAACTCCCGCTGCAGGTCGGTAGTGGCTTCCACTTCCTCCTTGGTCCAGATATGGCCGGTGGATTGTAGCAGCATCACTTTCTCCTGATTCTTCAGTTCTTTCTCCGCCTTGTTGGTGTACATCAGAATCATCCCCGCAAGAGTCGGGTCGTTCTGCGCCCGCACTCCTGCAAAAGATGATATAAACATAAAAATGGCAATTGATATGAAATACTTCATGACTGATTCCTTTATCGTTAATCACTGATGGTCATACGTCCTGCTCTGCGCCATCTGCTAAGGGCTTGGGTGGCTATCTCTCCATTGCTTCGGTCTATCATCCCTGCCGTCACGCCGTTCCACACATCGGTCATGGTGTAATATCGTATAGACAGATAAAGACGATGCAGCTTCTTGCTGAAGGCACTCAGCTTGTCGTTCAGTGCCCACAGCGTCTTGCTCCTTTCCGCACCAGTCAGCATGTTCTCTTTGCCTCCTTTGGCGACTGCATCTTTCAGCAGTGTGAAGACGGACACCAATTCCGTGGCGGTCTCCATATACAGGTTGTTCATCGAGAGGGTGGCAACGATGCCTTGCGGATTATTGTTGATGGCCTTGCGCATCTTACACAAGGTGATGAATATCTTCACTCCATCGTCGTACAGATAGGTACAGGCTTTGAGGGAAGAGGCATAACCACTGGCGGTTTTCAGATAACTGTTGTACTTCTTCTCCCATTCGTGTATCTTGGTGAACTCTGCGGCGATGGTATTCTGCAACAGGGCAGTCTTGGTCTGACCTTTGATTTCCTTCTCTATCTCACCGTTGATGGCTTCGTTGCCCTCTGCTAATGCCATCCATTCCAAAGGGTTGGCAGTCACAATCTGTGCATGGGCTGACGGCACGCTCAGTACCAATGCCACGACAATGAACCAAATCTTATCTATTCGTAATCTCATATACGCCCTTTCTTCGTTTGTTCGTTTCTACTCTTGTTCGTATCACACTCACCACGTCATAGCTGTTGCTGATGCCGGTCATTTCCAGTTTCGGTGTCGTTCTATCCATCGACAACACGGTCACGCTTTTCAGTCCGCATAACTGTTGTATCAATGTCTGATGCTCGGCAAAGTCCACCACTCGGTACAACTCCATGTAGTTCACGCTCCGCTGAAACACTCCGTGCTCACAGATGAGTTGCTCGCTCCCGATATGGTAGCGGATACTCCTCAGATAGATGAATCGGTAGAGTAAACAGAGGGAGAACAGGAGGCTGAAGACAAGCAACAGGGTACTATATGCACAACCGGGCAATCCTCCGATTAGGAGCATTGCCACGCACAACAGCAACAGAGGCAGTTCGTTGATGAAAAACTGTCCGATGCTGGGGCACAAGGTGATGATGCTATTATCTTCTTGTCTCATACGCTTCTATGATATGTGTTCTTTTCTTCTTTTTCCCTTTGTTTCTCTGCCTTGCCGGCTGCGATAAACTCGGCATAGTCGAAGGTATCTGGTTCGCCCTTGGCAATCAGTTCTGCTGATTTCTTGTTGAGCAGCGCATCGTTCCAGTCCTTGTAGCAACCCAATGGATGATAGGCTTGCACATGCTCGTGACGGAAGCCCATCTCTGCTGCCACCTTCCTGAAGTTTGCAACAAACTGCCGCCCTGCATCGTCCTTGTCAAAACCCAAATAGTGCCGTGCGTTGGGAGTAACGGACAGAAGTCCTCGCATCTGTCCCTCGGTGGGTGTGCCGCCCGTAGATACATACACCATCTTTACAGGATTTATCTGATACTCTGCCATGGCATCGTAGGCACTCTCAAACCATACAATTTCGCTTGCTTTATCCAACGGCTCGCCCGTGAGGTTGGCAATCCACAGTCCTTCACTGCTGTTGCTTCCTTCTGCCTTGCCCTTGTAACCGCCGCTACCGTCCATCTTCGGTCGTCCTCGTTCCTCAAAGCCCACAGTCTTGTCGGGTGTCTTGGGCAGTACAAGCGGAAAGGCAAGGTTGGCAAAGGTAAGTCCATCCGTCCGATGCTTAGTAGCCAGACAGAAATGCCGATGAAAAGCATACTGCGTATAGAGGTCGATGCCTCGGAACTTAAAATAGGGATAAAACCTTTTCTGCGTTTCCCTGTCCTGCGGATTGAACTTGTGGATGTCGTAGTCATTCAGGTTGAATGGCTTTCCGTCCTTTCTTGGTTCTGTAATCTTCGATGGTCTGTCCTCTATGGGTTGGTTGAGCAGTCGGTTGCAGACGAGGTTGACGAGTCGGTCAGGAGACATTCCCACCTTGTTCTCTGAAAACATTTCTGGATGCTCCTTGATGAACGAAATGACATTATACACCTTCTGCTGCGGTGGTTGGAAGCAACATTTCCCATTCTGCGTGACAATGAACTTATCACCACGCACCCGTCTGCCCTCACTGTCAGTACGCACATACGACGGATAACGCAAGCCATCTCTCTTGTTCAGATGATACCCTGCGTCCACCAGTACTTCCTGTATGCTCAACCTGTCCAGAAAGTCATCGTATGTCAGTTCACTACTCATTATAAATTATAAATTGTAAATTATACATTGTTAATATCCTCTCCTTATCTCCGTGGCAACATGATTTGCTTCTGCCTCAAAGTACCTTGCCGCAATCTCCTGTGGCGAATCCACTCCCGGTTTGAAGTAAGGACGTGGACCGCCATGATGCTCTGCATAGAACTCCGGGGCTGGATGGTGATGATGGTGGCTTATGTCATGCGCCACCTCTGCTGTAACGACTGCTCCTGCCGTCAGAGCCGCCAATATCTTCGTGCCCAGTCCGGCGTTGGTTTCGGGGCGTGTCTTCATATCCACTTCACTGAAAACCTTGGAGAAGAGTTTCATGCGATGGTAGTCATCCACCGCCAAGAACTTGTCGTAGTCCTTCTGCTTGATTTCGTGCGTGATGGCTTCTCCATTGATAATGGCGGTCATGCGATACTTATCTTCGCCTTTCTTATCTCCCTCCATCGGAGGCACTTTCTCCACCATGATGTCACCGACTTTCACTTCACGCCCATGCGCTCCCTCACGATACCAACCCTTGTTCTCATTAATCAAGGCAAGGTCTTCACCTCTCACCATGGCATCGCCTTGCAACACGTCACGTCTGACAGTCTCGTCCTCTTCCAACGGAAGCAACCGTTCCTCGTCTTGTTGCTGACGCTGCTGCAACTCCTGTTCAAGTTCGGGATGCAGATGCAGGTCGATGCGCTCCTTGCTATTCAGTGTGTCCATCAGGATTTTGTCAGCAAAGTCGTCCTTGATGATGCCATTCAGCAGTTCCAAGCGTTGAACGACGGGCACTTCCTTGATGGAGTTGGAGGTGAGTTTCTTCAGTTCCTCATCTGTCAGGTCATACACCATGTCGGCATTGACGCTGTTCGACTGAATGGTCAGCGTCTTCGCATTCTCATCAATGATGATGCCATGCGATGCCAGACACTCCTGCCACTTCTCATTGGTGAAATAGACAGGCGAGGTAATCAGTTCCTTATAAGGCTTGGCTGGCTCCGTGCTTCTCGTGCGGCTGATGGAAGGCATTATGATTCCCTCCAAATCTTTCAGCACATCCTGTTGCTGAGGGCTATAACTCTGTTGCTGTCCCTTATAATAGAACCCATAACCGCCGCTCTGCAATTCGCCAGGCTTCATTCTGCCGTCCCAACGTTCAGGCACAATCGGGGCTTCGGGGAAGAACAATCGTCCTCCAACTCTGCGAAGATGGAATCCCTCCTGACTGCGTGGTGTCCAACCTAAAAAGGGTGGTGGCATATCGATGCGCCCCATCCGTCCATACTCGCCGATACCAACACGATAGCCGTGCAGCCCCATAGCTACACGACCGTTGGCATTGCGTGCATGAACGAAGTTCTTGGGCATATAGAAGTCGTTGCCCACAATGCCCGTAAAGGTATTGTAGGCTAACTTGTTGGCATGATTCGTACCCCAGTCGGTCAGAGCCAACATCTGCTTCTCGGTGATGTTATAGGTAAGCAGCGGACTGTCATGCCCTTGCACCACAAGCTGATAGCCGCTGCCATTACTCACCACATGAGCCTGCATACCATTGCGCATGAGCAAGTCACGCATCTCTGGTTGCAGGTCCATCTGTTGGGGATTCGTATTCTTTCTTATCGCCATACTTATTCTTCACTCTTCATTCTTCACTCTTCATTTATCATGCTTCACCGTTCTCTATTGCCTTCTCCAGTTCCTCATCTTTGTGATGGACAAACTGCTCCGCACTCTCTTCACAAATGCAGAGTCCGTTGTTCAGACAATAGCTCTCATATTCTTCCTGCCATTCAGCAGAATGATGGTTGACATACTCCAACCAACCGTACTCGCCGCTCTGTATCTTCTCGACGAGCACATCCTCTGGATAATATTTATTTGATGCCATATACTTATTATATTATGTGTAGATTATTTGTGCATGGAAAAAGAGGCGCGGTTGCGCTCTCCATTCTTCTTCTGCTCATTCCAAAGTTCTTCCGTGTATTCCTCTTCAGGCACATAGTCAAGATTACCGTCATCGCCCATTACCCAACAGCCATAGCACCCGAAGGTGTATTTGTCCCACTCTCGCTTGGTGTTCTCCTTCCACTTCTGACTGTCGCCTTGATTAATCCTTATGCCGGTCTTATCGTTCAGGTCAATACCCACCGTCACCTGTTCGTCCTCCATGATGAGCGTGAGCGGCTCACCCTTCTGCATCACGGTCAGTTCTGCCGAACTCAGTTTCAGTTCATCCTTCAGCACCTCCAAGTTGCGCCCGATGACAGGCGTAGGTACCGACATCACCTGATTGGTCTCCGTGTCAATCTGCACGAAAGCCTTGCTGCTCCTGCCATCAGCATCCTTAACATCGGCAAGGATAGCCTTTCCAGCCAGCAAGTCCTCCTGCTGTTCCTGAGTAAAAGCCTCCAATGGTGATTTCTCCAACTGCGGATAGAAGACCACATCCACCTTGCCGTCCTCCATACGGACCAACGCAAATCGGGTGCGGCTCTTCAATGTCTCGCCCTCATCATTATTCACCTGAATGGGCAGCAACGGTGAACGTCGTCCCTGACCAATATCTTCCAACGCCCACATGGGCAGGTCTTCAATCTTCTCTTGTGTGAGACCAAAACGAGCCAGTGTCTGATAAGGCACCTCGCTCTCTTCAAATCGTACTTGCTTCATACTTTAACTTTGAATTTGAAATTAAACTCATGCAAAGTTATATACCTATTCAGAGACAAGCAGAATTGCATAAGATAATGCGTGTTATTTTTGACGATTATTATTATTTGAGTTTGATTTCTGCTCAAAAATCAAACTCGATTGCTATATTATGTTACAATCTTCTTGTCTTCCCTTTGTTCTTTATGCCAGTCAAAGAATTGCTTGTTACTTTTGCACCATGAAACGATTTCTACTCATCACAATAGCAGCAATATTCTGTTCATCAGCAACAGTATGCGCTCAGTTCAATACCGTCACACAGACTAAGGTACACCGCAAGGCTGTGCCAAAAACGACGCAGTCCGCAACATCCGAACAACTGCCTCCGTGCTCGCCGCATCAGCGGCGAGACTCTCTTGCCTTTGCCCCATTACAAACCCAAACGGAGCAGACCGACCGCCACACGGCACTTGTCAGTCCACTCCGTCATATCTCTGTCACCAGCCCTTTCGGCTACCGCAGAGACCCATTTACAAAAAGAAAAGCCCTACACAACGGGCTTGATTTGAAGGCAAATTACGAACCCACATACGCCATGATGCACGGCGAGGTCATCAAGGTAGGCAAGGACAAACGTTCAGGCCTCTATGTCACCCTCCGTCACGGCGACTTCACCGTCAGCTATTGCCACCTCTCCCAAACTCTCGTCACCAAAGGCACCCACGTCCGTCCCGGCATCATCATCGCGCTGACAGGCAACAGTGGTCGCAGTACTGGTCCCCACCTGCACCTCACACTCAAAGACACAAAAAAAGGACGAGCCATCGACCCGTCCATTCTTCTCAATCTTATCAAGCATCCACTCTAATAGAACGCCTTGTCTTTTGTCGTTCACATCACCCCTTCCGCATTGCAATAATGTCTTAAATATCTAATCCTCAACAATTTCTATTCTTGAAAAACAAGTGTTTTATTCACGAATATAATATGATTTCGTGAAAGATGTCATAAGATGATACTAATATCTATGCTATTTGTCAATAAAGAACCCGTTTCTATGCAGATATTCTGAAACGGTTAGTGTTCCAATCCCTATCTGCTCACACAACAAAGGAAGTTTCTTGAACAACTTACCGTCATTCTGCTGCCTTGTTTCCTCCGTCATTACTTGCATCTCTTCCAGATGGATAGCGTCCGAGTGTCGTACATTCAGTGCATAAATGATAATCTTAGCATCACCTGTTTTAAGGTATTCTTCCTTTTGCTCTATGTATTCTTCTTCAGTCAGTTCCTGCTTCTTCAGTCTTACACAGA
Source organism: Leyella stercorea (assembly GCF_019052365.1). GTDB lineage: Bacteria > Bacteroidota > Bacteroidia > Bacteroidales > Bacteroidaceae > Prevotella. The sequence goes on from NZ_JAHQUY010000013.1 coordinate 40,373, forward strand.
AATTGTTGTCTATCATGTTGCTGAATCTCTCTGGGGCACATGGAAATAGATCCTTTGTCGGAATGACCAATTTCTTGTCTTTGAGGAAAGGCATCTTTTCAACTGCAATTCCTTTGGAGGTGCGTTTTGATTCATCCAGAATCACATCAAGTAGCATCAAATCCTTGCGGGAGAACGCCTCTTCCAGGAATGAGTACAACTGTCCGTCCTTATCCAAGGGAAGATAATTCTTGGCAATCATCACCAATGAGCATGTATCAACAACTATCGCCATAACTCCCTCTCAAAATTTGCTGGTTTGACATTGAGTCTCGAACAGAAAGTGGTCTCGTTGACCACTCCATTGAAATAGGCATATTGCATGGTTTTCAAGAATAGCGGAGAAATGATGGGCTTTGGTGTTCGCCCGCCTCTCTTCTCAGAGTTTTTCAACTTTTCCTGTTCCTCTCTTCTTCTGTATTCCTCTGCCAATTCACTCTTGACATTGCTGTAGCTCGAATAGCTGATTTTCCTGTCGATATACATCCTTGTATATAAGGCAAGACGGCTAATGTGCGTCCGTGCACTGATAGCCTTGAAGAGGTCAATGCAGTAGTCGTTACGGGAATCTACACATGCTATGTTAGCAAGTGTTTCTGCTTCTTGTCCCATAATGAACTGATATGCAAAATCATTGCACCATCTTTCGACATCACTGTATGAAGTCTGTGCCGAGATGTCCATCATGTCCACCGACTCCACTTCTTCAATCCCCAATAGACAATGCCCCAATTCATGCGCCAGAGTGAATATTTCTCGCTTGTAATGCTTATGATGCTTAAGCACTATCACATTGGGCTTAAGGTAAAAACCGTCAATGTTGGTTTTCTCTTTCTTGTTCCATGTCTCTATGTATTCAAAGACAAAAATGCCATGATCGGCGATTTTTTCTATCATCTTCACAAGAAACTGCCTATGATTGACAGTTTCCCCGGGATAAAAAAAATCTCTTGCACGTACGGCTACTGTCTTAGGGTCATCTTGTAGGGTGTAGTGTTCTATGTCAAACTTCACATCCAGTTGCGACAGTTTGTTGTATGCATCCAAAGCGTTTTTCAGACTCTCGAATCGGTTTACAGTACGGATCGACTCCAAGTTCAGCTCTGTTCCGAATGAGGTCTTGCGGAAGAAGATACTGCTGCTTGCATTGGTTGACAACTTAGAATAGTCTTGAAAGAAACTGACTTCTTTGTCGAATATCTCACCTATACGCTTCAACACCCCCAAATCAATAGAATCTCCACTGATGTCTGCGGCTCCTGTTATCCGTTTCCTGCCTTTGTTCAGAAGAGACAACAAGTCATCCACCGACATCTTGTATAATGCCAGCAGGTATTCTAAACGTTTCTTGTTAATCTCTACTTTCATATCAGCCTCGATTGAACTATTGTTGTTTTGATGCAAATGCTTAGGCACAATTTTGCGTTGCAAAATTACACATTTTCACTTAAATGGGCGAATTTTCATGCTGAATATCACTGGAATTTATGTTTATTTTGCTAAATCGCTACATTTTGCCACCAAAAAGACACAAAAATAGGACGAATCATCGACCCGTCCTTTTGTTTTTAGCCTTTTTCGTTCTAACCACAGCCTGCAATGTTATTCATCAACTGGTTCATCACTCGCATGTCTCATTTCGTAAACTGTCCATAAGGCTAACACACATTCAATGGCTATCACGGTAATGGCCGCAGTCATGCCCCACCAGTGGGCAATAAGCATAAAGATGCCAGCCTCAATGCACAACGCAAAGAGGATGGTAACAATAAGTGATAATATTCTATTCATTCTACGGTAACTGATTTAGCAAGGTTTCTTGGCTGGTCAACATTCCTATCCTTGTTGATGGCGATGTAATAGGCCAGCAACTGCAATGGGACGGAAACAACGAGAGGTGTAAGGCATTCGGGTACGTCGGGCACTTCAAGGCAATGGTCGGCGATGTCCTTCATTGCGTCATTGCCCTTGGTAATGATGGCGACAACCGTACCGCCACGCGCCTTCACCTGCCTTACATTACTGATTATCTTGTCATACAGCGAGTCCGTTGGAGCAATGACCACCGTGGGCATCTCGCTATCTACAAGTGCAATCGGTCCATGCTTCATTTCCGCAGCAGGATAACCCTCCGCATGGATATAGGATATTTCTTTCAGCTTCAACGCACCTTCAAGGGCGGTGGGGTAGTTGTACCCACGACCGAGATAAAGGAAGTTGCGGGCATAGGTGTATATCTTCGACAAGTTCTTGATTTTGTCAGCAAGTCCCAACACATCTTTTATATATAGGGGCATGTTCTTCAACTCCCGGACAATCCTCTCTACGGTTGCATCATCCACAGTACCACGCATCTGTCCCACGCAGAGGGCAAGCAGCATCAGCACCGTTACCTGTCCTGTAAAAGCCTTGGTAGAAGCCACACCTATCTCAGGTCCTACATGGATGTATGTCCCGGAATCCGTATTTCTTGGGATAGAGGCACCCACGACGTTGCAGATGCCATACACAAAAGCCCCCTTGCTCCGTGCCAACTGTATGGCGGCAACGGTTCCGAGCGGTCATACTTCCTTTGTAACTCCATACACTTCTCAAAGGAGAAGTCGGATGCCTCAAAAAGAGGCTGGATAAGGTGGGCGCATTCGTTCAGCAGTCCCTTGACGATGTGGATGTTCATCTCGTGGCAGTTTCGGCAAATTGCACTGTTGCAGTTGATATACCGATGACTGTTGATGAAGTCATCCACATAGCGGTCATACCGCTTGCCATTCAAAATCACATCCTGAAGATAGAGTTCTCTCGCTTCTAAGAGTAACTCAAACAATTCTTCTGCTACATCCTGTTCGGTAGCGAAGTGGGTCAGGTGTTGCTTCTCTTCAAAAAAAGAGAAGACTTTTTAATTTGTTTTTGCATACTAAATTACTTATTTATAAGTTTATGACGACTGAAATATAAAAATTACACAACATGGTTCAGTATTAGGTTATAATTCTTGTAAAGTTACATTCCTCCTCCCAACGCATGGTAAAGTTTAATTATACTTTGTATGCGTTCAAAACGAGTTTGTAACTGTTGCACTTCCGCTTCGAGAAGAGACTGTTTGGCGGTCAGCACTTCCAGATAGGTGGTATTGGAATGACGCATCAGCGATTCTGTCTTTCGCACAGCGTCGCATAATGTTTCAACCTGCCGAGCATTGATTTCAATTTGCGATTTTGCCGTCTGCCATGCGGTCAGAGCATCGTTCACTTCCTTTCCTGCGTTCAGTAATGATTGCCGGAACAACAGTTTGGCTTCTTCCTGACGGCTTTTGGCTATCTTCAAGTTGGCGATGTTTACGCCCCGGTTGAATAACGGCTGTGTCAGGGAACCGATGGCATTAAGTAACCATTGTCCGGGATTTACGATTACGCCACCGCCGTTATTAGTCCATCCAAGAATTCCCGAGAGGGTAATATTGGGATAGAAGGCGGCACGGGCCGCATTGGTGGCGTAGAATGCTTGCGCCAGTTCCATTTCAGCCTGACGCACGTCGGGACGGTTGGAAAGCAGTTGCAAAGGGACTCCGATCGAGACAGTATCGGGGAAAGCAGCCTCGGCCAGATCACTTCGTCCAATCGAGTGTGACGGCATGGCAAGTATCGCAGACAGGGCGTTTTCTGTTTCGGAAATACTCTTGCGTATGGATAACAGGGATGCTTCGAGTCGCATCACGTTCGCCTTTGCCTGCAATACGCCAGCCTCGTTTGATTTCCCCACTTTTTTCAACGCTTCAAGAGTGCGTACGGTAGTCCGCCAGTTCTCCAAAGTCCGGTTACTTATTGTCATTTGTGCGTCAAGCATGGCAAGGGTGTAGTAACTGTCTGCAATAGTGGCGACAAGCTGTGTCTGTACGGCCTGCCGGTAGGCACGGCTTCCTTGTAATGCGGCGGCTGCGCCACGCTTTGCCGCCGTAAGTTTGCCGAAGATGTCCAGTTCCCAGCTTGCCGACGCTCCCACATTATATGTCTTTGCCGTTGCTCCGTCATGTTTATTGGCATTACCTTCGGCAGTCAGTCCCAGTGATGGAAGATATGATAGTCTGGCAGTCATCAGGACGGCTTCTGCCGCTTCCACGCGTAACCGTGCCACATTGAGGTCTGCGTTCCGTTCAAGTCCGGTTTCAATCAAGGACTGGAGTTTCGGGTCGGTAAACATTTCCCGCCACGACAGGGACGCGATGGTCATTGTATCAATGTCCGCCGGCATGTCCCGATACAGATTCTCCGTTGAGAGGTCAGGGCGATGATACCGGCTGTATGTGCCACAGCCGGCAAGCATCCATCCCGACAATATGATATATATTACTGTCTTCTTCATTTAATTATGCTTAACACGTTCTTGGATATATTGGAATACAATAAACAATGACGGCACAAGGAACAACAGAGCCAAAGTACCTACAATCATTCCACCGATTACACCTGTGGCAAGCGAACGGCTGCCGTTGGCACCCACTCCGTGCGCCATCATCAGCGGGACAAGACCGAACACCATGGACAACACAGTCATCAATATGGGGCGCAGGCGGACTTTTGCCGCACTGTATGCCGCCTGTGCCAGCGTCATGCCTTCCGACCGCCGTTTACCGGCGTATTCGGTAAGCAGGATCGCTGTCTTGGCAAGCAGGCCTATAATCATGATAAGTCCGGTCTGCATGTAGATGTTGTTCTCCAGACCGAAGAGCCACGCAAACAGGAAACTGCCCATCAGTCCGCAAGGCACCGACAACAGAACCGCGAAGGGTATGAACACGCTCTCATACAAGGCGCACAGAATCAGATAGACCAGAACCATGCAGAGCAGGAATATAAGCGTGGCATTGTTGGTCGTCTTGCTTTCCTCACGCGAAATGCCGCCAAACTCGTATGTGTAATTTGACGGAAGCACTTCACGTGCCGTCTCGCCGATGGCTTCGAGCACCTGCCCCGAACTGTAGCCCTGAGCCGGAGACCCGCTAATCGAGATGGCGTTGAACAGGTTGAAACGGGTGAGGTCTGACGGGCCGTTGGTCTTGGTCAGGCGCACGAACCGGCTCAAAGGCGACATGCCGCCATCGGTGGCACGCACATACATGTGGTGCAGGGATTCCGCATTCACACGATATTCCGCCGGAGCCTGCATGGTCACATGGTAGAGCTTGGAGAACCGGTTGAAGTCGGAAACATATTGTCCGGTATAATAGCCCGACAATGTGGAAAGCACATCTGCGGGCGACACACCCGACTGTTCGCATTTGGCGGCATCGATATCCACCCAGTATTGCGGATAATCCGTGGCAAAGGAGGAATAGACTTCGCCGATTTCGGGTCGCTGCGACAAGGCTTCGACAAACTTGTCTGCCTCTTCCTTGAAGGCGGCGATGTTTCCGCCCGCCTTGTCCTGCAAATAAAGCTCGAAACCGTTTCCCATGCCGTACCCGGCAATCATCGGAGGCGACATGGCGAACACCGTGGCATCGGGAATATCCGAAGTGGCGGCATAAATCTTTCCGATGACATCATTGACCGACTGCCCCTCTCCCTTACGCTGCTCCCAGTCTTTGAGTGTCACGAAATACATCGCCTGCGAGGGACCGGAACCGCTGAAAGAGAAACCGGCGACCGCACCGCTGTATTCAATCTCGCCGATGCTGTCGAGACGGCTGTTGATACGCTCCATCACCTTACTTGTCTGAGCCATGGATGTGCCGGGCTTCGTGTTCATGCTCACCATGACCGTCCCGGTGTCCTCTTCGGGAATAAGTCCCGTCTTTGTGACATTGACCAGCAGCACCAGCAACCCGAAAGAAATGCCTATGATGCTCCACAACAGCCATCGGCGATGGATAATGAACATCACTCCACGTACATAGCGTCGGCTCAGACGGTCGAAGACGGCATTGAACGCTTTACGGAAACGGGCTGCAAAATTGTTCTTGGTGTTGCCCTGCTCATCGATATAGGGTTTCAGCAGCAGCGCGCAAAGTGCCGGTGAGAGTGTGAAGGCATTGACTGCCGAGATTCCCACGGCAACAGCCATCGTGATACCGAACTGCGTGTAGAACGCTCCCGAAGTCCCGCCCATCATGGCAACGGGGAAAAACACTGCCATAAAGATGATGGTAGAGGTCAGGATAGCCGACGAAACGCCTTTCATGGCATCATCAGCCGCGAGAACCGCAGACTGATAGCCCTCGTCGAACTTCGCCTGCACCGCTTCCACCACCACAATGGCATCATCGACCACAGTTCCGATGGCAAGCACAAGCGCGAACAGGGTGAGCAGGTTGACGGAGAAGCCGATCATGGACATCACGGCGAACGTACCGATAATGGAGACGAAAATGGATATCGTAGGAATAAGCGTGGACTTAATATCTTGCAAAAATACATATACCACCACGATAACCAGAAGTATCGCTTCAATAAGTGTCCGGATAACAGAATTGATGGAAGCATACAGGAACTTGTTGGTATCGGTAAGCACCACGAATTCCGTCCCTTCGGGCAAGTCCCGGCTGAGGTCGTCAAGCACTTCGTGAATCTCCTTGATGGTGCTTGAAGCATTGGACCCGGCTTTCTGGTTGATGAGCATCATGGCTGCCGGATGCCCGTTCACTTCGGAGGAATAGTTGTAGTATTCATCGCCCAGTTCCACATCGGCAACCTCCTTCAGCCGAAGCACATTGCCGCCCGGCAGTGACTTGATGACCAACTCACCGAACTCTTCCGCGCCGGACAAGCGTCCGCGGTATTTCATCGTGTATTCATTGGCGGTAGGATGATTGGCACCGAAGGAGCCGGTGGCGGCCTCGATGTTCTGTCGTGCGAGTACGGTGGATATGTCATCGGGGATAAGCCCGTATTGCGCCATCTTGTCGGGACGCAGCCAAAGTCGCATGCTGTAGTTGGAACCGAACATCTTTGCCTTTCCCACGCCGCTGATACGTTTCAGCCTCGGCTCGACATTGATTTTCACGTAATTGTTCAGGAAGGTCTGGTCGAAGCGGTCATCGGGCGAATAGAGCGCGAAAGTCATCAGTTCGGCATTCTGCTGCTTTTCAGTGGTGACACCGGTCTTGGTGGCTTCCGCCGGAAGCTGGCTCAGCGCGCCGTTCACGCGGTTCTGCACGTTTACCGCCGCCATGTCCGCGTTGGTTCCCTGCTTGAAATAGATGTCGATGGAAGCATCGCCCGTATTCGATGCCGTGGAAGTCATATAGGTCATGTCTTCCACGCCGTTGATGGCTTCTTCCAGAGGGGTTATCACTGCCTTCTGCACAGTTTCAGCGTTTGCTCCAGGATAAGTTGCGGATACGTTGATGGTCGGAGGTGCGATGTCGGGGTATTGTTCCACCGGCAAGGAAAACATGGAAATCATGCCCAACAGTACAATCACCACCGAGATAACGCCCGAAAACACCGGGCGGTCTATAAAAAATCGCAGGTTCATTTCGTTTCGTTTTTAGGGGTTATGCTCATGCCTTCTCTCACCAGTCCCACGCCTTCGGCGACAATGGTGTCACCGACCGAAAGACCTTCTTTTACGATAAACCGGTTGCCGTCGTTCAGGCGGTCCACCGTGAGATAGGCGGCTTCCGCCTGTCCGTTTTTCAGACGGTAAGCGATAATCTTGTCCTGCAGTTCCACGGTGGCGGTCATGGGAATGGTTACGGCCTCCGTTTTCGGGTTTTGAAGGATGACATTGCCGATGCTGCCACTCAACAGTTCGCGGTCGGGATTGGGGAACAGGGCTTTGATTTGTACCGTTCCGGTAACAGGATCCACCACGCCGCTTACGGTTTCAATACGTCCTTTCGCCTTGTACAGGCTGCCGTCGTTGAGTTGCAGGCCCACTTCCGGCATCCCGGCTATCATGCTGTCAATCGAGCCATAGCGAGCCAAATATCGCCGTAGCATATTCTCCGAAATGGAGAAATAGGCATACATCTCCGCATTGTCGGACACGACCGTGAAAGGCTGTGCCATATTGGGACCGACAAGCGCACCGATGCGATAGGGCAATGTGCCTACTACTCCGTTGCTCGGGCTTTTGATTTCCGTATAGGAGAGATTGTTGCGTGCATCCGATTCTTGTGCCTTTGCCTGTTCGAGTTCAGCACACGCCACTGCCAGTTGGTTCCGGGCGAGAGAAAGCTCGTAGTCGGATATGACCTTCTCGTCAAACAATGCCTGCTTGCCCCGCAGCTCGATTCTTGCCGTTTCCACTTTTGCCTGTGCCGCGCTGACATTGGCCTGCGCCGTGCGTAATGCCGCCCGATAGGGCACTTGGTCAATTACAGCCAATACTTGACCGGTCTTCACCCGTTCACCCTCTTTCACTTTCAGACGGATAATGCGCCCGGATATTTGCGGCAGGATGTCCACATCCTGCCGTCCGCGTATGGCGGCGGAATAGGACTCGGAGATTTCCACCGGACTTGCCGCGACCTTTATGACCCGATAACTCTGCACCGCATCCTGCTTGCCGTCCGCCTGCCTGCATCCGGTCGGCAGGAACAGCATGAGAGCAAATGCGGCGAAATTCGTGATAATGAATTGCTTGTTCATATTTTCTTCTTGTTTTGTATTAATTCATAATAGGTTTGGTGTGTCACCACTGACGGATGGTATTCCACTCTTTTTCGAGAATGGCATAAACACAGGTATCTTCATATTTTGGGGAGCCGTCAGGATTGTTTACGAATGTCACAAACTCTTTGAAACATCCTTCGCGGCGCATACCAAGACGTTCGCATAAGCGTTTGGAGCGGATATTGTCATCTTCCACAAATCCATAGATACGCCGTGCGCCCGCCTCTCGGAAAAGATAATCCAACAATCCGGCTGCCGCTTCACAAGCGAATCCTTTGCCTTCAAAACGTTTGTTGAAATGCCACCCCACATTATAAGTGTCTTCATTCTCACGCAAAGCGAACAATGCTCGATATCTTTATCGTTCCATTCCAGTATTGTTTCACCCAATAGAGAAAATTTTATCATTTGAATATTGATATTGTTTATTTCTTTTCGGAGCTCGTCTATTTTTTTATTGCCAAGTTCTAATGCTTCTATCTCCTGCCATTCATAGAGGCTATTATATGCCATACATCCGATAAGAATGGAGATAAGTATATATCCCAACTGTATTGCCTTATAGAAATTTCCTGACCGCTCCATTATTTTGATGACATTGATTTTTGGAACATGAATAAAAGTTTATCTTTTTCGTTCATGCGGATATTATCAGAATAACCGCCTTTTGTTATTTGATACCCGCATGGCTTAACCATAAAAATGCCTAAGCCCTTAGTGTATGAACTTACTTCTGATGCATAGTCTTTACTTGTATTTAATGGAACTTTCCCTTTAATATGACACCACTCATTATTGCAACTGATGTCTTCAATCTCAGACATCATTTTTTGCAAATCTGTAATAGCTTTGGAACTTGCCGCTTGGGGTATCTGCAACTCAAAATAGAGCATCGGTTCGAGAATGTCCACACCTGACTGTTGCAAGGCCAGCCTGAAGACATAAGGGGTCAGCTGTCTGAAATCAGCAGGTGTACTTACCGGGCTATAATACTCGGCTTGAGTAAAAGTTACTTTCAGATCAGTCACTTCCCATCCATGTAACCCGGATTGGCAAGACATACGAATCCCTTCAAAAACGGCATTTTGAAAAGAATGGTTCAGATAACCATAGGAGATGTCACTTTCGATTTGCAACCCTGTCCCTAACGGTAAGGGTTCAAGAGTCAGCCCTATTGTGGCCCAATAAGGGTTGGGCGGCACTTCGATCTGAATAATCTTATTGACCTTTTTTACAGGTCGTTCTTTGTATATAGTCTTGATCTCATCAAAATGGACCTTTACGGAAAATCGTTCTTCCAGCAATGTCTGTATGATTTCCTTTTGGGTTAAACCATATAACGAGATTTCCAATTCATCACTATATGAGTTTATGGAAAAGGACAAAGACGGGTCTTCAATCCACAATGTATTCAGAGCGGATATCACCTTGCTTCTCTCTTCGGGCCTGTCTGGCCGGACGGAGGATTTGAGAGCGGGATGCTGATGCGATAATCCTTGAATCAAACAAGGTTTAGCACCTAAATAATCTCCGATTCGAAAATCTTCTATATCTTCTACAATCGCGATATCATTGGCACCCACTTCATCAACATTTATCTCTCTGCCCTGATAAATAGTCTTTAGATTTTTAATCTTGATGAATTTTTCCGAATCGTTGATTCTTACAACGTCTCGAAGTCTCAGACTTCCGTCAATTATTTTAAGAAAACTTCTTTTATGCCCTTTGGGGTCATGCTCTATCTTATAGAGATAAGCTGAAAGTCTGTTTGAGACTGATGCCGGAGGAAGTATAAAAGAAGTGATGGCGTCCAACAACTCATTGATACCGATATTGAACATTGCTGATCCATGTAGCACCGGATAGACTTTGGCTTTTGCCACAAGAGCGATTATCGTATTCCAATAATCAGCCGGTGAAATTTCGCTATCCGCCAAATATCGTTCTAATATATCGTCGTCATGGTTGCATACAAATTCTTTGTATTCTTCCTTTATATATGTTTGGGAGCAAACCGGATAAACCGATCCATCGACAACAGTTTGCATAAACAGGACATCTTGCGACAGATTTGTTTTTATATCCATATACAAACGCTCCAAATTCACACCGGCACGGTCAATCTTATTGATAAATATAATTGTCGGGATTTGCAGCTTTTGTAAAGTACTGAACAGCAACTTTGTCTGCGCTTGTATGCCTTCCTTTGCGGATAAGATGAGGACTGCTCCATCAAGCATTTTGAATGTCCGCTCCACTTCCGCAATAAAATCCATGTGTCCCGGAGTGTCAATGATATTGCATTTCACTCCATTCCAGATAATAGATGTCGTAGAAGCCCGAACAGTAATTCCTCTACGTTTCTCTATATCCATAGAGTCTGTTATGGTGTCACCATTATCCACACGGCCGCACTTTTCCGTTGCTCCACTGGCAAACAGCAGATTCTCGGTTACGGAAGTTTTTCCTGCATCAATGTGAGCAAGAATTCCTAAATTTATAATATTCATTTGGATTAAGCAATAATATACTACAATAGATGCATTGTCGAAACGCACCTTTTAATACCTCCTCGTAGCATGTGAGAACTACAGGATTACTAACTCGTATTAATATGTATATTATTACTGCCGCATAACGATTACAAAATTACACAAAAAAAATATATCTAACAAAAGTGGGAGGATTTTTTAACTTTTTGTAACTATTCAGCGAAAGGGCATGGCGGGGTATCAAGCCTCAAATAAGGCTTGA
>NZ_JAHQUY010000119.1 GCF_019052365.1 Leyella stercorea
TTGCTGTATATTTCAATCGCGGATTAAGGTGCAAGGCTATCGCTGAATAGTTACATTTTCATTTTTTATTATTACTTTTGCCAACAAATAAAAACAACAAAAAAAGAAGAACACTTTTTACACGCTAATAGAGTTATTAAGACATTATGAAGATAGGATTGTTTATTCCATGTTACGTCGATGCATTGTATCCGGAAGTGGGAGTGGCTACGTACAAGCTCCTGACAAGCCTCGGACTCGACGTCACCTACCCTCTCAAGCAGACTTGCTGCGGACAACCTATGGCAAACGCCGGCTTTGAGAAGATGGCTACGGACATCTCACGCCACTTCGACGACCTCTTCAAGGAGTTCGACTACGTGGTTGCACCGTCGGCATCGTGCGCGGCTTTTGTCAAGCTTTATCATCCACGACTTGCCACGGGCAATCACGAATGCCTCACGTCAAAGAAGATAATGGACGTGGTGGAGTTTCTGCACGACGTCGTAAAACCAACAAGCCTAAAGGCTCACTTCCCGCACACAGTCAGCGTACATAACTCGTGTCACGGCGTACGCGAACTGGGATTGTCGTCGCCTTCAGAAAGACAGGTGCCACAGTTCAACAAGATTATCGACCTGCTTAAACTCGTGGACGGCATCACCATCCGTGAGCCGGAGAGAAAAGACGAGTGCTGCGGATTCGGAGGAATGTTCTCCGTAGAAGAGCCTGACGTGTCGAAACGCATGGGAGAGGACAAGATAGAACGTCACATGGCTACGGGAGCGGAATACATCACCGGTCCCGACTCGTCATGCCTTATGCACATGCAGGGCATTGCAAAGAAGGAGAACAAGCCTATAAAATTCATACACGTGGTAGAGATATTAGCAGCAGGACTATGAGCACAATACATTCAGAAGCGGCACGACGCTTCAACGACAACAGAGCAAAGACCACATGGCACGACGCCACCTTCTGGTCGTTAAGACAAAAACGCGACAACATGGCGTCAGGGTTGCCAGAATGGGAAGAGCTGCGCGAACATGCCAGCCAGATAAAGCAGCACACCATAACGCACTTGGCAGACTATCTGGAGGAGTTCAGCACGCAGCTGGAGAGCCGTGGCGTCATTGTGCATTGGGCTAAAGACGCCAACGACTTTAACAACATCGTGCTCGACATACTACAGAGTCATGGCGTAAAGAAGATGGTGAAGAGCAAGTCGATGCTTACCGAGGAGTGTGCCATGAACCCGTTCCTTGAGAGTCACGGCATCGACGTCGTGGAGACCGATCTTGGCGAACGCATCCTGCAACTGCTACATCAGAAACCGAGCCACATCGTAATGCCTGCCATACACCTAAAACGAGAAGAGGTGGGACAGATGTTCGAGGAGAAAGGCATCAGCACAGAGAAAGGCAATTACGACCCGACATACCTTACGCAATGCGCACGCAAGCATCTGCGCAACCAGTTTATGGAAGCAGGAGCAGGAATGACAGGATGCAATTTCGGTGTGGCAAAGACCGGCGACATCGTGGTTTGCACCAACGAGGGCAACGCCGACATGTCAACATCAATGCCCAAGCTACATCTCGTGGCAATGGGAATAGAGAAGATTGTGCCCGACTACAAGTCGCTCGCCGTATTCCAGCGACTGCTCTGCCGCTCTGCTACCGGACAGCCCACAACGGCCTACACCTCACACTTCCGTCAGGCAAGACCTGGAGCGGAGATGCACGTCATCCTCGTGGACAACGGACGAAGCGACATCCTTGCCAACGACGAGCACTGGGAAACGCTGAAGTGCATTCGCTGCGGAGCCTGCATGAACACCTGCCCCGTATACCGCCGCTCGGGTGGCTACTCATACACATACTTCATCCCCGGACCTATCGGCATCAACCTTGGTATGCTCCACGATGCGTCACGCTACAGCGACAACGTCAGCGCTTGCACGCTCTGCCTCTCATGCGACAACGTATGCCCGGCTAAGGTGAACCCCGGTTCGCAGGTCTATATGTGGAGACAGAAGCTCGACTCGCTGCACAAGGCGGACACGATGAAGAAGTGCATGTCAAAGGGAATGGAAGAGCTCTTCAACCATCCCCTACTCTATTCTTCAGCCTTGCGACTGGCTCCTCTTGCCAACCTCATACCTGACAACCTTACGCACATACGCTCAATCAATCCGTGGGGCGTGGGACACGCAATGCCGAAATTTGCGAACGAATCGTTCCAGACGATGTGGAAGAAAGGAAAACTGAACCAAAACGAACAGAAAGAACAATGACATACAAAGACGAACTATTGGAGAAGTTGCGACGCAACACACACGAACAGTATTCGATGCCCGACACACCGATAGACGGCATATCGTACGACGACACGGTAAAACAGTTTGTGGATATGAGCATGTCGGTGGGCAGCAAAGTGGTGATGGCTAAGCCGAACGAAAAGCTCGACGACATCGTAAGAAACGCCTATCCGCAAGCAAAGACCATTGCCTCTAACATCGCCGAACTCACCATCGCCACCATCAATCCCGACACCGTGGCAGAGGCGCAGGACCTTAACGGCACCGATGTAGGAGTGGTGTACGGACAGATTGGAGTGGCGGAGAATGGTTGCGTCTGGATTCCGCAGGACATGAAGGAGAAAGCAGTATGCTTCATCAGCGAATACCTGGTCATCGTCCTCCCGAAGAGCGGCATCGTGAACAACATGCACGAGGCATACGACCGCATCTGCATGCCAAAGACTGGACTCGGCACATTCATCTCTGGACCATCAAAGACTGCCGACATAGAGCAGGCGCTGGTAATGGGAGCGCAGGCTGCACGCGGCGTGACAGTGGTAATAAGGGAAGAATAATGAGGATGTAAGAAGACAAACAATATTTACATTCTGCAGTCTACAGTATATAAAAGGATATTGCAGTCATGCAAAACTTTTTATTGCTGTATGCTAAGATATTTTGAGCAAAAATAATTAGGCTGGATTTCATCACGAAGAATCCAGCCTTTTTAGTTACCCTTGTTTATTGCAAATATCAATTCAAGCAACCATGAACAAAGGTACACATTCCAGCGGTCAGCAATATTTATAAAGGCACTCCGCCTATAGGTATAGGTTCGCATACCTATAAGGTTCTTACTATTGGCAACTATGCCAAAAACCGTTTGATGTTTCGTATATGGTCTGGCAGATGAGTCACTATCAGTCAGCCACCAACAGCCCTAATAAATTTAAAAACTCCACGACACAAATATTTTCCTTGTTTTCTTTTTACATTCTTGTTTAGTTTTCATATCTTTGTAGTCACATTATGACAATTCCATCAAGAATAAGTCTATTGGTTTTAATCTAACCTCTGAACAACATTGGAAGATACTACCAACCTGCCTTCTAAGGCAGACGCTTCATTGTATAATGGGCAGCCATCCGACACTGGCTTATCGTGTCCTGGTGCAGGACTTACCCCCTGTACGCCCTCCACTTCTGATGATATCAGATATGGGGTGTCGGTAGAGAATGTGCCTGCCGGAAACAAGCGGTGGTTCGTGCTAAGAGTTTCATATGGACGCATTGACAAAGCAAAGACCTTTGTAGAGGCTAAAGGACTCGAATGTTATGTTCCTTTGCAATATAAAGAGATAAGGAAGCAAGGTAAGAAGCAAATCATCACCACCCCACTCCTCCCCTCCTTAATATTCGTCCATGCATCAGCAGAACAAGTTGAAAATTTGCTCCACGACATCAAGATAGTGGCAAATGAAAGCCGAGCCTTGCTCAGCTACTACTTCAATCACACCATCCATCGCCAAGACAATCCCGACCGCAATCCACCGCTCACAATCCGAGATGAAGCAATGAACAACTTCATCCGCCTCACATCTGTCAAGAATCCGCATATCATTCCAGTCACTTCCAACAGTATCCAGTTTAAACTTGGTGATAACGTAGTTGTGACTGAAGGTGAATTCAAGGGTGTTCATGGCAGAGTGGCGAGGATTGCAGGGCAGCAGCGCGTGATTGTAGAATTGTTTGATGGATGTTTGGTGGCTACGGCGTATGTGCCGAAGGAGGCGATGAGGAAAGAAAAATCAGTAACGCTGCTTGGTTAACGCAACAGATTAAACACTATATAATAAATGAAATAAGCTATTCTCATAACATATAATAAAAATATACAATCAAATGATGAAAGAAGTATTCATGAATATGAAAATAATCTGGAATTCTTCCTATGGATATGATATTCTCATTCCTGGAGTTAATTGTGAGATAGATGTTTGACGTTTCAAAAAAGAAATTATATGAGTTCAATATTAAAAATATTACCCGTTGGCGGAATTAATTTAAGTTGATAAATATGAGTAAAAAGTTGCAC
>NZ_JAHQUY010000120.1 GCF_019052365.1 Leyella stercorea
TAGATTTTCAAGGGATTATAACCGATTATCACTACAAAATGTTATTTTTGTAGCAAGAAATGAGTATAAAACAGCATTTCATTGTAATGTATAAAACAAAGTAAAATATAATAAACGTAATATGAAACTAAGAGATAAAGATACAAAGAAATATTTGCTCACAGTATTTGTGGCTACATTTGTTGCCTATATTATTCCTGCAGTGGTCTTGTACTTGGGACATTTTATGGGCATTATGCTTACGATTTGTATTTCCTTGTTTAACTTGAGTATGGCTTTGCTTGCTTGGCTTTGGGCAAAATCTGTTAGAAAGGAATTTTTGCTGAAAAGACAAATAATATTGAATAGTCTTGTGACGTTGCTTTTGATAGGCATTATTTCCTTAGTTGTAACCAATGGGGCAGCCTTATCTTTGAGCCTCATAGTGTTTGTTTGGTTGGGGATAGTCAATCTCCTGCCAATTTGTATCCAGTATGCCATTTATTCTTTTATTTCAAAAAGAACCAATTCAAAGAAAGAGAGGCCTATATGAAGTATATAGAATTGTTTTGGAATAGGCTATATTATTGCATTTTTAACTGCGATAAGAAAACGCAAACTCTCTGAAATGAACCTCGAAAAGCTCAATGTCATTACTTTGACAGAAAGTGGAGGACTCACAGGGGAAATTGTTGTTATCAAAAAGAGACATAATCATAAAAGAAAATAAACTATGGCAAGAGGAAGAGACATTTGCAACACTCTCAAAGCCATTCGCAAACAAATAGCAGATGCTAATGGGATTGCCTATTCACCAGAAGAATGTCACTTCACTGGTGAGTGCAAGGGAACTTGCCCCAAATGCGAGCAAGATGTGAGAGATTTGGAGTATGAATTGCGACGTAGGCAGATTGCAGGAAAGGCCATCAAGGTCGTTGGCATAGCAGCAGGACTTGTTGCTTTAACGGCTTGTTCTGATGGAAAACCACAGCGAAATGCTTCAGACATGGTTACAGGTGATACAATCATTGTTAAAAAAGAAGAACCGAACCCAAGAAACAGACAATTAGAAGGAGCCATTTCTCTTGGCAACAAGGAGAAACTTGTGGAAGAAGAAAACAGAAAGGACGGGGAGGCTTCATACAATCCATCCTTAGAAACAAAAGAGATAAAAAAGAATATCAAAGGCAATTCCTCAAAAAATCAAGGCAGGAATGCTGTCATCAGGTCTGCCATTGGTATAGATTCCATTGAAAGCAGCAAAATATTTGATAATGCTGATGAGGAAGCGTCATTCCCTGGTGGCATAGCGGCGTGTATGAAATATATTGCAGACAATTTTCGCTATCCAAACATACAGGGCGATTGCAGCATACAAGGAAAAATTGTCGTTAGTTTCATTGTCAATGAAGATGGAAATCTAAATGACATCAAAGTAAAGAAAAGCGTCTATTCTGACCTTGACAAAGAAGCCATCCGGGTGGTGAAAAGTATGCCAAAGTGGATTCCTGCCAAGCAAAACGGCAAGGCGGTGAAATCAAAATACACGCTTCCTGTCTACATCCACGTGCAGTAACTATAAAAAAGGAAAAATCATGGCAACAAGAGGACGCAACATTTGCAACACGCTCAAGGCCATCCGCAAGCAGATCGCGGATGCCAACGGAATCAGTTATTCACCCGAAGAATGCCACTTTAAGGGCGAATGCAAGGGCACTTGCCCGAAATGCGAGCAAGACGTGAGGGACTTAGAACACGAACTGCACCTCCGACAGATGGCAGGGAAAGCCATCAAGGTCGCAGGAGTGGCTTTGGGCATCACCGCCCTCACCGCATCCGCCACATCGTGCGCCACGCAGAAGGGATATTACAAATCGACACCGCCTAAGTCTGAAAAGGTTATCCCTATCCAGTTCCAAAAATACACCACCAACGACATCGCCCTACTCCAAGCGAAAGATTCTCTCAGCAAGAAAGGAATGCTCTTCGTTCAAGGGCATCTCATTAGCGACGAGGACAATGAGCCGCTTATTGGAGCCTCCGTCATCGCTAAACTTTCGGGAAAGTATGCAATAACTGATGTCAATGGAAACTTCACTCTCGAAGTGGAGCAAGGCGACACGATAACCGTGCAATACATCGGCTTCATAGACCGAAGCATCAAACTATCTGAAATGAGCCGAGACAAGCTCAATATCATCACTCTAATATTCAACGAAAGTGCCTTAGGGGAAGTCGTGGCTGGAATCGTTCCCGAAGTCAGAATTAGAGGAACGGCTCCCGTCATCAAAAGAGAAGATACTTTCGAAGAGGCTTCATTCCCAGGCGGTTCGACTGCATTGACGCAATACATCAATACCAACCTTCAATATCCAAAAGAATGTCGGGAAGGCGCGCCAATAGGCAGAGTCATCCTTGGTTTCACCGTCAACAAGGACGGAAGTTTGAGCAACATCAAGGTGGAGAAAAGTCTTGTCCCTATCCTCGACGAGGAAGCCATCCGAGTACTGAAAAGCATGCCGAAATGGACTCCTGCCAAGAAAAACGGAAAGGTGGTGAAATCACATGCCACCGTTCCTTTCACATTTAAAGTAGAATAACATGAAGACCGCCCCACTCATTTGCATCGACCGCCACCGCCTCACGATAGACGGCGAGGGCGTCACCACGCTTGTGGCATTCCACGGTTGTCCGCTTCGTTGCAAATACTGTCTCAATCCCCAATGCCTTGATGCTGACGGCGTATGGCAGGAGGTGGATACAGAACTGCTGATGGCGAACGTGGAGATGGACAACCTCTACTTCTTAGCTACAGGAGGCGGCATCTGTTTTGGTGGAGGTGAACCGCTTCTGTGGAGTTCATTCATAAAGGAGTTTTGTGAACTATGCCCAGAGGGATGGCACTTTACGATGGAGACGAGTCTAAACGTACCTCGCCATCACTTGGAGAAAGTCACCCCATACATTGACTCCTTTATCATCGACATCAAGGACATGAATCCTGCCATCTATCAAGCCTACACAGGTAAGCCCAACCGGCAAGTTATCGACAACCTTGTCTGGCTCAACACTCATGCCAAACATAAAGACAAGATCATCCTTCGTCTCCCCATAATCCCCAAGTTCAACACCGAAGATGACAGGAAACACAGTCGCCAAGTCTTAATAGAATTAGGATATGAGAATTTTGATGAATTTGAATATGTTATTAGAAACAAATAAACAGTTTTAATTATATGTCCCAATGAAATGGATTTGAATGTAAATTCCATCTCATTGGGGTGTTGGATAAAAATTATTGGTAATTTTTAATAGTACGTTTTATGCTATTAGACTCTCTGCGAAGTTCATTAGCTACACTGTCTTTGTATGCAGCCATCCGTACCATTTCATTGTATTTGAGAACAGAATCTTCGTAAGCTGCAACACGATTTTTGACATAGTCTATGATATTTTCGTCTCTGTTTACAGAGAAGTGCTTCTCTATATATAAGATGTTTGGGTCATCAGCAGACAGAACCATCTTCAAAGCTCTATACTTCAAGTCTGCCTCCTCCCAATCTTGGTGCTCTCGCCATTGGGTGAGGTTGCCCCAAATGGAGAGAACGAGAGATAGATCCAAGCCGCCAATGATAAAAAGAACATACTTTGAAGTTGGCTCGAAGCGATGAGTCACTACTTTCTTCAGAGGTGTATTATCCATTGCGTGAAGTTTGTCCTGCACAATTTTTGATGTGGCATTCAGCTCTTGTTTCACATGATTAATGGTACACTGCGCATCACAACTTTGCGACACGCTGCATTGAAAGCAACTGCGACTACAAGACCGTAAGCGTACAGCTTGGTCATGCCAATATTACAACAACCCTTAATCTCTATGTTCACCCGAACATGGAACAGAAGAAAAAGTGCATCACCAAGATGTTCAAGTCTCTTGGAAAATAGGGAAGAACAGATGAAAGCCGAATATAGGGAAGTAATAAGTTTACTCCGCAAGGGATATTCCGTTCAGGATGTGGCAAAGTTGAGTGGTTAAGGGGTAAGTACCGTACAACGAGTTAAGCGATTAATAAAAGTACAATCACTGCAATAATACTATTGATTTTACGTTCTTTTCAAAGAAAGGGGTTGTGCAATAGTG
>NZ_JAHQUY010000014.1 GCF_019052365.1 Leyella stercorea
TAGGTAACGTTCCTCTGTCTCATCTTGTCGTATTCCCGTCTTCGTCTGTCCTCGCTACTTTTAACCAAAATGAGGAAAGTAACTGATAACCAGCAAACTTTCCTCATTCTTCTCTCAAACACTTTTTATATGTACTTTCATTGTCTAAAACCCTGTGCGCAATCATGCGCACGGACTATTAACCAACAAATTTTAGAATTATGACAGAAAAAAGACTCACAGAGGCGAGAAGACTCGCAAAGGAAATTCTCCCTAAGGTTCAGAAGATGCAGCGTGATATGTATTTTAACAATCATGTAAACGTGTGCATTGAGTTTTACGCCTCCGGCTACAGCTTTAATGCAAATGTTTGCAGCACGAGCGACAAGAAGGGCGAGAGCAGGGATTTCCGCGTCGCGTCTTTCAGATTTTACGATTTTTACGAGGCGGAGGAGAACGACGAAACGTTCGAGCGTCTTGCGGAGTACGTAAAGAAGGAGTCCGCAGCCTAAAAATCCCCACGATTGTGGGGTCTATTAACCAACCAAATCACAGAATTATGAACACAGAGAAAAATTTTGTAGTGCTTGAGTTTTACCCGAGTTTCACACCGAAAGTCGTGCGAGAGTTTGCAACCCGTGAGGACGCAGTGAAGTTTGCCGAGCTTATGAAGAAAAGCGAGACAGGCAGACATACCTACGCTGTATTTTCACGCATCGAGCCGTAGAGCCTAAAATCGGGCGGTACGATAATTCGTGCCGTCTGCCATTAACCAAACAGAATTATTATGAGTAGAAAAAACAAGACCATGTGCATACTTGCCATGTTGCACAACGAGGTGTATACAGGAGAGCAAATTTTGAACGACAGCGTATTTACGATACAATGCGGAGAAATCAAGAAAAAGGAATTGTACCTCGTTTCATTCAAGAAATTGTCGCAATGCTTTATCAACCATACGCTAAAGCAATTTGCGGAGGATAAGGGATTTTCCTTGGAGCCTGACGTGACTGCGAAAAATCCCTACGGCGACGATGTTTTTCTGTATGAATTGTAGCCTAAACAAGCGGAGTTATTTCTCCGCTGCCATTAACCAATTAAATCATTGAATTATGCTAAGAGACAGAAATTGCGACAAGAATTTTGAACGTTCGTTGATGTATCAGATAAACAAGGCAAAGATTGCAGCTCGCAAGATGCACAACGCACGTATGACCGACTACAATGATCCGAAATCTGAGAATGATTTTCACGACGCTATGGTTGAGATTGTAGCCATTGCTTATCACGATTGAGCCTAAACAACCCGTTACGTTTTGTCACGGGTTCATTTTATCAACCATTTAAAATTTTAGGATTATGAAAAAGAACCCACGAGATTACGAAGTGAACGGCAAAATGTACGCTTACATCCTTGACTCCATCTCTTCCGACGAAGTAGACGTAGAGTCCATGTCAGACAAGGAGCGCATTGAGTTCGCTCTTGACACGTTCTACACAGAGAAATTTAAAGATGACAGACGCAGAATGTCCGCTCTTGATTTGCTGACAGAATGGATTGGCGGTCTTTGCTCTACCGTGAACGTAGCCTTTACGAACTACGACATTGCCAAGGTTGGCACGGAGTGGGGTTATTGCAGAACAGACGCAAGAACCTCGCAGTTTGTACGTACATGGTTTGAGCGCATCGCCAATGGTATTCTGCGCCTTACAAAGATTTACGGCGTGGATATGAGCCGTTTCCGTCGCTAATGCCTTAAAATCCTGCGTGACGATTGCACGCAGGAACAATTACAAACCAACAAAAATAAGATTATGAAGAAAAGAACTTACAAGACGCTCGCCGGCTTACTTAGAGCTGCCGATGCAGGACAATTCACGATGAACGACTTTTTAAGCGGACAAATCTACGACAACAAGCATTATAAGCGGCGTCCGTTCGAGCTTACCGACAGCGCTCTGCGTGAGCTGTCTGACGGCTTCTGTCAAGCACTGGGCTGTCAGAAAAGAAAGTACGACGAGGTATTCCACAACATGAAGTACGGCAGAATACAGAACTGCGGAATACTCAGTCGTCTGTGGGTTGAGCTGCGTGGCAACAAGCCGAGCTTTACCTATTGCGTAGGACAGGACGGAGGTTACGAATATCCGCTTGTCAAGAGAATCCTGTATCGTGGTTATTGAGCCTCAACAAATCTGTGCAGCCTATCTGCACAGAACAACGTTTAACCAAATTAATTTCTGAATTATGGCAACAGCAAAAAGAGCATCCGAAAGGAGAAGCAGAACGCTTGCGCAGCAGGCTAAGTCCTACGAGGTGGCAGGCGAGTACGAAATGATGCAGATAATGCACGAGTCGTGGATAAACGGCAATTTCTCCGACTTCAAGCATTATTACAGAGTCTTGAGAATGGAGGACAGACGCAAGTTTGTACACTATCTCTACAACAGCACCGACGAGTACACATTCTACAGAATGATTGACTCGCTCATGTTCGGTTAGCCTAAATCAATCCTCACTATCACGGGTGGGGATTTCTATTAACCAACATTTAGAATTATGACGAGAGAAGAATTTATCGAAAAGTGCAACCATATTGTTCGCAACTACAGGAATGTAGAGGAGTTCAACAAGTGTATCAACCAAATACTTGACTCTGGCAGCATTGACTTGGATAAAGTTCCGCAGGATTACACTCCAGCCTTTTGGGTTGTAGGTGCGTTGTTTCAGCGGTCAGCCGACCAGTGCGTCAACGGAAGCGTTTTCGAAGAAAAGCGCAGAAAAGACCGCAGGGAATCGAAAAATATTGCGAAGTTCATTCCGTGGTGGTTTTTATAAGCCTAAAAACTCTCCCTCGCGGAGAGTGCAAGTATAACCTAAAAACAAAGAATTATGGAAAAGAATATTGTAGAAGTTGTTATGAACAACAAAGGCGAGGTTGTCGAGAAGGTAGCCGACTACATCGGTGTCGAGAATTTTGCCAAAGCGATAGAGGCTCTTTATCGTGAGTGTTTGGAAGACTACGAGAACTCTGAGGACATAGAGGAATACCTTGTCGATTTCGAGGGTTTCAATATTCAATCTCTCGCTTGGGATTTTACTATGAAAGCGAACAGAGAGATGAAGGAATATCTCCACATGCAAAATCATCGCATGGACGGCAATTTCGCCAACATCGAGGAAGACTATCCCGCTCACATCACGGGCACATATTGGAGTTCGGAGTATGCCGGCGACGACTACTTCCGTCTGTTCCCTCAAATGGTTGCACGTTTGGATGCAGCGGAAGACAGCAAGCAGGCTGACGAGGACAGGGCGTGTCTCATGGATTGGTATTTTGACGCCTTCGGAACGTTCGGCATCAAGTACGATTTCCAGGGCTTTCTTTCGGATATTGCCTATAGGCTCGAAGGGCAGCGCGTTACCGCCTAAACCGCCTCCCTTCGGGGAGGTGCAACTAACTAACAGATTACAGAATTATGGGAAAGTCAATCAGAACAAAATTGGAGATGTGGACTTCATGGGGTTATTGTATGACTCCGCAGATATTCAGTTCGAGAAGCGAGGCGTTGCAGTACGCACGTGAAATGCGTGACAACGGCTATATTTTCGGTTTCAGAGCGTCTCCTGTCTAAAAAGTCCGCAGAAATGCGGATGCAATTAACCAACAAACAGAAGAATTATGGCATTACAATGGAAATGGACTGACAAGATGGGCAAGGCAATCATCCGTCAGGACGAGAGAAAGTACGAGATTGGCATCTACGGCGGCAACGCTCTTGCGATATTCATCAGTGAGGACAAGGACTCATACCGGCTCTACAATTTCATTACGGACGAAAGACACCTCGGCATTATTAAAGAGAATGAGTTTAAGATGTTCTACGATGAGGTGGTGAGCATCGAGCTGAACGTATGCAACAAGAACGCGCTGAAGATACTCCCTCTCCTCGCAAAGGAGGCGGGCGAAGTGCGCTGCTACTACAAGGAGTCAGAGTAACATGGCTTATCCGTTGGGGAAAGAAACCACAATCGGAGCGACACCGGCAACGGAACAATATTAACCCTATAAAAGAATTGAATATGAGTGAAGACATTATCAAAACAGAAGAAATTGGTGATTACAGAATCAATATTCGTCGCGACAAATATCCTCCGTGTCCGTGCAAGGACTGGGATATGTTAGGCGTACATCTTTTCGATTACAGCGACAGGAATAGATTGTCGGAAGCCTCAAACTACGAGGAGCTGTTCTACTCAAACGACTATTCGCTTGCCGACGCAGTATGCGAGCTTGCTTGCAAGTATGTACCGCAGAAGAAATTCATCAAGTACATCAACGAGTACCTTAGCGACTCTCTACGCTTTCGTTACGACCGTTCGGACCACATGTGGTATCTTGAGCATTATTTCGGATACGGAAACGAGGAAAGACAATGGCATGAGATGCAGAGCTTTACACCCGACGAGGTGCAGGACGGCATCCGTAGCTGGCTCTCCGAAGCTCTTGACGAGAAGGATTTTATCTATCTTCTCTCAAATTGTCAGACAGAGATTGCGGTACACGAATGGTCGTCACGCGGCTACTGCCAGGGCGATTACGTTGAAGGCTTCTCCTATTGCACAAAGGAGCGTTTCATTAAACGTTACGGCGGCACAACGAAGGACTGGCAGAAACGTGCGGTTTCCGCTATGGAAAGCGAAGCAGCGTGTATCGGCAAATGGATGTGGGGCGACGTGATAGGCTTTGTTCTTGAGAAGAAGGTGCGTTACACGAAGGTCTACGAGGACAGCGAGAGAGCGGACGAGGACGATTACGACTGGGAGGAGGTTGACTCCTGCTGGGGATATTATTGTGACGAGGACGAGCTGATAAAGGAGGTAATCGAAGAACACCAATTACAGCCGAGCGTTGCAGCCTAAAATCGAGGGAGGCATATCTCCCTCACAAAAACCAAATTATTGTGATTATGAAGGACAACAAGTATTTCTGCTACACCATCGACAATAGCGGTGAGCGTGGCTTTCAGAGAATTGACAAGGAGTATGCAATCCAGCTGAACAATATGGGTCGGTGGTTTTACAAACTTCCCTTTAAGGTTGTGAACTCCCTCACGAAAGCGTTGAGATGGAAACATCATCTTCGGGATTAGCCTAAACGGACAGCTTGCGAGCTGTCACAATAACCAAAACCAAACGATTATGAGAAAGAATTGCAAATGTTACCTGTTTTATGTAAACTTCGGCGCCACAACGTTCTATCACGAGCTAACTCCCGAAGAAGCACGCCAAAAGATGCACGAGTATGCAAGGGAATACCGTCAGGTGTCCGTTCATGTTTTAAAGAATCCATCCGCACGTCTTGTTGGAGTCGAAGCAGAAGATAGGGTGTCGCTCGACATCATTTAGCCTAAACGCCTGCGTCATGCAGGCTCTACGAACCAAAATACAAACAATTATGAAGAAAATAGATTTAGGAACACGCACAGCTAATTTGCGTGCAGCTTACAGCGACTTGAAAGATGGATATACAATCATTGTTGGCGAGCTAAAGATGTGGATATACACTTGCGAGAGATGGGGCAGTCCTTCATACGGCAAGGATTATATCTGCTACTGTAGTTACGGACGCAGTGCATCAACAGTCAATTTTAAGAGTTTTGCAGACGCTATGCGTAGAGCCGGCGATGGCAAGCTCGCCTATAGCAGAGAGTGGTAGTCTGAAAACGGAGGGAGCAATCCCTCTGACATTATTAACCAAATTTCAAGAATTATGAAGAGATATTATGTATCAGTCACAGAGATTTTAAACAAGGTAGTGAGTGTTGATGCTGAGAGTGAGGAAGAGGCTGTACAGAAGGTGCAGGATGCCTATAATAATAGTGAAATCATTCTCGATAGTGACAATTTCTGCGGAGAAATAGTAGAGGCAGAAGATAATCAGGGATTCTATGTCAATGAAGAGAAAAACTATGGAGCTTATCAACACATCGAATAGCCAAACGGGGAGAGCAATCTCCCTACCAATAACCAAAACATTATAGATATGAAGATTTTAAGAGACAATGACTACAACAGGCGTCCGATTAAGAATATGACAGCCTCCCGATTAAAGAATAGAGCAAATAGGGAATATGTGCTTCATTTTCGCTGCAAGGAGCTTGGTACATCGTACACTATTGGGATAAACGCAGACCTACTTGTGTGGGCGTACCAATACAGAAATGGCATTCTTATTCGTTCTTTCAAGGAAGAGAACATTCCAACTTTTGAAGAAGCGTATCAATTCTTTGTTAATTCTTGCAACCACTGTCTGTTAGAGCAGAGACTTGTAGAAATGGCGAAAACTTTTTAGCCCAAAAAGCGCAGCTAAGAACTGCGCACATTAACCAAAACATAAGAATTATGAACAACGTAAGATTTATTCCAGGACAATATGAATGGCATCTCGTTGATGAGAAAGACAACGTGCTTCTCAACATTCCTGATGATTTCATTTACGATTGCGAGACAAAGGCTGATTTGGATTTCGTTATAGGAGACATTCCAAGACAGGCATTGCAAGCAGTCGAAGAAGGAGAAGAACTCTATGGATGTGACGTAAACAAATACGTCAGCGACATAGATGATGAATGCGTAACCAAGCTAATGATAGATACCCTATCAGAATACCTCGGGTTTACAGCCTAAAAGCCGTCTGAAGACGGCACTATAAACCAAAACTTTTAGAATTATGTATGTATCAGAACTATCGAGAGAACAACTTGTAGAGTTAAAGTCCACCATGCTCGAAGCCATACTCGGCTACGAGCCGTCATACGGAGAGCTTGCCATTGCTGACGAGCTTGTGTCTGACGAGCAGGTGGAAGAGGAGTACGGAGGCGTGTGTTTCACGCCCGACGACTTCTTTTGCTCCATGAGCTAACCTACGGCAGCGCAGCCTAAAAAGGCGTGCCGGAAGACCATATTTATTTCAACAGTAGTGACAGATCACAAGTCTCCCACTGACGCGAGTGGACTCGTGATCTCCACGACTGTTTCAAATCAGCATCGTACAGATATGCGCCAAGGTCTTCGGCACGCCACACATTTATTAACCAAAATCATTAAGAGTATGACATGCAACGAGATTATCAATGAAGTTGAGAATGGTGCGAAGTTCACTATCAACTTCCAAAACAGAACATGTAGAGTGAACGGAGAGGTTGTTGTTAGCGAGGAAATCGCAGCAAGAGACTGGAAACAACATGGTAGTTTGCCTTTGTCTGTTGCGTTGAACGGAATAGAAAAGGCATACAGGAATTATAAGCACTCCGTTCCTTCTGAGCGTTCCGAGTCACACAGACGTTGCTACTTTAAGGCTTTGTCTGAGAAAGAGCTCTCAGACGAAGATATGATGTATGGTGAGCAACGTGAGGTGGCGAGATGCAAGTTAGAACTCAGATTGCTTACATACATCATCCAAGGCCACATTACTTGGCAGAAGGAGTGGGGCAGCTGGTTCTACCAATCTCCCAACGACAAGGACTTGATTATCCTGCGCTCATGGGTTGAACCAAGCAAATCGTAGCATTTGATAGCAGATGATAGCATTTGCTATAAACCGCCTAAATCAGAGTGGGATGCAAATCTCACTCACATTTTTAACCATTTTATTAACAATTTAAAAACAAAAGAATTATGAAAAGAAATGTAATGATTTCAGGTGAGTTCACTATCAACGAGGTAGCAAACGCTAACGGCGCAGGTCAGCAGAAACCCAGCAAGAAGTCGGCACAGGCACGTATCGAAGCTCTCAAGGCTGCGGGCGTGGATGTTTCCAACTACTTCCCTATGGGCGAAGAGATGATTGTCCGTGTCAAGGACGGCGTTCCGACACAGGTGCTTGACGACGACCCTGTTTTCTCTCGCATCATGGAAGGATGCTACATCGCACACGGCAAGCTCTATCGCCGTTGGGTTATGGCGCAGATGTTCCACATGCTCCGAGAGATGAACGAGGGCAAGTGGGATTCTCCCAACTTCACGGAGGTCTTGCAGAACCGCGGATACGAGTATTCGTGGAAGATGGTCGAGCAGGAGTTGCTCGCGCAGTATAAGATGTTCAAGCACGGCGACACAGAGTCGTTTGGCGAGCGCAACCGCTGGTTCGACAAGGACGTTGCGACTGAAATGGCAGAGGACTACCTCGACCACCTCCGCAAGGTTGTTGGGGAAATCAAGGAGCGTAAATGCCGCGGTCGCCTCTACAAGCGCATCTTCGGCAAGAACGTGTTCTCTGACGAGATTGAGAACGTTGTGTTCGCTCCGATTGCATGGGCTATCAGAGCAATCGGCGACTCCAAGTCTGCATATCAGCTCTACAAGGCTGTCGCAGCGTTCAACCGTGACCGTCACAATCTCCGTTGGCAGACCAAGCAGTCAAAGGCGTTCACCGACGCCTACAAGGGTTCTGGTGCGTATTTCACGATGAAGAACCTCATCCTGTTCCACGGCGCACGCTTCAACGGCTGCACCACGGAAAAGCAGTCGCTCGCACGCATGGAGAATCTCGCCTCGAACCTCGAAGGTTGGGAACTCCTCGGTGCCATGAAGCAGCTTATCAAGGACTCTGGCATCTCTGTCGAAAAGAAGATTGCCGAGTGGAAGAAACAGCCTGCATCTAAGAAGTAGTACGCAGCCAAGAAGGAATTGCCGTTCCGTCTGCGGTGGCTCGGCATCATTTATGAAAGCTTCGCAGAAGAAGGTGCCTTACCCGCCTATCGGTCAGGCAAGGAACCTTCCTTGCAAGCTTTGAAATCACACGCTTACAGACAGGCACCCGTCCGTGAGCCGCAGACAAGCCTAAACCACAAGTGGTTACACATCGTAACCGCTTGACTTATTTACAAACCATTAAATAACAATAGAATTATGAAAGAAGATAAGATTTTAGAGATGTTTTTCGCCCCCGAACGCTGGCAGTACGCAATCGCCAAAGGTGTTGTCAAGGACATATCCAAAGGCGTGCTCTACAAGCTCACCAAACCCGAGGCGCGCGCACTCATGTATCAGCGTATCCGTGACGGCAAGTACAAGATAATGCCGCCACATACAGCGCAGATACCGAAGGACAACGGCGAGTTCCGTACCGTGTATGTGAACGAGCCTGCCGACCGAGTGTTGCTCTCCATAGCTAACGACCTTCTCTTCGAGCTTATGCCCGAGATGGTTCATCCGAGCTGTCGCTCGTATCAGAAAGGTATCGGCTGCGGTAAGGTGGTACAGGAGGTTTCACGCTGTATGTGTGCGTTGCAGACCTCCGATGTGCTCGGCTTCAAGTCCGATCTGTCGAAGTATTTTGACAGTGTTCCGTTGGAGTTCGTTGATGCAGCCTTCAACAAGGTGGAGGAAAAGTACGGACACTCGGCTCTGATAGATGTCCTTCGCGACTACTATCATTCCGACCTGTACTTCACTCCCGAAGGTGAGCTGCACGAGAAGTACCAGTCGTTGAAGCAGGGTTGCTCCGTAGCCTCGTGGCTCGCAGACGTAATCCTGTATCATATCGACGAGAAACTATCGCAGCTCGAAGGCTATTACGCCCGCTACTCCGACGATATGCTTTATGTCGGTAGTGACTACGTTAAGGCGATGCACATTCTTACGGAGGAGCTTGGCAATATGCAGATGAAGCTCAACCCGAAGAAGGTGGAGTATCTTGACGCAAACCATTGGTTCAAGTTTCTCGGCTATTCAATCAAGGGCGGCAGCATATCGCTTTCCTCTACACGCATCAAGACGTTTCAGAAGGAGATAGAGTCGCGTTCGTGCTGTAGACGGGGTGCAACGCTCACGACATCGGTAAACATGATTAACCGATACCTCTACAAGGGTTATGACGGTCACTCATGGGCAACGCAGGTTCTCCCGATAATCAACGTAAAGGAGGACATCGACACGCTGTCTACGTTCATTCTTGACGCTCTGCGGGCTACCGCAACCGGCAAGCGACGCATCGGAGGTCTTGGCTTTGCCAAGGAGCAGAAGGTGGGATGTATCTCACGAGGGCGAGGAAAGAATGTCACAACGAACAGAGCTAAGACACCCGAGCGTATTGACGGCTTCATGTCACTCGGTCTCATGCGCAACGCATTACTGACCTCGCGAGCTGCATACGACACGCTTGTAGCCAATCTCTGACAAACGCCTGAAAACGGATGCAGTCCAAACGCTGCGTCCACAACCAAACCAATATGAATTTCCGAGAACACGGAACTGCGCAGAGCAGGACGCCACATTTATATACCCGCCTCAAAGATACGGGATTTCCTCTGGACAATCCAGAGTGTATCCCGTATCCTAAGGCTGGTACAATCAAAACCTTACAGAAATGTTCCACGGCGTAATGCCTGTGCAAGGCGGCGCACACCGCCCTCGGCTTGAAGAATGGCATCCGTTTAGCGCTCAGGTTGCTAACGATGACGACGTCGATACGAACCTATCGACGTCGTCATCGAGAAACCTGACCTACATCACTCGTTTATATCCATGTGCCACAGCCATCGTTCAAGCCCACTCACGTCAGCGCAGACGTTCGTCTTCCCCGAAGGAGTACATTTGCTACACCAAGCTTACACGCGGCGCTTGGATGTTCATACATCCCGCTCGCCGCGTGCTTCGCTTGAGTTCGACCAAACCCTTACAGCCATGCGCCACACTCCTTGTGGAAGACAAGCCATTGCAAGCCTAAATCGGGCACGATGGGGAGACAACGTTTATATCCCAGTACATAAGGGCTGGGTTAGTGCCGGTTGCAACAACCGGCGCACCCAGCCCCACTACTGGGTTAAATCAAACACCTACAGCAATGCACCCGTCTCCAATCGTGCCCACAATACAACCAACGGAATTTTGCGGTTCCTTATGACGTGCCGTGCAGCCGACTTTAGTGATACCGGCTTCGTATCATAAGCCGTCCACCAGGTTGACACCTGGCTCCCTGCCGATTTCTCAGCCGGTACATATCAAATCCTTACAGTCACGCAACACGGCTACAGGCACGTCATTACTTTAAAAAGTGCTGCATTTGTTCGTGAAATAGCGATAAAATCACTACCTTTGCATTATAAACCAATCGCAAACCAATCGCAAACCAATCAGCAATGTTTGCCTTAACGACCTCGTATTGTAGAGGTCGCTATTAACCAATAAAATAGATTAAATTATGGCAGTAACAAAATTTGTAAGAGCGCAGGACATTCTCAAGGAGAAAGGGTTCAAAGCGCCACCGTTCGATACGGCGGGATTTCAGAACGCAGTCGTGGAGTTCTTTCGGAGCAATGATGTCAGTGCGAAACTAACTCTTTTTTCCGTAAGATTTGTCGATTATGAAGAAACTCCTGCGTGTGGATTTTCCGATTGCACCCATTTAACTCCATACCCGTCGATTTGGCCCGAAGGATTAACACTTTACCATTACGAACTTCCGAGTTATGTAAATTGTCGCATAGGACATCATGCTACAGATGCGTTTGCTTTTCCGTTCTTTGTCGTAGACGAGCCGTACCTGACCAATGCGGTAGCTTTACTTAAAATGGCAGGATTTATTGTAGGTAGAAAACACGCATGGAAAGGCACTTCATACTATGAAGTCACTCTCGTCTAACCCTAAACAGGTCTCTTTGGAGGCTACAACCAAGCCCTACGCATCACGGTCAAGCGATACAAAATGCCTAACAACAAAAAACAGGAGGATGTGGATGGCATCCGTAAGGACTTCGCAAAGCGGGTCTACGACCTCTATATCAATGCCGCCAACGGAAAGATTGATACCTACGACAAGTTTCTGACTCGTTTGGAGTGGCTCGAAATAGACTACTCCGACGCATTGTCCCCGTACGGAATATACGAAGACCTGTGTCCTGACGACTTCGATCTGGTGAAAATGGCGATAGAGGAGGGCACACCCCTCAAGGACTTCGCCTATCAATGGTTGAACATATACAATATCATTGAGTTCGCCAAAGTAGACACGAGTTTGCTCATACCTCCAACATCCGACGATTAATCAAAACGGCAGGGTTGAACCTGCCACCAAGTAAACCATATTATAAACAAAAAAAACAGAATTATGAAAAAGAGATTTTCTATGCTTCCAGTCTTTGCGTTTGCAGCATCCATGTTTATGCTGTCCGCGTGTGGTGATGACGACGATAGCGGTAGTACCATTCCTCAAACCCCGTCTTATAAAATAAAAGATGGTAATATCGTAGGAGTGTGGAGAAATGGCAGTGATTGTTTCGTGTCATTCTCAGCAAATGGATATAACTCTGCACTATTGTCTAATACGTTTATTGATGATGGCGACTATACAATCAATGGCGACACAATCCTTGTACACAACACTTATTTCGCAAATACAACAAAATATGTTGTAAACGATATAACAAATGACGCTCTAACTGTTACCATTACATACAAAGACCGTTGGACGGAAGAGAAAACTGTTAAGGCTAAATTTAATAAGGCCATTGACACTCCGTGCGTCAAGACTCACGCTTTGGCAGGAAAATCCTATTTGGCGCAATATGCGTTTAAATATGGTGGTCAAATGTGGAGAAAAGACTTTTTTAGCTACAATACGGCATCTTGCACAAGACAGGATCTGGCTCAATCAACCCCATCTACCTTTTATTATGTTTATTTAGCCCCCAAAATCTATTTTTATGTTATCCAGTATAGTATGTTTTATTACGATACGGTAAGATATGGTACGGTTGTTCTTGACGCGAATAATCAAATAGAAAGTATGGGGTCTCTTTACGGAGAAGCGATGTATCCACAATCGTTATATTAACCTCGTAAAGGCACACCTTAACACAAAGGTGTGCCTTTATATCGCCTAAAACAGGCCCTCATTAAAGGGTCGCAATTTAACCATTTAATTCATTAATTATTGTAAAACCACTGCGCCCATACCGAAGTAATATTATAAATAATATTAACTTTGCGTTGCAGGCGCACTAAATTTCAAGAATTATGACACAGCTACTTAGCACAAGACGCTGGATGGACCTGCTCACTCCCGAGCAGCAGAAAACCTACTCCAGCGCAATCCGAAAAGGTTACTTTGCGACTTATGACGGCTATCGTTGGCGTCACGAGTTCTATGGAGCTTTCATCTGGAAACACCCTGGACGCGTGAAGATCATTGATAAATTCAAGCAGGTTATCGGTCGCGCACCATTGTGGGAGGACATCACGGACGACAACCTGCGAGACGTGAAGGAAGAGCTGGACGCTTCCTATGCGCCGAACTCCGTGCGCACAATATGCGCAGAGATTAACGCAATCATCCGTGAGAACGCAGAGTCGAAAGACATTCCTTCCATGTCCTATGCCCGTGTGCTGCGTGCAAAGAAGGTGGTGGTACAGTCCGTGTTTCTCACCGACGAGGAGATACGCAAGATACACGAGTATCGCCCTAAGACTGTGCGCAGACGGCATGCAAAGCGCATCTTCATGCTTGAATGCCTTTGCGGAGCACGTTTCTCCGACTGTCTGCGCCTCTCGCCCGTAAACCTCTCTTCTGATGGTCGCACCCTGACTTATGTATCAAAGAAGACCAACCATGAGGTGACGGTTCCCGTACACCCGTGGCTAAGGGAGTATCTCGTTCCGTCTTCACCTATCGAACCGCAGTCACTTGCAGTTCCTTCCTACAACGACGCGATACGTTTCTTCTGCCAATCATGCGGTATCGACCAGCAGGTCAAGGTATATCAGGCAGGTCGCGAGCAGACAGGCCCGAAGTGGAAGTTTGTATCAACACATACGGGTAGACGCTCGTTCGCAACCAACCTGTCGTTGAAGAACGTGCCGTTGGAGCAGATAGCGTTGATGATGGGTCACTTCACGGGCAACGCCCCGGATGTTTCCATGACGCAGCGATACATCGTGACGCGACTCCAGCTGTCGCCCGCAGCGTTCCAAGCGTTTATGATTCCTGGTGCCGAAAGAGCGGCGGCAGAGAACGAGGCTTACAACAACCCGACAAACGATTTTGACGACTTCGACGACTTCGATATTCCCGAGGACGAACAGCTCGTTATACCCGAGAGACCGCAGACCGAAGCATCGTAAACTATTAACACAACCTCAGCCCTACCGCAACACGGACAAGCGGAAAATTATGAAAAAATGTATTTTACGAGCAAGAAGAGTTTTCTTGTTGAACAGAACCCAGACGGAACGTTGCTCATTACCAAGACCTCAACAATGAAGCCTTTGGAAAACGCAGGCTCGTTCATCGTCTCGCAAGGAGGCATCGAAACAATCCTCTCGAAGTGCAAGGAAGTCACCGACGAGGAGTTTCTTGAAGACCGCAAGCAGCTCCTTATGCGCAACGAGCAGGCAAAACTGCGCTCCCAGGAACTCGCCCTTGCCAACCGCAAGCGTCACGAAGAGGACTACAAGGCTGTATTCAACGACAGCACAGTTGAGACGACAGCGGAGAATATACGCATACTTCTATGCTACCTCAACGACATCAACTGGGGAGTATGGCAGCTTCCGTCGATGACTATCGGCTACACATGCAATCAGTACGACTGCGACGGCAAGACCGCAACGACCATCACGCTCGACACTCCTATAGAATATCGTGGCGAGCAGGTATCGCAGTTCCAGCACGGAGCACCAAGCGGACACCTCCGACACTATCATAGACTCTAATAGTTAAACCGCAATGAGCAAGGAAAGATTTGTACTCCAGCCGTCCAAGGAGATGCAGGACGGCTGGGTAGCCACCGACACGGAGAACGGCATCGTGCTGCGCTTCGAGAACCACAAACTTGAACAAACACTGCGCTGCACGCCGCTCCTCACAGACGGACGCGAGCCGACCGCAATCGAGCTTGCAACCGCAATCAGAGAGCTGCTTGACTGGCTGCGAGAAGAACATAAGGATAAGGTATTCTGATACCATTTTATGCGGTCGCATAACACGCATTTTATATTGCCTGAATAAACATGAAATCCCGTTTGTACAGCGATGTGCAGGCGGGATTTTTTGTGCTCCAAAAACCACCGAAAATATGCCAAATTATGCGATCGCATAAGTCGCATAAAACATGGTATTTTATATATAATTTTTATCGTCGTAAACGCTTGGTTATCAATGTGTTCAACCAACTTTATGCGACCGCATGCAATCGCATCTATTATATATTATATATATAGTATATATTCATACTAACGTATTCATATATCCTATACACATAATATATAATTTTTCTCTTTCAAAGAGAGAGCGATTTTTCGTGTTGGAATTGGGTGTTGGAATTGGGTGTTGAGAGGCTACGCCTTGTCGCTGTTGACGTAATCAATAATCTTGCGAACGGCATCGTCAATTCGTTTCGTTCCGTAGGCGATGTAGTGGTCGGTCACGTCCGCCCAGGAGTGCCCCAAGCAGAGGGCAATAGTCTCACGAGGAATCTCAAGTTCTGCACCAATAGAAGCGAATGTGTAACGAGCGGTGTACACCGTCATGCCTTCCGCAATCGGATGCCAGACTACCTTGCGCAGCCTGCCCACCTTGTCGGGAACAATCTCCTTGCGCCCGATTTTCTTTAGCGCGTCGTTCCAGTGATGGCAGAAGTCGCGGTAGTTCGTATAAACGTCAAGAGGACACAGAAGCCAACCCTTGCCCTTGTAGCGTCTGATTATTTCCATCGCCTCGGGAGGTATTGGAATGTCGTACAAGTGTCCTGTCTTCGCCCTCTTGTACCTGATACGTCCGTTGTGTACGTTGGACGGCTTGAGCGTAAGCAGGTCTATTGGGTTGATGCCGCAAAGGTAGAACGTCAACATGAACAAGTCGCGGTATATGCGCTGCCAGTCCTCAACCTCGCAATCCCTTATCTCCCTCAGCTGCTCGACGCTGATGTTGTTGATAGCTACCTTCTCCTGCTTTATCTTGTACCGCCTGAATGGGTAGTTTGTGGTCAGCTCGTTGTCTATCGCCCAGTTGAACACCGTGCGTATGTTGCGGAGCATGATAGCCTTGTAGTTCACGCTCGCTTCGCCCATGTATCGCTCGAAGCCGTCGAGCCATGCCTTGTCTACGCTGCCGAACACCGCTCTGCCGTCATACTCGCGCACCTTCCGTGCCGACATTCGGTAGAGGTCTGCCGTGCCTTTGCGGCTCTTTGTGTCGGCGAACCTTTCGATGTAGTCCGCAAGAAACGTCGCTTTCTCCTCATGCGCCTCGCCCGATACCAGGGTTGTCAGCTCTCTCTTCATCTTCGCGGTGTCGGCGCCGGCATTATTCAGCAGACACGCCTCCACATCGTCGATGATGCTCGTCAATCTTCTGAGCTTCGCCCTGTAGTTCGTTTCTTTTGGCGACATCGAAAGACCCGAGAACGCAGTCAACACGTAGATACCTGTTGACACAACGAACTCCTTACCGTCATTGCGGAACAAAATCTTCACTGCAATTCGTCCGTCCTTACCCCTCTTGCTCTCTTTAGCTGCGATATAATACTTCATAGTTTTGGTATTTTTTTGTTTCGGTTTTTGCAAATATACCCATAAAACCCGAGAAAAACAACAAGATTTTCGGTTGAAATGGGCCTGTTTGTGGGACTCTATAATTCCCAAGTCTGTAAAGCACTAATCTCCAACGACTTGCGGTGCTGCAAGAAAGTTTCCCAAGCCAGAGGTCACGGGTTCGAACCCCGCTTGCCGCTCTTGACAGCATGTTTTTTTAAGAAAAGATTTCAACTTTAATACAAAAGCGACTCTAATTAGAGCCGCTTTTTCTTTTTTATGCTGTTTATTTTTGAAGTTTGTATTTATATAATTGTGGTTTCTTGATTATTATTCGTAATTTTGTACCGATTAAACTTTCGTAAGAAACAATTGCTTTTATTAAAAATATGAATGAATTTGAACTTATTGCCAAAACCTTCATGGGCTTAGAGCCGGTATTGGCAAAAGAGCTTACCCAATTGGGTGCAAACAATGTACAGATAGGTCGTCGTATGGTGTCATTTACCGGTGATAAGGAAATGATGTATCGTGCAAACTTCCAACTCCACACAGCAATTCGTATCTTGAAGCCTATTGCTAAATTCAAGGCGCGCTCGGCTGATGAGGTTTATGAAGAGGTTAAGAAGATCGATTGGAGCAAGTATATCGAAAAGGGAAAGACTTTCTCTGTTGATTCTGTTGTGTACTCAGAAGAATTCCGTAACTCACGTTTCGTAACATATAAGGTAAAGGATGCTATCGTTGACCAATTCCGCGAGAACACTGGTACTCGTCCTAATATTTCTGTCAGCAACCCTGACATCCGTCTGAACATCCACATCGCAGAGGCTGACGCTACGCTGTCGCTCGACTCAAGTGGTGAGTCGCTCCATCGTCGCGGCTATCGCCAGGAGTCGGTAGAGGCTCCGCTTAACGAGGTGCTTGCTGCAGGTATGATTCTTATGACAGGCTGGCGTGGCGAGACCGACTTTATAGATCCGATGTGTGGTTCGGGCACTTTGCTTGTAGAGGCTGCACTTATCGCCCATAATATGAGTCCTGGTATCTTCCGCAAGGAGTTCGCTTTCGAGAAGTGGCCTGACTTTGATGCAGAATTGTTTGACACAATCTACAACGATGATTCGCAGGAACGCGAGTTCACTCACCATATCTATGGTTACGATATCGATATGAAGGCTGTAAACACAGCACGTCTAAACGTGCGTGCAGCTGGTCTTTCTAAAGATATTACGATTGAAAACGCCGACTTCAAGGACTTCACTCAGCCAAAGGAGAAGAGTCTGCTTGTTGTTAACCCGCCTTATGGTGAGCGTATCTCTACTCCGAACTTGCTCAACACTTACAAGATGATTGGCGAGCGTCTGAAGCATGCTTTCATGGGTAACGAGGCTTGGGTGCTCAGCTACCGCGAGGAGTGCTTTGAGGCAATCGGCTTGAAGCCGTCTATAAAGATTCCGGTTTATAACGGATCTTTGGAGTGTGAATTCCGCAAGTACGCTATCTTTGATGGCACTATGAAGGACTTCCGTCAGGAGGGTGGCATCGTTAAGACTGAGGATGAGAAGCGACAGATGGCAGAGAAACATCGCTTCAAGAAGAACCGCGAGTTCAAGAAGCGTCTCGACGAGGAAGAGGAAAATGCAGAGTCGGACATCCGCTCTTTCAAGTTCCACTCTATAGAGCGTCGCAAGCAGAACGACGATCGCCGTGGTGGAAACGAAAGAAAGAGCCGCGACCGCTTCGATCGTGACGATAAAGATTTCAAAGGCAAGGGCTTTAAGGGTAAAGGCTTCGGCGACAAGGGCGGCAAGTCTTTCGGCAAAGGCTCACGTTATGGCAAGAGTGACAGAAAACGTTCTAACAGAGATTTTGACAATGAAGATTAAGTTTTTTACAGTTATGCTGGGGTTATTTACCTCGCTTAACATGAATGCTCAGGAGTTGAAGTCTTTCACGCTTGAAGACCTCAACTTCGGTGGCAAGAACTATCGCAACTTCGTTCCACAGAATCGCAACTGTGTGTGGTGGGGCGACCAGCTTGTGCGTGTTGAATCTGATGCTTGCTATCTTGTGAACAAGCAGAACGGCAAGGAGACACAGCTCTTCACGGTAAGTCAGGTTAACCAATGGGCAGGTCCGACAAAAGATATTAAGGTGCGCTCTTTGCGTGGCGCATCTTTCCCTTATGCCGACAAGCCGCTCGTTGTGATTAATAGCGGCGAGCGCATCTATACTATCGACTTCAAGAGTGGCTCATTGAAGAAATGCAACGAGTTCGTTGACGACGAGTATGTACTTGAGATGAACGCAAAGAGCGATGCTATCGCTTATCTTAAGGATAATAATCTTTATGTCACACGAGGCGACCAAAAGTGGCAGTTGTCTACAGACGGTTCACGTGAGATTGTATACGGACAGAGCGTTCATCGTGATGAGTTCGGAATCCGTAAGGGCACATTCTTCAGCAACAGCGGCGAGAAACTTGCTTTCTATCGCATGGACCAGAGCATGGTGACTGACTATCCACTTGTTAACATACCGGAAGTTAGCTTCCAGCCGGAGGATGGCAAGTCGCGCATAGCAACTCTTGCTCCTGAGAAGTACCCGATGGCTGGCGAGACAAGCCACAAGGTTACTGTCGGTGTGTTTGATACAAACACCGGCAAGACTGTATACCTTAAGGCTGGCGACCCAACAGACCGTTACTTTACAAACATCTCTTGGTCTCCCGACGACAAGACCATCTATATGTTCGAGCTTAATCGCGATCAGAACGATTGCCGTCTCATTAGTTATGACGCATCAACTGGCGAAAAGACTGGCGAACTCTACCGCGAGACAGACGCAAAGTATGTAGAGCCGCTTCATCCTATCGTTTTCTTGCCTTGGGACAACAGTTCATTCCTTATGCAGAGCAGAAAAGATGGCTACAACCATCTGTATCTTTGCTCAATCGGCAAGTCGGGAAGCCGCATGGCAGGCAATACCATGTCGCTCGATGTGAAGCAGATAACCAAAGGCAATTGGGAAGTTCTTGATTTCCTTGGCTTTAATGCAAAGCGTAAGGGCGTTATCATCTCTTCTAACGAGATTAGTCCGATTCAATGCAACATTTTCTTTGTTGACTTGAAAACAGGCAAGCGCACTCGTATGGACGAAGGTGGAAAGGGTTGGCACTCGGCATCTTTGAGCAAGAGCGGACGGTATATCTACGACAACTATTCGGAGCCAAATGTTCCGCGCAATATTGCTATTGTGAATGTTGCAAACGGCAAAAGTTTCTCTTACTTCAAGGCTGATGATCCTTGGAAGGGATATAAGGTTCCTGAATACACCTGTGGTACTGTGAAGGCTGCCGACGGCACAACCGACCTTTACTGGCGTATGGTGAAGCCGGTAGACTTCGATCCGAACAAGAAATATCCTACTGTAGTGTATGTTTACGGTGGTCCTCACGCACATAACGTTGACGCACGCTGGCACTATAGCAGCCGCAGCTGGGAGACATACATGGCTCAGAAGGGTTATGTTCTCTTCATTCTCGACAACCGAGGCTCTGAGCATCGTGGCAAGGAGTTTGAGCAGGTTACATTCCGCCAGCTTGGTCAGGAAGAAATGAAGGATCAGTTGAAGGGTGTTGAATACCTCAAGTCGCTTCCTTACGTAGATGCCGACCGCATCGGCGTTCATGGTTGGAGCTATGGTGGGTTCATGACCATTTCGCTTATGACAAACTATCCTGACGTGTTCAAGGTTGGTGTAGCTGGTGGCCCAGTTATCGACTGGAAGTGGTATGAGGTGATGTATGGCGAGCGCTATATGGACACACCGCAGCAGAACCCGGAGGGCTATGCAAAGGCATCTTTGCTCAATACTGCAAAAAACTTGAAGGGTAAGCTCCAGATTATCCAGGGTTATAACGACCCGACTTGCGTGCCGCAGCATTGCCTTACTTTCCTCAAGGCATGTATCGGCGCAGGCACACAGCCTGATTTCTTCTTGTATCCAGGCGAGCCTCATAATATGCGCGGTCATCAGAGTGTACATTTGCACGAGCGCATCACACAGTATTTCGAGGATTACTTGAAATAATATCTATATAAACAGGAGGGCGTAACGGCCGGTAAAAATCTTAAACTATTTGCCGTTACACCCTCCTGCAATTTCAACAAAACACGAATCATTAATCATTAAACATTATTATATAATGAAAGTTCTATTGTTAGGAAGCGGTGGCCGTGAGCACGCATTGGCCTGGAAAATCGCTCAAAGCGCAAAGGTGGAGAAACTCTTTATCGCTCCAGGTAACGCAGGCACACAGAATGTCGGTGAGAATGTAGATATTAAAGCCGATGACTTTGAGGCTTTGAAGAACTTCGTTGTGGAGAATGGTGTAGACATGGTAATTGTCGGACCGGAAGATCCATTGGTGAAGGGCGTTTATGATGACTTCAAGAACGACGAGCGCACAAAGAACGTTCCGGTTATCGGTCCGTCAAAGGCAGGTGCTGTTCTGGAAGGTAGCAAGGACTTTGCAAAGCAGTTCATGAAGCGCCACAACATTCCGACAGCAAAATACGAGACATTCGACGGCACAACAGTAGAGGAAGGCTTAAAGTTCCTTGAGACTCTTAAGGCTCCTTATGTACTTAAGGCCGATGGTCTGTGCGCAGGCAAGGGCGTTCTTATCCTCCCCACACTTGAAGAGG
This sequence comes from Leyella stercorea, assembly GCF_019052365.1. Lineage (GTDB taxonomy): Bacteria > Bacteroidota > Bacteroidia > Bacteroidales > Bacteroidaceae > Prevotella. The sequence continues at coordinate 21,226 of NZ_JAHQUY010000014.1, forward strand.
CAAAGAAGGAGTTTAAGGAGATGCTCGGTGGTATGTTCGGTAATGCTTCAGCCCGCGTAGTTATCGAGGAATTCCTTAGCGGCATCGAGTGCTCTGTGTTCGTTTTGACCGACGGCAAGAACTACAAGATTCTGCCCGAGGCAAAGGACTACAAGCGCATCGGAGAGCACGATACGGGTCTTAATACCGGCGGTATGGGTAGCGTTTCGCCAGTTCCGTTCGCTACAAAGGAATGGATGCAGAAGGTTGAAGACCGCATTATCCGTCCCACAGTAGAAGGACTTGCCGAGGAGAATATCGATTATAAGGGTTTTATCTTCTTCGGACTAATCAACGTAGAGGGCGAGCCTATGGTTATCGAGTACAACTGCCGTATGGGCGACCCTGAGACTGAGACTGTAATGCTGCGCCTTAAGAGCGACATTGTCGACTTGTTCGAAGGCGTTGCAGAAGGCAATCTCGACAAGCGTGCAATTGAGTTCGACGAACGTGCAGCTGTCTGCGTAATGCTCGTTAGCGGTGGTTATCCGCAGGCTTATGCAAAGGGCTACGAGATAACCGGTCTTGATAAGGTTGAAGATTCTGTTGTCTTCCATGCCGGCACAAAGATGCAGGACAGCAAGGTCGTTACCAGTGGCGGACGCGTCATTGCTGTCAGCTCTTATGGCAAGGACAAGTCAGAAGCTTTACAGAACTCGTTCACACAAGCACAGAAGATTGAGTTTACAGACAAGTATTTCCGTAGAGACATCGGTCAGGACTTATAATTATCAGTAGAATTGAACGTAAAAAGATTTCAGAATAAGGTTGCAGAGAGTCGCATTGCGCTCCCTGCAACCGCTGTTTATACACTAATCGTATGCGCATTGTCGGGAATGTTCGGCAACGGCATGTGGTTGCAGGTGGTCTTGCTCGCTTTTGCAGGCTACCTGATGTTCCAGTTGAACAACGTAAACGCCCTGATACGCATCTTCAGCCGAATGATTTCGTGCTCGTATCTTGTATTGATGACGATGGCGTTCTTCCTTTTCGACGATATCGCTAACAGCATCATTTCCGTACTTGCGATAGCCTTCTATATGTTCTTCTTCAGTATCTATCAAGACGGTACAGCCGTAGGCCGTATCTTCTATGCCTTTGCTGTACTGGGCATAATGAGCGTCGTTTTTGTGCAAAGTCTCTACTTTTTGCCGATAATATGGGTATTGCTGTTTACGAATATCATGGCTGGCAATGCGCGTATGATAATAGCTTCGCTCATGGGCTTGACCCTTCCTTATTGGTTCATCGGAGCCTACGGACTTATGTCGGGTGACGTTATGCTGCTGATGCCCCATTTCGAGAGTCTTGCAGAGTTTGCGCCTATTGCCGACTGGCAGAACGTTAGTTGGGCTGAGATAATAACCTTTGGCTTTGTGGCTTTGCTCTCAATAACCGGCATGATTCATTTCCGCTTGAACAACTATAAGGATAAGATTCGAACACGCATGATGTTCGAGATATTCTCGGTTATGAACCTTTGTCTGTTGCTGTTCATTGCACTTCAGCCGAATCATATTGACGCTCTGCTGACGTTGCTGATAGTGAATACGACACCGATGATAGCGCATTACATAGCACTTACGAACACAAAGATAACCAACTTATCGTTCTACATAATTCTGTTAATAACCCTTGGACTCACGATAGGCAACGTATGGACACTCTTTTAAGTTTTCTTGTTGATTGGGGCTATTGGGGTATGCTGTTCGCCTCGTTCCTGGCAGGCAGTTTCTTCCCGTTCAGCAGCGAAGCCGTAATGCTCGCCCTGCAAGCAGCAGGTCTTGAACCGCTTCCGCTCGTGATATATGCAACTATCGGCAATACGTTAGGATCTTACTTCAATTATGGAGTAGGCAGAATGGGCAAGCTCGAATGGATTGAGAAATATCTGCATGTTAGTCAGGAGAGTCTGCAGAAAGCCGAGCGCTTTATGGGAGGCAGAGGAGCGTTGATGGGCATCTTCGCATTCCTTCCGATATTGGGCAGCGCTATCACAATTCTTCTTGGACTGATGAAAGCGAACATACCTATCGCCTTTACGACAATAGCCGTCGGAAAACTCCTGCGATATGTTATTCTTGCCTTCGGCGGAACCTTCTTATTCTAAAATGTGGAGCTATGAATTCATAGCTCCACATTTCGGACATATACCTTTCTTATTCATTTTCGCTCCGCAATTTCCGCAAACATACTTGTAGAAGTTGTTGCGCACGTATGTTCTTATTGCGTAATACACGTACGCTATAAGGATAACATAACCTATATAATATAAGGTGGTGATGCTGAATATAATATAGTTGGCGGCGCATACTGCAGCCAGCCGGCATAAGTAGAGTGTGGCTGCGGTTGGCGACAGTTTATGATACACATCGTCGATTGTAGCAATGAGTATAATCATCATCATCCATACCGATATCAGGAAGATAGCAAGAATCGGCGGCAATGCAAACGGGTTGAGCGTCGGATGGAAGTAGAAGCAACGCCACGTGTCGGGTGCAAACAGCTGAATACTCGAATAGAACGTAGCTGCCGACGCCACAGTTATCGCCAGAAGCGTCGGATAGAACGAGTCGATGTCGTCGAAATGTACAACCTTAACCTTGCGACGTTGCAGACGATACACTACGTATCCACCTGCTATCAGACTGATTATGATGAGGAAGATAAGCAGATGCACATCGGAGAACATAAGGATGAATTGCGATATAGGGTCGTCGGGCACAACCGAATTGAGCAGTTGGCTCTCATGAATCCATCCGAACTCATACTTATCGCTCGCCACCTCAATCCATACGGAGTCTACCGGGTCATCCTTCAGTATCTTTATGTCAGCCACCACGATATGCGAGTTCTTCTTTACAGCGAACGAGTCGATAGCCATATTGCTCAGCATCTCCTCCGGTTGCTGTTTAAGCAAATGGATGGAGTCTTTCTTCACAACGAAGTTATAGTTCTGCGCATAGTGGTGAGTCTTGTAAAATTCGTAGTTGAAGTTCAGAATCTCGCTGGTACTGTCTACGTTATATCCAGTAACATCGCGAGTTCCCGCAGGGGTATGGACAGACGAAGGCTGAGCCTTACCATTCGGATTAGAATGGTAACACCCAACCATAGCCATGCTGACTATCAGTAATGATATGAATTTTACGAATCTGTGCATTTACTTACGATGTTTCAATTAAGATAGTTACTATTCAGCGTAAACTTCCATTTGGCATTTCGCGCAATTGAACGCCAAACGCACACGCATGCCGTTCTTTGCTTCAAGATAAAGCGGCTCATGCCATGTGGGGCGCTTGCCGCCGTTCTTCACACAATAGCCCAAAGCATAGCGCAGACAATAGCGGCAGGTCATAAGCGGCGGAACAGCAGATGCATCCGTAGCGCTGCCTGCCTTGTAGTTAGGGTTCAACTCGAACGCCTTTGGAGCGTTCTTTACGCCATGTGCTGCGTAGTATGCTTGCGCAATAGGGTTGGCAACGTTCGCTATATTGATTGCATCGGCATTTACTGTTGTTGTTCCTTTACTACTGCTTGCCGACTTGATGTTGCGGAGACTATCACCACCCTCTGTCGTAGGGATAGCTGTATTCTCCAAAGCCTCAATCATTTCTCTGCGCAGCGCTGCCAGTCTGCTTGACGGAATGAAGAACTCGTCGGCAGAGTTAAGAATTCTGACATCCTCTGCTTCCCAAGCCGTATTGCCGAGCTTTTCAAGCTGTTTTACGATATTGTCGTGTTGCGACTTCTGAGCCTTTTCTGGATTCTCGTTGAACACCACTTTTGTCTTGCGTCCGCATTCGTCCGTGGCTGTAAACGTCAGTTTGCTGTCTACAACGTCCACAACGAATCTCACCTGCAACTTGCGTGTAGATGTCTTGCCCTGCATGGCACGCTCAAACTCGATGTCGTTATTGCGATAGAGCGCCATGCCCGGCTCCAGATTCTTAGGCATAGTGAGAGGGAAGAGGCGGTTGTTCTCCACGCGGTTTACGCGGAAACCTTCCAGCTTCTTCTGTCTGTTGAAGAAGCACAGACCGTCGCCGTTGGCGAACATAGCCATGCCCGCCACGTTGAACGACCCACGACGAATCTCCTTTACATATCCCACATACTCGCCCATAGCCTTCGGCGTATTGAACGACGAGATATCTTTCTGTCGTCCGTTGAAGAAGTAGTGCGTGAATCCGCGGTTGAATGTCTTCTCAAGCGCCGGCGTGAACGTATAGCTACACTTTCCGAACGACGAACGGCAGAATTTGTCGCTATGCTTTGCGATGTAGGCATTGAGCGCCTCGCTATAAGTAGCCACCACGTTCTTCACGTAGTTAGCATCCTTCAGTCTGCCCTCAACCTTCAGCGAGCAGACACCCGCTTCGAGCAGATCGCCCAGTCGGTCGAGCTGGCACATATCCTTAAGCGAAAGCAGATAGCTGTCCTCGATGAGAGTCTCGCCGTCGCTATCCTTCAGGTCGAACGCCATGCGGCAGAACTGCGCGCACTCGCCTCTGTTGGCGCTACGGTTGAAGAAATACTGCGAAGCATAGCAAGCGCCCGAATAGCTCACGCACAATGCGCCATGCACGAACGCTTCAAGCTCCACATCGGGATGCGCCTTGTGTATGTTCGTTATCTCCTCCAGCGAGAGTTCGCGAGCCAATACCACGCGCTCGAATCCGTTCTCCTTTAGCCACTCCACCTTGTCGGCGCAGCGGTTGTCGGTCTGCGTAGAAGCGTGCAAAGCCGGCATGCGATAACCGCGCGCCACGTATTCAGCCTTCAACTTCTTGTAGATTTCGAGCACAGCCATGTCCTGCACCAATATGGCGTCAACGCTCATCTCTACGAGCTGTCGCAGCAGGTGCTCAAGCGCTTGGAGTTCCTTCTCGTAGACGATAGTGTTCACCGTGACGTACACCGCCGCACCGAACTGATGCGCATAGCGTGTCAGTTCGGCTATATCCTCCGTGCTGTTGCCGGCAGTCTGGCGAGCGCCGAATTGTGCTGCGCCTATATACACGGCGTCAGCGCCATGGTCGATGGCAGCGATGCCACATTCAAGGTTCTTGGCTGGCGCCAAGAGTTCTATCTTTCTTAATCCGTTATTCATAGCAAATAATAGTTTATCCAGTTGTTGAACAGCAGATTGGCGTGCGCACGCCAAGTCACGTTAGGCTTGTTCGCCGGATTGTCATTAATATAATAGTTCTGCGGCACATCCACGTCGTCGCGAATGTCCTTGTCGCGTCGATACTCTTTGTCGAGCGTGTACGGCTCATACTCCATGTGTCCAGTTATGAATATCTGTCTGCCATTATGTGCATATACAATGCTCGTTCCGCTCTCCGCCGACTCGGCTACGATGTCGAGATCAGAGTGAATGCGTATATCCTCCGGGCGCACCTCTGTATGGCGGCTGTGCGGCATGTTGAAAGTGTCGTCGAAACCGCGGAACAGAGGCAGAGTAGGGTTCATAACCTGCTGGCGGAAGATGCCGAACTTCTTTGTCGGCAACTGATGCTTCGGCACTCCGTAGTGATAGTAGAGTCCGGCTTGTGCAGCCCAGCAGATGTAGAGCGTGCTCTTTACGTTGGCGTCAGCCCAAGCGAATATCTCCGAAAGTTCCTTCCAGTAGCTCACGTCCTCAAACTCAAGATGTTCTATCGGCGCACCCGTCACAATGAATCCGTCGAACTTCTCGTCCTTCAGTTCGTCGAAATAGGTGTAGAAGCGCTCCATGTGCTCCGGCGAAGCGTGTTTCGGCGTGTGTGTTCTCAACTTCATGAGCGTCAGCTCTATGTCGAGCGGCGAGTAGGAGAGCACACGTGCGAAATCTTTCTCGGTGGTCTCCTTTATCGGCATGATGTTGAGAAGAGCTATCCTCAGTTTGCGTGTGCTCCTGTCCACAGTCTGAGCACCATTCTCTATAAATATGTTTTCTTCTTTCAGACTCTCTATAGCAGGAAGTCCTTCCGGCAATATTAATGACATATATACTGATTTGTTTATTCTATGCAAAATTACTGAAAATATTGTGCATTATAGCATCACAACCATGTTTTTTGCGCTATAAATGCTAAATACATGTCATCGTACAGCGTTCGCCGTCCGACCGGATCGCGTTCGGTGTCCGATCAGATTCCGTACGCCGCCCGATCAGATTGCGTTCGGTGTCCGATCGGGTTGCGTACGCAGAACGGTCGTAAACTCTATGGTGATGAACTGAAAAGCTTAGGAAGAACTACCCCAAACCTTAGGCAGAGCCATCAAAAACCTCGCGCTAATCTACAGAAAACTCCACGCTAAGAGCCGAGAATATCAATAATATTGTAAGATAATAGCCGCAGATGGAACATTTTTTTCAAACATTTAATTAAAATGCAATATACTTTGCTCGTAATATGCGCGATTTTACGTATCTTTGCAACTTAAAATAGAAAAATATAAAAACGGATATAAAATGTCGAACAAATTTGTTGAACACAAAGGTTTCAATCTCGTTGAAACAAACAAAGAGATTTTAGACAAGTGGATGAAGCTTGATGTCTTCCACAAGTCTATCGATGAACGCGAAGGCTGTCCACAATTCATCTTCTTCGAGGGTCCTCCTTCGGCGAACGGACACCCGGGCATCCACCACGTGCTTGCCCGTGCAATCAAGGACACCTTCAACCGCTATAAGACAATGAACGGTTTTCAGGTGCCGCGCAAGGCTGGCTGGGATACACATGGTCTCCCCGTTGAGCTTGGCGTAGAGAAAGAACTTGGTATTACAAAGAAGGATATTGACAACAAGGATTCGGAGAAGTATATCTCTACAGAGGAGTACAACCACAAGTGCCGCGAGAACGTAATGATGTTCACAGCCGAGTGGCGCAAGCTCACCGAGGAGATGGGCTACTTCGTCGACCTCGACAATCCTTACATCACATACGACAACAAGTATATCGAGACACTTTGGTGGCTTCTGAAGCAGCTCTACAACAAGGGTCTGCTCTTCAAAGGCTACACTATCCAGCCGTACTCTCCGGGTGCAGGTACCGGTCTTAGCTCTCACGAGCTCAATCAGCCGGGCTGCTACCGCGACGTTAAGGACCTGACCGTCACAGCTCAGTTCCTCATCAAGGACCCGAAGGCAGAGTGGACAAAGTGGGGCAAGCCTTACTTCGTAGCTTGGACTACAACTCCGTGGACATTGCCTTCAAACGTGGCTCTCTGCGTTGGTCCGAAGATCGACTACGTGGCTGTCGAGACATACAACCTCTACAGCGGCGAGCCTGCAACACTCGTTATGGCTGAGAACCTCGTTAAGTCGTACCTCAAGGCCGACCAGGAGTGCACAGAAGGCGAGTTACTGCCGTTCGACAAGGAGAAGAAACTCTGCCCGTGGCGCATCATCGACCGCATGAAGGGTACAGAGCTCGAGGGCTTGCACTACGCTCAGCTCATGCCGTGGGTTAAGCCGTGCGAGAAGGTTGACGACCAGGCTCCGGCTTTCGTTCTCGACTATGCTGCTGCACACGCCGAAAAGGTGTTCGCTTCAGAGGACGGTCGCGACAAGTTCGTCGAGATGGAGAGCGAGGCTTTCCGCGTAATCCTCGGCGACTATGTTACTACAGACGATGGTACGGGTATCGTGCATATCGCTCCGACATTCGGTGCCGACGACGCCAAGGTGGCTAAAGATGCAAACATCCCGGCGCTCTACCTTATTAATAAGAAGGGCGAGACACGCCCGATGGTAGACCTTCAGGGTAAGTTCTACGCTATCGAGGAACTCGACAACAATTTCCTGAACGCTTGCGTTAACAAGGATCTTTATGCTCATCATGCAGGCGACTATGTTAAGAACGCTTACGACCCGAAGTTCAACGCCGACGGCGTTTGGGACAAAGCAGCTTCCGACAAGGCTGAGGACCTCAACGTGGTACTCTGCATGGAGCTGAAGCAGGAGGGCAAGGCTTTCCGCACAGAGAAGCACGTACACAACTATCCGCATTGCTGGCGTACAGACAAGCCGATTCTCTACTATCCGCTCGACAGCTGGTTCATCAAGGACACAGCTTGCAAGGAGCGCATGGTTGAACTCAATAAGACTATCAATTGGCAGCCGGAATCAACCGGTTCGGGCCGCTTCGGCAACTGGCTCGAGAACCTCAACGACTGGAACCTTTCACGTTCACGCTTCTGGGGTACTCCGCTTCCTATCTGGCGCGACGACAAGCGTGGCGAGAAGTGCATCGGTTCGCTCGAAGAGCTTTATGCTGAAATAGAGAAGGCTGTGGCTGCCGGCGTTATGACGTCTAACCCGCTTAAGGACAAAGGCTTCGTACCGGGCGACTACTCTAAGGAGAACTACGACCGCGTAGACCTCCACCGTCCGTATGTAGACAATATCGTACTCGTTAACGACGAGGGTCAGCCTATGCACCGCGAGAGCGACCTCATCGACGTTTGGTTCGACTCTGGTTCTATGCCTTACGCACAGCTCCACTATCCGTTTGAGGGTGAGATGGCGCGCGGCACAGAGGAGGATCGCAAGGCTCTTGTTAACAGCAACTACGAAGGCGTGGCTATCCCGCCGAAGTTCTTCCCGGCTGACTTCATCAACGAGGGCGTTGACCAGACACGTGGCTGGTTCTTCACATTGCACGCTATAGCTACAATGGTGTTCGACTCAGTTGCGTTCAAGAACGTAATCTCGTCTGGTCTGGTGCTCGACGCAAAGGGCAACAAGATGTCTAAGCACTTGGGCAACGCTGTCAATCCGTTCGACCAGATTGAGGAGTACGGTGCTGACGCTGTTCGCTTCTACATGATGACCAACTCTGAGCCGTGGGACAACCTCAAGTACGACCCGAAGGGTGTTGACGAGGTGCGTCGCAAGTTCTTCGGCACATTATATAATACATACTCATTCTTCAGCGGCTATGCCAACGTAGACGAGTTCGACGCTAAGGCAGAGCTTGTTCCGGTGGCAGAGCGTCCGGAGATTGACCGTTGGGTGCTCTCTGTGCTCAACACTCTCGTGAAGAATGTAACAAAGGAGATGGAGGGCTACGACCCGACACGCGCCGGTCGTCTCATCATCGACTTCGTCAACAACGACCTCAGCAACTGGTACGTTCGTCTTAACCGCAAACGTTTCTGGGGCACAGACATGTCTAAGGACAAGCTGGCTGCTTATCAGACTCTCTATGCTTGTCTTAAGACTGTCGCTAAGTTGCTCGCTCCGTTCGCTCCGTTCTTTGCCGATCAGCTCTACTGCGATCTCGGCGTAAACGAGCTTGAGGGCACAGAGTCGGTTCACTTGGCTAAGTTCCCGGTAGCTGACGAGAGTCTTATCGACAGCGAACTCGAGAGCCGTATGGGTATGGCGCAGACCATCACTTCTATGATTCACGCTCTGCGCAAGAAGGTGAACATCGCTGTGCGCCAGCCGCTGCAGGCTATTATGGTTCCGGCAGCAAGCGAGGAGCAGCGCCGCCACATCGAGGCTGTGAAGGACTTGATTCTGAACGAGGTGAACGTTAAGGAGCTTCGCTTCGTAGAGGGCAACGGTGTTCTCGTGAAGAAGGTGAAGTGCAACTTCCGCACAATGGGTAAGAAGTTCGGCAAGCTTATGAAGGGCATCGCAGCAGCTGTTTCTGCTTTCGATCAGGATCAGATTGCACTCTTCGAGAGCAACGGCAGCATCGTTGTGAACGTTGAAGGTCAGGACGTAACCGTTGAGGTGGCTGACGTAGAAATCATCTCTGAGGATATCCCGGGCTGGCTCGTAAGCAACGAGGGCAACTTGACTGTAGCTCTTGAGATTGAGCTTACTGACGAACTCCGCAACGAGGGTATGGCTCGTGAGCTCATCTCACGCATTCAGAACATCCGTAAGGAGTCGGGTCTTGAGATTACAGACCGTATTCATGTAACGGTTTCGCCCAACGAGCGCATCGAAAAAGCTATCGCTGGCTATGCCGATTACATCAAGTCGCAGGTGCTCGCTCTCGACATCAATGTCGCTGAGAACGACGGAGTAGAGGTTGAAATCGACGACTTCAAGCTCAACGTGAAGATCGTTAAGAACTAATACATAACAAACACAAGAGGGCGTGTTCATCGCAACACGCCCTCTACTTAAATAACTCTAATATTCAATCTTACTAAACCCTATCAATCATGGCAGAAAAGACACGTTACTCGGACGAGGAGCTTGAGGAGTTCCGCGCGATAATAAATGAAAAGTTACGACTCGCCCGTCGCGATTTCAACTCGATGATGGACCAGTTGCGTAACACAGACGGCAATGGCATAGAAGATACGTCTCCAACATATAAGGCTCTTGAAGAGGGTAGCGCTTCGCAGTCGAAAGAAGAGATTGCGCAGATGGCAAACCGTCAGCAGAAGTTCATCCAAGGACTTGAGGCTGCTTTGGTGCGTGTGGAGAACAAGACTTATGGCATCGACCGCATTACTGGCGAACTCATTCCGAAGGAACGTCTTCGCGTCGTACCTCATGCTACACTTAGTGTCGAATCTAAAAATGCACGTAAAAAGTAGTAGATACTACAAATTGTGAGTGTATCAAGTCTGCATATATATATATATAATAATGTATGCACGAACTTGGTACACTCCCATATTTTTTAATAATCGATGATACGGAACAACAAAACATTTAAAGCTTGGATGGCAGTAGCTATTGTAGTGGCTATACTGCTTATCGACCAAATCATTAAAATTGAAGTGAAGACCAATATGACACTCGGCGAAGCTAAGCGAGTGACAGATTGGTTCTATATCGAATTTATTGAGAATAACGGAATGGCTTATGGTATGAAGTTCATTAATAAACTCGTACTCAGCCTCTTTCGTCTCTTTGCTATAGGCTTTATTGGCTATTATCTTGCTAAGATTATCAAGAAAAATGTGGCACCTTTAGGATATATCGTGTTAATCGCAATGGTGCTTGCTGGAGCTGCCGGTAACTTGATTGACTGCCTTTTCTATGGTCTTATATTCGACGCTTCAACACCATTCACCGTATCTCAATTTGTTCCGTTCGGCGAGGGATATTCTTCATTCCTTCACGGCAAGGTGGTAGATATGTTCTACTTTCCGATTATTCAGACAACATGGCCTGAGTGGGTTCCGTATTTCGGAGGCTCAGAATATGTGTTCTTCTCTCCAGTCTTCAACTTCGCTGACGCATGTATCAGCGTCGGAGTTGTGGCTTTGTTGCTGTTCTACAGAAAACAGTTGGAAGTTTTGTTCTCTAACAAATAACAATCATAATGCAAAGAGTTATATATTACGTCATAGTAATCGTGTCTGTGTTGGGCATCGTAAGCTGTAAGCCTGGTATACCGCGCAAATATCTGAAGTCGGACAAGATGGCGGACATCATGTACGACTATCATATTGCGGAGGGTATACAGAACGTGCAGGCTACTGGCGACACAGTTACCATGCGTGCTTACTTGGCATATATATTGAAGAAGCATAAGGTGAGTCAGGCAGATTTCGACTCATCGTTGGTATATTATACGCGTCATACAAAACTTCTTGAGGACGTATACGATAAGGTTGCGGAAAGACTTAACAACGAGTCGGCTATCTATGGCGGATCGCAGTTGAATTTCGGCGAGGATGTCAGCAATTCCGACACAACCAACGTTTGGCAGTTGTCACCTACTATGATTCTCTCGCCCTATTCTGCATTCAACCGTAAGACTTTTGAGGTAAAGGCCGACACTTCTTATCATGAAGGCGATAAGATTATGCTCGACTTCGACACAAAGTTTATCTATCAGGATGGTGTTAGGGATGGTTCTGCGGTACTTGCTGTGACCTACGGCAACGATTCAGTTGAGGAAGTCAGCAACTCGCTCATGTCGAGCACTCACTACCATCTGCAGATTAACAATACGGGTCGTCTGAAGATTAAGAACATAAAGGGTTTCTGGGTGCACAACAATACGCAGAACCAGGATCTGACTTCAAAAACGACATTGAAGATGTTGCTCATTACGAATATCAAGTTGATTCGTATGCACACAAAACCCTCGGAATCGTCGGACAACAACGAATCTGCTGAGGGCAATAAAACCGACTCGTTGAAGCGAAAAGGTAAGGATAGCTTGGTTATAAAGAAACCAGCTAAGCCGTTATTGCTAAAGCAAACAAAATAATTTGTTGCGGTTATGGGCAAACTTTATGCAGCCAACCGAGTAGTTAGTGCTGATAGCACAATTACGAATGGAGTGGTGGAGATAGAGAATGCGGTTGTTAAGCGGGTGTTCGAACTTGAAAAAGAGATTGCATTCACAACATGGCTTGGAGGAACCATTTATTTAAAGGAGACAGAATATGGACTGCAGGCTTTCAAAGACAATAATATACTAATATAATAACAAACTAAAATTAAAAGATTATGTTAAGCGTAAACGAATTAGAAGATCGACTTATCGATTTGGCATTTGCAGAAGACATAGGTGATGGCGACCACACAACCTTGTGTTGTATTCCTGAGGACGCTATGGGCAAATCGCACCTTCTCATTAAGGAGGATGGAATCCTTGCTGGTGTAGAGGTAGCAAAGCGCGTGTTCGCAAAGTTCGATCCTACTATGCAGGTAGAGGTGCTTATCAACGATGGCACACCTGTGAAGAAGGGCGACATTGCAATGGTTGTTACTGCTAAGGTTCGTTCTCTGCTCCAGACAGAGCGCCTCATGCTCAACATTATGCAGCGTATGAGCGGCATCGCTACAATGACAAACAAATATGTTGAGCGTCTGAAGGGCACAAAGACTCACGTGCTTGATACACGCAAGACAACTCCTGGTCTGCGTATGCTCGAGAAGCAGGCTGTGAAGATTGGCGGTGGCATGAACCATCGTATCGGTCTATTCGATATGATTCTTCTGAAAGACAATCATATTGACTTCTGTGGTGGCATCACAAACGCTATCACACGTTGCCATGAGTATCTCAAGGAGAAGGGTCTCGACCTTAAGATTGAAATTGAGGTGCGCAACTTCGACGAGCTTGCAGAGGCGATGAATTGCGGTGGCATCAACCGTATCATGCTCGACAACTTCTCTGTAGCTGACACAAAGAAGGCTGTTGATATCGTTGGCGGAAAGTTTGAGACGGAGTCGAGTGGTGGTATCACTTTCGATACAATCCGCGACTATGCAGAGTGTGGTGTTGACTTCATCTCAGTTGGTGCTCTTACTCACTCGGTAAAGGGTCTTGACATGAGCTTCAAGGCTTGCGATTAAATATAGCGAAGCCTATGAAATCATTAATTCTTTCAGCAGCAATGCTCCTTGCTTCAAGCGGAGCATTCGCTTGCTCTAATCTCATTGTAGGTAAGAAGGCGAGTGTTGACGGTTCGGTCATGGTGTCTTACAATGCTGACGATTACGGTATGTTCGGTCATCTTTGCCATTATCCGGCAGGCACTCACCCAAAGGGCTCAATGCGCCAGATTTACGATTGGGATTCTGGCGTGTATCATGGAGAGATTGAGGAAGCGCCAGTTACTTATAACGTTATAGGTAATATCAACGAGTTTCAGCTTTCAATCGGCGAGACCACGTATGGCGGTCGTGAGGAGATGGTCGATTCAACTGGAATTCTTGATTACGGATCGCTTATTTACGTAACTTTGCAACGCGCAAAGACTGCACGTGAGGCAATCAGCGTAATGACTTCTCTTGTAGAGAAGTATGGTTATAACTCGGAAGGCGAAACTTTCTCTATCTGCGACCCAAACGAAGCTTGGATTATGGAGATGCAGGGTACGGGTGCAGGTTCAAAAGGCGTTGTTTGGGTAGCAATGCGCATACCTGATGATGCTATTTGTGCACATGCAAACCAAAGCCGTATCGGCAAGTTCAACATGAAGGACAAGAAGAACGTGCTTTACTCAAAGAATGTAATCTCTTACGCTCGTAAGATGGGATGGTTCAATGGTAAGGATTCTGACTTCTCGTGGAAGAATACATACGCATTCCCAGACTTCTCTGGTCGTCGTTTCTGCGACGCACGTGTTTGGAGCTTCTTCAATCACTATGCTGACGACTTCGACCGCTACTTGCCTTGGGCTTTAGGTAAGGATAAGGATGCAGAGGACATGCCTTTGTGGATTGTTCCTAACCGTAAGCTTTCTGTGGCTGATGTAGAGAACGGCATGCGCGACCATTATGAAGGTACAGCTCTTGCACTCGACACAACAAGCATTGGTGGCGGTATCTATGAGATGCCTTATCGCCCGACTCCTTTGACTTTCACCGTTGATGGCAAGCAGTATTTCAACGAGCGTCCTATCTCTACGCAGCAGACTGCTTTCACATTTGTGTCGCAGTTGCGTTCATGGTTGCCACGCGAAATCGGTGGAGTATTGTGGTTCGGCAATGACGATGCAAACATGGTAGCGTATACACCGGTATATTGCGGCAATACTGTTCAGCCAGCATGCTACAACACGAAGGGTGCTGATGCTGTTACATTCAGTTCTGACAACGCTTTCTGGCTTTGCAACATGGTGAGCAATATGGTCTATCCACGCTATTCGCAGTTGTTCCCGGAACTTAAGGCAGTTCGCGATTCGCTCGAAACAAGCTACTTCGCAAATCAAACTTCAATAGAGAAGCAGGCTGCCGACTTGTATCAGACAGATAAGGCTGCAGCTTTGAAACTCCTGAACAACTACAGCAATACAAAGGCTGATGAGATGCTTGCCAGCTGGAAGCATCTTGCTACACGTATCATTGTCAAGTACAACGACATGGCTGTAAAGAAGGAGAAAGACGGCAAGTTGCTCCAGTCTGTAACACGTCCTGGTTATCCGGCAAGCTTCGGACGCAAGCTTGTAAAGGAAACCGGCGATTGGTATGCAGTTCCGGTTGAAAAGAAATAATCGATAATGGCATAATAAATAAGGATAATTATGATTGCTGTAATATTTAAACAGCTTTCATAATTATCCTTTTTTTTATTGTAAAAGCACGGAGTGCGTGCTTTAAAACTTATAAAGTATTATTCTAAATGTCCTTGCTTACAAGCATTAGCACTACTTGTACAAGTAGCGCTTGATGCTCTTCTTAGGTGTCTTCTCAAACTCCTCTTTCACAATCTCAATAGCAGCAAGACGGCAGTAGGGTGGTTGTGAAGCATTGAGCTCCTGGCGGTTCTCCTCCATGATGTTCTCAAGGTCGGAGTCGTTGAGCTGCATTGTAGCAGCCTCGTCGAAGTCAGGGTAAACAAGACCAACAAGTTTCTCGCCACGTTGAACGACAATGCACTCGTTAACCATATTCAGCGAGTTGAGCTTATCCTCAATCTCCTCCGGATAGATGTTCTGACCAGAAGCACCGAGAAGCATATTCTTTGAGCGTCCCTTAATAAATACATTGCCGTCTGCGTCCATAAGACCGAGGTCGCCGGTATGATACCAGCCATCTGCATCGAGTGTCTGTGCTGTAGCCTCTTCGTTCTTGAAGTATCCGAGCATTACGTTAAGACCACGAGCAAGAATCTCGCCAGGTACATTCTGCGGATCCGGGCTGTCAATCTTAACCTCCATGTGTACAACAGGCTTGCCGCACGAACCTGCAACAAAGTCGTGACAATCTGCATAGCATATAATAGGAGCACACTCGGTAGCGCCGTAACCAACAGTATACGGGAATTCAATACGCTGCAAGAACTGCTCTACTTCCTGGTTGAAAGCAGCACCGCCAACGATAATCTCATAGAACTTGCCACCGAACGCATTTACAACCTGCTCGCGAATCTTCTCGAAAACCTTCTTGTTTACAAACGGCATGTTGAGCAACAGACGCATGCGATTGGTCTGAAGCTTAGGCAGCACCTTTTTGCGGATAATCTTCTCGATAACCAAAGGTACAGCAATGATGATTGCTGGCTTTACTTCTGCAAAGGCTGCAGCGATGATAGCCGGAGAAGGAACGCGTGTAAGGTAGAACACGTGACATCCGAAGAGGAATTCGAAGAGGAATTCGAACGCCATGCCATACATGTGCGCCATAGGGAGAATACTGATGACATTATCGCCCTTCTTAATGTGCTTGGCCACGGCAGTCATAGCAAAGTCGTAGTTGCTCCACATTGCGCGGTACGGAATCATAACACCCTTAGAGAAACCGGTAGTGCCAGAAGTGTAATTGATAAGCGCCAACTCCTCTGGGCTTTGCTCTCTGTAATAGTGTACGTGCTCCTTACGGAAGAACTTAGGATATTTCTCACCGAACATGGCGTTAAGATGTTCGCGAGCATAAGTAAGCTTATCAGTACGAGACACAACGAGCGAATAGTCGGGGATGTAGATAATGCCTTCAAGATCGGGCATCTTTGTTTGGTCGATGATTGTAGCAACATAGTCACCAACGAAGAGCAACTTTGCTTCGCTATGATTTACAATGTTGTGAATCTGATCGGCTGTGAACTCATGAAGAATAGGAACAGCTACAGCGCCGTAGGTAAGTGTTGCGAGGAAAGCTACAGCCCAATTGGAGCTATTACGTCCGCAGAGCGCAATTTTGTCACCACGCTGCACACCACTACTTTCAAACATAATGTGGAGCTTTTCAATCTTGCGAGCTACATCATGATACTGTAAAGTTGCGCCTTTAAAATCGGTAAGAGCATCCTTATCCCAATTGTTGACGATGCTCTTTTCTATAAGTTCGTTAAAACTTGGTATTTCAATCATTTGCACAATAATAAAAAGTTTGTGCAAAGATACACACTTATTTGCACAACACCAAAAGTTGTGTGCAATATTTTAGGTATTTGTGCAAATAAGTAGTGTTTTTATAATGACTGCTTTAAAAGCAGAGGTTTATTAATAGTCGTCGTCAGCAACATCCTCTGCTTCGAGGTTGAGGTCTTCCTCTGTTTCGAATGTTGTACGATAGCTTTCTTCTGTGAGCTTGTCCTCGTCGAAGTCGTCCTCATCATCGTCGTCGTATGAGTTGTCGTCGATTTCATCATCGAAATCGTCGTCCTCGTCACCATCGTACTTGTTGCTCTTTGGAGCGATGTCGTCATCCAAAACCGGCTGTTTCTCAACCTTCGGCTTAGCCTTTGCGAAGATAGCCTCAACCCAAAGACCCTTAGGGATCTCGAGCACGTCGTAGCCGTCGTTCACCTTTTTCTCGTACATGCCACCCGGCTTGTGCAGACGATCCTTAGGCAGGGTAGTGGTGCTGATATCGAAACCAGCCTCGATGATGTCCTGCACGCTCTGTGAAAGCGAGTCCCAGCCACCGCCGAAATTACGGTCGAGCACCTCCATGAGCTTTGCAGCAGAGATGTGGTGAATATTCTCGTATGTGAGGTCTGTAATGCGGTTGATGGCGCGCTTCTTGATGCCCCACTTCTTGTTTTCGTTGTCGTCGAAGTGGATGTTGCCCACCTTGAAGTCGCGTGCCTCATATTTCTTTATGACCTCAGGCTTGTCTATCTTGATTTCTTCTATTTCAAAGGCACTACGTATAACGTCGATATAGTGGTTGCGATTGTCTCTGAAATCCGACTCCTTTTCAGCGGTTTCCCACATTCTGAAAATGTCGTTTTCTTCAACTTCCCATACGTTACTCTTTGTTAGTGTCTTGAGTGTCAGAGCTTTTTGTTGTTTCATATATTATTAAAGTCTTATTATTTGTTACTTGATTTGTCAGTTACTATTGGCGTTTGTGTTTATCCTGTCGCCATTTTCGCTGCAAAAGTATATACTTTACTTATATCCTACAAGTTTTTACAATAATTTTTATGCGATTTACATGAAATTATTGCCTACATGTGGGTGTCATAATTGCACACTACCATCGGGGTGTGCTTATACGAGCAATCCGATAGTTACCAGAATCCCGTATATGAGCATGTTGCGGGCTGTCATGCCGAGCACTTTATTCAGTTCTACACCCTTGTCTATGCGGTGCATCTCGATGGATGTTGCCGCATGGAACGGTATATATAACAAAGGTAGGAGCATAGCCGAATAGCCCATTGTATAAGTGGCAGCAATATTCAGCAGCACAGCCGCAATACCTATTATATAATAGAGCCATCTGCCTCCACGCGCTCCGATTCGTACTATCAGCGTGCGCTTACCAGCATGTCTGTCGTTATCGATGTCTCTATAATTGTTCACGATAAGCAGAGTGTCGATGATGAGTCCACAGGCTATAGACTGTACTATTACAGAAAGCGGGATAGACATGAGTGGAGTAGGCGGAGCCACGAGCCAATAAGTCATGCAGACCGGTACCAAACCGAAGAACACGAGCACAAGCACGTCTCCAAGTCCGAGATATGAGAACGAGATGGTGTAGAGAAAGCAGAATACTACGCAGGCAAAACCTACAAGTATCATCTCCCATCCTCCATAGTAGACAAGCGGCAGACCGATAACACACGCCAAAAGAGTGGTATAAAGCAATCCGCGGCGCATGGCCGCAGCAGTAATCCAACCCTGAGCGCAGGCACGCTTCGGGCCAAGACGCTTTTCGTCATCCGAACCCTTCATAAAGTCGAAATAATCGTTCACGAAGTTGGCGTCTATCTGCATCACAAGAGCAAACAGCATGCAGAGCACAGCAGCGCCAACCCTCACAGCATCGCCATATTGAGCTATCGCAGCCGCAATCCCAATCATCACGGGCACGGCAGCGCCAGTTAGAGTCTTCGGACGAGCCGCAAGGAACCATGCCTTCAAAGAATTTGTCGTTACATTCGATTCGTTCATCTTATTTATCAATATTAGTTGTGTATGTTCTTGCAAAATTAACCATAATAGATTAATTTTGCAATTAAAATTAAATTTTTCGAAAGATGAATGGAAGAAACGTGAGTCTCGATCTGATGGAGTTTGTCGAGCAAAACATATTACCCCGCTACAATTCCTTTGACAAAGCGCACCGTTTGTCGCACGTCAACCATGTTATAAAGCAGTCGCTTGAACTTGCCTTAAAATGTGGCGCAGACATCAATATGGCGTATGCCATAGCTGCCTATCACGACCTCGGGCTGGAGGGTCCGCGTGCCGTGCATCACATACAAAGCGGCAAAATATTGATGGCAGACCGCCGCTTGCAACGCTGGTTCTCAGCCGAGCAGCTACGCATTATGAAAGAAGCCGTAGAAGACCATCGTGCTTCGGCGTCGCATGCTCCTCGTAGCATCTACGGCAAGATTGTAGCCGAAGCTGACAGAGACCTTGAGCCGATGCATATCTTCCGTCGCACGGTGCAGTATGGCTTGAGCCATTACCCCGAATACAGCAAGGAGGAACAGCGCAAACGCTTTTTTGAGCACCTCGACCACAAGTATTCTGCACACGGATACATACGCTTATGGCTTCCCAACTCGCCGAACACAGAGAATTTGAAGGTTATAAGAGACATGATAAACGATAGAAGTGCGTTGGAAGATATCTTCGACACGTTGTTCGAAGAGGAAAAGAATGCATCCGAAGACTAATAAAAATCATCCGCAACGACCGACACGCATGTACGTATCATTCGTTGCGGATGTTCGTATCGGTCGGCTCAGATGTGCGTGCCGACCGGCGCGTATCATTAACATACGCTTAATATATTCTTAATATACTCTAAGTTTGTCGCCCACCTTAATCTGATAATCGGGACTGAGGTGGTTTTTCTTGTAAAGGCTTGACAAACGGATACCGTATTTCTGTGAAATCAAGTACATGCTCTCGCCGTTCTGCACTATATGCGGACGGTTCTTGTATTCCTTTGTCGCCTTCTTGCGCTTCTTTTTTAGATAGATAACGTCGCCGGCAGCAAGCTCCTCTTTGTACGACCGTTCGTTGTATTTGGCGAGTTTTCGCTTGCCTATACACAGTTCCTTTGAAAGCGACTGGAACGAGTCGCCTTTTCGTGCAATCACATAATAGTTCTTGTTGTAAGCCTTTATTACGTGGAAGTTGCCGTCGGGCGCAACACCATCTTCCGTAGAATGCTTCACCATGAATTGGTCGAACTTCTTAGCCTTATCATACTGGTTAAGATTGTAAAGCTCAATAATCTGAATGAGCTTCGAAGCATACTGCGGATTTGTAGCGTAACCACATTGCTTCAGTCCGCGTGCCCAACTCTTGTAGTCGGTGCGCGAGTAGTTGAACAGTCGAGCGTAGCGCGATTGTGTTGCAAGAAAACGGCTGTGGTCCTCGAAACTCTGACGTGGATTGTCGTATGCTCTGAAGCACTCTCCGCGTTCGTCGTCGTCATGAAACACACGACGACCGGTCCAGCCGTGGCATTTTATACCGAAATGGTTGTTAGACGACTTTGTAAGCCAACTTCTGCCTGCGCCACTTTCCAATAAACCTTGCGAGAGAGTGATACTTGCCGGAATGTTGTATTTCAGCATCTGTTCGATAGCAAGGTCCTTGTATTGGTCTATGTATGCCTGATAAGCCGAATTCCATTTGATTTGGGCAGACACATGAGTCACCGATAGTATCAGCGCAACAAGTGTCAATAGCGCATATTTCATTCTTGAAATGTTCATATATTATAATGTAGAGTGTTAAATATTGATTTTTGAGGGTATATAGGCTCAATGATGGGGGCATATCAAAGGCTTACAACTGCAAAGTTAGTGTTTTTTAGCAACAATTAATCAAATATCTATAGCGATTGTCACATTTTTTGTATCTTTGCATAAAATAACGCAAACCTTAACTATCAAGCTTGCTTGAAACGATGGGGCGCAATGTTATAAATGAAAAGAATAATTAATATTTTAATAATATAAAATAGAAGAAATGAAAGCATTTGTATTTCCTGGTCAAGGATCACAGTTTGTAGGTATGGGCAAGGACCTGTACGACAATAACGAAAAAGCAAAGGAACTTTTCGAGAAGGCTAACGAGATTCTCGGTTTCCGCATCACAGATATCATGTTCGAGGGCACCGACGAAGAGCTTACTCAGACAAAGGTTACACAGCCTGCTGTATTCCTTCATAGTGTTATCTCTGCACTTTGCCTTGGCGAGGATTTTGCTCCTGCAATGGTAGCTGGTCACTCCCTCGGCGAACTTTCTGCGCTTGTTGCAGCCGGTGCGTTGAGCTTTGAGGACGGCGTAAAGCTTGTTTCTGCACGTGCTATCGCTATGCAGAAGGCTTGCGAGGCGGCTCCTGGCACAATGGCTGCCGTTATCGGTCTGCCCGATGAGAAGATAGAGGAAATCTGCACAGAGGTTAGCACAGACGGCAACATCGTTGTTGCTGCCAACTACAACTGCCCAGGTCAGCTCGTTATAAGCGGCAACGTGGACGCTATCAACGCTGCATGCGAGAAGCTGAAGGCTGCCGGCGCTAAGCGCGCTCTGCCTCTGAAGGTGGGTGGCGCTTTCCACTCTCCGCTTATGCAGCCTGCAAAGGAGGAACTCGAGAAGGCTATCAAGGCTACTACATTCTCTGAGCCTAAGTGCCCAGTTTACCAGAACGTAGACGCACAGCCGCATACCGATCCTGCTGAAATCCAGGCTAACCTCATCGCACAGCTCACAAGCAGCGTACGTTGGACTGCAAGTGTGCAGAACATGATTAAGGCTGGTGCTGACGACTTCACAGAGTGTGGTCCTGGCAAGGCTCTCCAGGGAATGATTGGTCGTATCGACAAGACTGTGTCTGCCCACGGCATCATTTAATTGGTATGGCTCAGCAGAAAATCATAATATATCAGATATTCACACGATTGTTCGGCAATCGTACCAATGTGTGCAAGCAGAACGGTACGATTGCTGAGAACGGTTGTGGAAAGATGAACTTCTTCTCCGACGAGGTGCTTCAGCAGATTCGCGCTAAGGGCATCACCCACGTATGGTATACGGGTGTAATCCGCCACGCGTCTATGACCGATTACTCCTCGTTCGGCATTCCACGCCAGCATCCGGCTGTAGTGAAGGGTAGAGCAGGTTCGCCGTACGCCATCACCGACTATTATGATGTTGACCCCGACTTAGCAGAAAATGTGAATGAGCGTAGTGCGGAGTTCGACGCACTCGTCGAGCGCACTCACAAAGCAAACATGAAGGTCGTCATCGACTTTGTTCCTAACCACGTTGCACGCCAGTACCACTCGGTCGTAAAGCCCGAGGGCGTTGAAGATCTCGGCGCAACAGATAACAAGTCGATGGGATTCAGCCCTAACAACAACTTCTATTATAATGTAGACCAGCAGTTCGCTCCGAGCATCGACCTCTATGCAGGCGAAGCTGAACCTTATACGGAGTTCCCGGCAAAGGCAACGGGCAACGATCATTTCGATGCGTTCCCAGGCAAGAACGATTGGTACGAAACCATAAAGCTAAATTATGGTGTAGACTATTGTGATGCTGGCGGACGCTCTGAACACTTCACACCCGTGCCAAGCACATGGCACAAGATGCTCGATATATTGTTGTATTGGGCAGCAAGAGGTGTAGATGGATTCCGCTGCGATATGGCAGAAATGGTGCCTACAGCGTTCTGGAGTTGGGCTATAGCAAAGGTAAAGGCTGCCTATCCCGAGATTCTGTTCGTAGCAGAAGTGTACAACCCGATGGATTACCGCCATTATGTTGCTTCTGGCTTCGACTATCTTTATGATAAGGTGGGCATGTACGACACTATGCGCAGCATCATCTGCGAGGGTTATCCTACATCAAAGATTACTACAGCTTGGCAGTGGGTTGACGATATTAACGATCACATGCTCTACTTCCTTGAGAATCACGATGAGCAGCGCATAGCAAGCGACTATTTCGCTGGCGATGCATTCCGTGCTTATCCTGCGCTTGTGACGAATGTACTTATGCGCAAGAATCCGTTCATGGTGTATGCAGGACAAGAGTATGGTGAGCGTGGTATGGACGAAGAAGGCTTCAGCGGTTGCGATGGCAGAACAACGATATTCGACTATTGGACCGTTCCTTCTCTGTATCGTGCATTCGTTTCTGGCGAATCGACCAAGGAAGAAAGCGAGCTTTCGCGTCTCTATTCCCAGGTTCTCAATATTGCAAATTCAGAAAAGGCTGTAAGCGAGGGTGACTTCTTCGATTTGATGTACGTAAACGAGCATATAGCTAATCGCCAGTATGCTTTCTTGCGCAAATCGAATGACGAACTATTGCTCGTCGTTGCCAACTTCGACAACCAGAAGGCGTCGGTATCGGTGAACATACCCGACCATGCGTTCAACTTCCTCAACATTCCGCGCAAGGATGTCAAGGCTGTCGACTTGCTTTCGGGCAACAACGTTGAGGTGCGTTTCGG
The DNA here is from genome assembly GCF_019052365.1 of Leyella stercorea. GTDB lineage: Bacteria > Bacteroidota > Bacteroidia > Bacteroidales > Bacteroidaceae > Prevotella. Next base: position 44,579 of record NZ_JAHQUY010000014.1, read on the forward strand.
CTCTACCACTTCAGTAGACGTGGATGTAGATGCTTATAAATGTGTAATACTTAAAACGAAATTGAGTATGGATACAGAAGAGATATTCAATGCACACAACAAAGAGGAGTTTCCTCCAGCTCACACGGCAGAACACTTGCTCAACCAGACAATGGTTAGAATGTTCGGATGCGAACGCTCGCGCAATGCTCACATCGAACGTAAGAAAAGCAAGATAAGCTTCATTCTCGACCATAAACCTACACGCAAGGAAGAGAAGGAGATTGAGACGCGCATGAACGAACTCATCGAGGAAGACCTCCCCGTGAAGTATGAGATTGTTGATCGCAACAATATTCCTGAAGGCATCAGTATAGACCGTCTGCCGGAAGACGCATCCGAAAACTTGCGCATTGTGCGCATCGGCGACTACGACGCGTGTCCGTGCATAGGCAAGCATGTACGTTCTACCTCACAGATAGGCAAGTTCGTGATGCTCGGTACGAATTGGGACGAAATGAAACATTCATTCAGAATCAGATTCAAAATAATCTAATTACAATTTACTTAATAACATTATGACAGAAAACAGACAAACATTGAACCGTAACTTGGCTCAGATGCTCAAGGGCGGTGTGATCATGGACGTTACTACTCCAGAGCAGGCTCGTATCGCAGAGGCTGCAGGTGCATGTGCAGTTATGGCGCTCGAGCGCATTCCGGCTGACATCCGTGCTGCAGGCGGCGTTTCTCGTATGAGCGACCCGAAGATGATCAAGGGCATTCAGGAAGCAGTTTCGATCCCTGTTATGGCAAAGTGTCGTATCGGTCACTTCGCAGAGGCACAGATTCTCCAGGCTATCGAGATTGACTATATTGATGAGAGTGAGGTGCTCTCACCGGCTGACGATGTATATCACATCGACAAGACAAAGTTCACCGTTCCTTTCGTTTGCGGTGCAAGAAACCTCGGCGAGGCATTGCGTCGTATCGCAGAGGGTGCTACAATGATCCGTACAAAGGGTGAGCCGGGTACTGGCGATGTTGTACAGGCTGTACGCCACATGCGCATGATGCAAAGCGAGATGCGTCGTCTCAAGTCTATGGCTGAGGACGAACTCTTCGAGGCTGCTAAGGAGCTTCAGGTTCCTTACGAGCTTGTTAAGTACGTACACGAGAACGGCAAGTTGCCGGTAGTTAACTTCGCTGCTGGTGGTGTTGCAACACCTGCTGACGCTGCTCTCATGATGCAGCTCGGTGCTGAGGGCGTATTCGTAGGCTCTGGCATCTTCAAGAGTGGCAACCCGGAGAAGCGTGCTGCTGCTATCGTACAGGCTGTTACAAACTACAATGACGCTAAGAAGCTTGCTGAGCTTTCAGAGGACCTCGGCGAGGCTATGGTAGGTATCAACGAGCATGAGATAGAAGTGCTCATGGCTGAGCGCGGCAAGTAATGAGAATTGCTGTATTGGCACTCCAGGGCGCATTCGCAGAACACGAACAGATGCTCCAGCGCCTTGGAGTTGAAACATTCCAGATCAGACAGCTTGCCGATTGGGAACAACCGAAGGATGGCCTTGTCATCCCTGGTGGAGAGAGCACCGTGCAGGCCAAGTTGCTTAGCGACCTGCACCTACTTGAACCTATCCGCAAAGCTATCAGCGAAGGTTTGCCCGTGTTCGGCACTTGTGCCGGTCTTATTCTTCTTTCTAAGAAGATAGAGGGGGAGCCAGCAACTCGTATATCGACAATGGATACCGAGGTGCTCCGCAATGCTTACGGTCGCCAGCTCGGCAGTTTCTATACCGTTGCGCCGATGAAGGGTGTAGGCGAAGATATTCCTATGACTTTCATTCGCGCGCCGTATATCAGCAAGGTGTCAGGCGACGCAGAAGTGTTAGCTGAGGTTGGCGGACACATTGTGGCTGCACGCCAGGGCAAGCAGCTCGTCACTTCGTTCCATCCTGAACTCAACGAAGACACACGCGTTCATGCGTACTTCCTGAGCATGATTTAATTCATCTTAAATAAAAGAAAGACCTTATCAAGTTTTTGGTAAGGTCTTTTTTTTGTTTTCTCTGCATCATTATTATTCCTGTTGATTTGTAAGAAGACTCCGCCATATCTGTAACATTATTCCAACGGTGATGGAACAACGTTCTATCGCCGTCGGAATAATGCGATATGCTCACCGCAAAATTTGCCCATACCAAAAATAATGTGTAACTTTGCACTCCAAAACTATTAAAGAAGAAAAGGTAATATGATAACAGTTAGCAATCTCGCTATTCAATTTGGCAAGAGGGTTCTCTACAAGGATGTAAATCTCAAGTTCACAGCAGGTAATATTTATGGCGTTATCGGCGCAAATGGTGCCGGTAAGTCAACATTGCTCCGCGCTATTAGCGGCGATCTCGAACCGAACAAGGGCTCAGTTGAGCTTGGTCCGGGTGAGCGTCTCTCTGTGCTTGAGCAGGACCACTTTAAGTTCGACGCTTACCGCGTGCTTGACACCGTGCTCATGGGTCACGAACCGCTTTGGAAGAACATGAAGGAGCGTGAAGAACTCTACAGCAAGCCGGAGATGACAGAGGAAGATGGTGTACGTGCCGCCGACCTCGAGTTGAAGTTTGCTGAGATGGACGGTTGGGAAGCTGAAAGCAATGCTGCACAGATGCTCTCAAACCTCGGTATACCTGAGGCCCTCCATGAGAAGCAGATGAGCGAACTGTCAAACAACGAGAAGGTGCGTGTAATGCTTGCTAAGGCTCTCTTCGGTAATCCAGACAACCTCCTTCTCGACGAGCCGACCAACGACTTGGACCTCGATACCGTACAGTGGCTTGAGGAGTATCTGAGCAACGTTGAACAAACTGTACTCGTTGTGAGCCACGACCGTCACTTCCTCGACGCTGTCAGCACACAGACCGTGGATATCGACTTCGGAAAGGTTACGGTGTTCGCCGGCAATTACTCGTTCTGGTACGAGTCGTCACAGCTCGCTCTGCGTCAGGCTCAGAACCAGCGCCAGAAGGCTGAAGAGAAACGTAAGGAGCTCGAGGAGTTCATCCGTCGATTCTCTGCTAACGTTGCAAAGAGCAAGCAGACTACTTCACGCAAGAAAATGCTTGAGAAGCTTAACGTTGAGGAGATTCGTCCGTCAAGCCGCAAGTATCCGGGAATCATCTTCCAGATGGAGCGCGAGCCGGGCAACCAGATTCTTGAGGTTGAGGGCTTGAAGGCTGTTGACGATGATGGTACAGTACTCTTCGACAACGTAAACTTCAACATCGAAAAGGGCGAGAAAGTAGTGTTCCTTAGCCATAATCCGAAGGCGATGACAGCTCTCTTCGAGATTATCAACGGCAACCGCGAGGCTTCAGCAGGTACATTCAAGTGGGGCGTGACTATCACAACCGCTTATCTGCCGCTCGACAATACGGAGTTCTTCCAGAGCGACAAAAACCTTGTCGACTGGCTCTCACAGTACGGTCCGGGCAATGAGGTTGTAATGAAGGGATTCCTCGGACGTATGCTTTTCTCTGGTGAGGATGTACTGAAGAAAGTGAACGTACTCTCTGGTGGCGAGCGCATGCGTTGTATGATTGCGCGTATGCAGCTTAAGAACGCCAACTGTCTGATTCTCGATACCCCGACCAACCACCTTGACCTCGAGAGTATTCAGGCATTCAACAACAACCTCGTTGGCTTCAAGGGCAATATACTCTTCTCGAGCCACGACCACGAGTTTATCCAGACCGTAGCCAACCGAATCATTGAGCTCACACCGAAGGGAACTATCGACAAGCTCATGGATTACGACGACTACATCTACAACGAGGAGATCAAGGAACTCAAGGCGAAGATGTACGCCAAAGACTAATTTGACACGACAATATACGTCGTAGATTACACGACAATAGAGATAACATATACATTTTTTGTCTATGTTGTCTCTATTTTTCGTGAAACGCAGTTTTGGCAAGGTATTTGCCTAATAACATATAAATACTAAAGCTTAATATAAAAATGGGAAATAAAGAAGACATAGAGAAAAACATCGAAATCAACGACGAAAACGTTGACAAGAATGTCGTTTCTGAAGAAAATACAGAAAACGCATCTGCAAAGGCTGACAATTCGGCAGACAAAATGACAGCCGAGCCTACCATTGAGGAGCAACTCGAGGCTGCCAAGAAAGAGGTTGAGCAATACAAGGACAAGTATCTGCGTGCTGTTGCAGAATTTGACAACTATCGCAAGCGCACCCTTAAGGAGAAAGCAGAGCTTTTGCTCAACGGTAGTGAGAAGGCTGTTTGCGCTTTCCTGCCCATCCTCGACGATTTCGAGCGTGCTATCGCCGACAAGACAGAGGACGTTAACGCCATTAAAGAAGGAATGCAGATTATCTTCAACAAGTTCAACAAGACTCTCGAATCGCTCGGCGTGAAGAAAATCGAAACAGAAGGGAAAGACTTCGACGTCGACTTTCACGAAGCAGTTGCAATGGTTCCGGGTATGGGCGACTATAAGAAAGGTAAGGTTATCGACTGCGTTCAGACAGGCTATCAGCTCAATGACAAGGTTATTCGTCACGCGAAAGTGGCAGTAGGACAGTAATTAAAACCACTTATTCATTAATATATAATGGCAAAGAGAGACTATTATGAAGTGCTTGGCGTCAGCAAGACCGCCACAGACGACGAAATAAAGAAGGCGTATCGAAAGATAGCTATCAAATATCACCCCGACCGTAACCCTGGCAATAAAGAGGCTGAGGAGAAATTCAAGGAAGCAGCAGAGGCTTACGATGTGCTTCACGACCCTCAGAAACGCCAGCAATATGACCAGTTTGGCTTTGATGCTCCTGGCGGCGGATTCGGCGGTAGCGGATTCGGTGGCGCCGGTGGTTTCTCTATGGACGATATCTTCTCTATGTTCGGTGACGTGTTCGGCGGACATAGCGGAGGCTTCGGTGGCTTCGGAGGCTTTGGCGGTGGAGGTCAGCGTCAGAAACCGCAGTACCGCGGTGCCGATTTGCGCATAAAGGTAACGCTTTCGCTTCAGGAGATTGCAACCGGAACCACAAAGAAGTTCAAGGTGAAGAAGGACGTTACATGTACTCATTGTAACGGTTCGGGCGCAGAGAAGGGTAGCGCCAGCGAGACTTGTCCTACATGTCATGGTAGCGGTGTTGTTACTCGCACAGTTCGCACTATGCTTGGCATGATGCAGACACAGTCGGAGTGTCCTACATGTCACGGCGAAGGTACTGTTATCAAGAATAAGTGTAAGGAATGTGGAGGCACCGGCGTCGTTAAAGGCGAAGAGGTAGTCGAGATCAAGATTCCGGCTGGCGTAGCCGAAGGAATGGTTGTAAACGTTCCGGGCAAGGGTAGTGCAGGACAACATAATGGCATTAATGGAGATATTCAGGTGTACATCTCAGAAGAGCCTAACGATACTTTCGTGCGCGATGGCAACGATGTGATTTACAATCTCTTGCTCGATTTCCCTACAGCTGTACTTGGAGGAAGCGTAGAGATACCTACAATAGACGGCTCAAAGGTTAAGATAAAGATTGAACCGGGTACACAGCCCGGCAAGACACTCCGTTTGCGCGGCAAAGGTCTACCATCCGTTCAAGGCTACGGCACTGGTACTGGCGACCTCGTTGTGAATATCAGCGTCTACATCCCGAAGACTCTATCTAAGGATGAGAAGAAGGCTGTTGAGTCGTTCGCTGGAAGCGACAACTTCAAGGGCGACAAGGAGACCAAAAAATCAATCTTCGAGCGCTTCAAGAATTATTTCAACTAATAGCAGACGAGTTGATCTTACAAAAATGAATTATCAGGAAACGATAGAATATCTGTTCAATTCGACCCCCGTCTTTGAAAAGGTGGGGGCTTCTGCTTATAAGGAGGGCTTGTTCAATACGGAGGAGCTTGACCGCCATTTCGGCCATCCTCATCGTAAGTTCAAGACTATTCATGTAGCAGGCACCAACGGAAAAGGTTCGTGCTCGCATACCTTGGCAGCAATTCTTCAGTCGGCAGGTTACAAGGTCGGACTTTATACTTCTCCGCACCTTGTAGATTTTCGTGAGCGCATCCGCATCAATGGCGAGTGCATAGACGAGCAGTACGTTATCAACTTTGTTGAGCAAGAGCGCAACTTTTTTGAGCCTTTACATCCCTCGTTCTTTGAACTCACAACGGCTCTTGCCTTCAAATATTTTGCCGAAAAGAAGGTGGACATTGCGGTTATTGAGGTCGGTTTGGGAGGCAGACTCGATTGTACAAACATTATCACGCCGTTGCTCTCTGTTATCACTAACATAAGTTACGACCATACACAGTTCCTTGGCGACACCTTGGCAAAGATAGCTGCTGAGAAAGCTGGCATCATAAAACCGGGTGTGCCAGTTGTAATAGGAGAGTGTTGTGACGAGACGCGTGAGGTGTTTGAAACTAAGGCAAAAACAGCAAACGCTCCCATCGTTTTCGCAGAAGACAACACGGAAGTGCTTGGATGTTCGCTTGAAGAAAATAACGTTATGCATTATGAAACAAAGACATACGGCGTTATTGAAGGTGAGCTTTGTGGCGATTATCAGCAAAAGAATACCAATACAGTACTCAACGCTGTCAACCAGTTGCGTGAGCTTGGACTCATTAATGATGTCGATTGCGTTACTGCTGGTTTTGCTAATGTGTGTGAAGCAACAGGACTTCTTGGTCGCTGGCAGACATTGTGCAAAACTCCGCTCACCATTTGTGATACGGGACATAACGTAGCTGGTTGGGAATACCTCAGCCAACAGATTGCAAGACAAAATTGTAAGACAAAGCGTATTGTTTTCGGAATGGTAGACGACAAAGACGTACGCCATGTTATGGCGATGTTGCCAAAAGATGCAGTCTACTATTTCTGTAAAGCAACTACTCATCGAGCCATAACTGAAGATAAAATACAGAAGATAGGAGAGGAGTGTGGTCTTCACGGCACATGCTATAGTAGTGTTGAAGCAGCGTATAAAGACGCTTGCAAGGACGCTACGATTGAAGATTTTATTTTCATAGGAGGCAGTAGTTATGTAGTTGCAGACCTTCTTACCTATTTAGAAAATAACAATTAATTGTTTTTAACGGAAAGCACCAAGTAATTTTGGTGCTTTCTTTTGTCGGTTACATTTTTTTTTCGCTACTTTGCATAAA
>NZ_JAHQUY010000121.1 GCF_019052365.1 Leyella stercorea
AGCAGTAAAAGATATTTTACAATGTAGAGTTTGATCCTGGCTCAGGATGAACGCTAGCTACAGGCTTAACACATGCAAGTCGAGGGGCAGCATGTTGGTTGCTTGCAACCGATGATGGCGACCGGCGCACGGGTGAGTAACGCGTATCCAACCTACCCTTGTCCATCGGATAACCCGTCGAAAGGCGGCCTAACACGATATGCGGTTCACAGCAGGCATCTAACGTGAACGAAATGTGAAGGAGAAGGATGGGGATGCGTCTGATTAGCTTGTTGGCGGGGTAACGGCCCACCAAGGCGACGATCAGTAGGGGTTCTGAGAGGAAGGTCCCCCACATTGGAACTGAGACACGGTCCAAACTCCTACGGGAGGCAGCAGTGAGGAATATTGGTCAATGGACGAGAGTCTGAACCAGCCAAGTAGCGTGCAGGAAGACGGCCCTATGGGTTGTAAACTGCTTTTATAGGGGGATAAAGTGTGCCACGTGTGGCATATTGCAGGTACCCTATGAATAAGGACCGGCTAATTCCGTGCCAGCAGCCGCGGTAATACGGAAGGTCCGGGCGTTATCCGGATTTATTGGGTTTAAAGGGAGCGTAGGCCGTCTTATAAGCGTGTTGTGAAATGTCGGGGCTCAACCTGGGCATTGCAGCGCGAACTGTGAGACTTGAGTGCGCAGGAAGTAGGCGGAATTCGTCGTGTAGCGGTGAAATGCTTAGATATGACGAAGAACTCCGATTGCGAAGGCAGCCTGCTGTAGCGCAACTGACGCTGAAGCTCGAAAGCGTGGGTATCGAACAGGATTAGATACCCTGGTAGTCCACGCGGTAAACGATGGATGCTCGCTGTTTGCGTCTGACGTAAGCGGCCAAGCGAAAGCGTTAAGCATCCCACCTGGGGAGTACGCCGGCAACGGTGAAACTCAAAGGAATTGACGGGGGCCCGCACAAGCGGAGGAACATGTGGTTTAATTCGATGATACGCGAGGAACCTTACCCGGGCTTGAACTGCAGGCGAACGATTCAGAGATGATGAGGCCCTTCGGGGCGCCTGTGGAGGTGCTGCATGGTTGTCGTCAGCTCGTGCCGTGAGGTGTCGGCTTAAGTGCCATAACGAGCGCAACCCTTGTTCGTAGTTGCCATCGGGTGAAGCCGGGCACTCTGCGAAGACTGCCTCCGTAAGGAGTGAGGAAGGTGGGGATGACGTCAAATCAGCACGGCCCTTACGTCCGGGGCTACACACGTGTTACAATGGCATGTACAGAAAGCAGGGTGTATGCAAATACGCTCGAATCCCTAAAACATGTCTCAGTTCGGACTGGGGTCTGCAACCCGACCCCACGAAGCTGGATTCGCTAGTAATCGCGCATCAGCCATGGCGCGGTGAATACGTTCCCGGGCCTTGTACACACCGCCCGTCAAGCCATGAAAGCCGGGGGCGCCTAAAGTCCGTGACCGCGAGGGTCGGCCTAGGGTGAAACCGGTGATTGGGGCTAAGTCGTAACAAGGTAGCCGTACCGGAAGGTGCGGCTGGAACACCTCCTTTCTGGAGAGGGTTCTTACGCAGCTCGACCGAGCGCAAGCGAGGTCAAGATAAATAAGAACACCTTATACAAAACGAGCACTAAATGAAGTTGGTAAGTATTTACCTCCTTCTTGTACGCAAGTTTGTTTACTAAATAATGAGAAGGTCCGGGCATCGGACGTGACAGTCCTATAGCTCAGTTGGTTAGAGCGCCACACTGATAATGTGGAGGTCGGCAGTTCAAGTCTGCCTGGGACTACTTCTTAAATTATTAATTAGTAATTGGTAATTATTAATTGTTGGGCAATCACAATTAAAAATTAATAATTAAAAATTAATAATTCCTCGGGGGATTAGCTCAGCTGGCTAGAGCACCTGCTTTGCAAGCAGGGGGTCAACGGTTCGAATCCGTTATTCTCCACCATTCTCTACCTTATATAATATAGGGTTTGAGAAAACGATCTTTGACATATTGATACAAGCAAAACTGTAAGTTAAATTAATAACAACAGCTGAAAGTATGAGCTACGGTTTTCCGAGCAAGCAATTGCAAGGAAGATTCGAAGAAAGTAGAAAAGGGCGCAAGGTGGATGCCTTGGCTCACGGAGGCGATGAAGGACGTGATAAGCTGCGATAAGCCTCGGGTAGGTGCAAATAACCCTTGATCCGAGGATTTCCGAATGGGACAACCCGGCCGTCTGAAGGACGGTCACTATGCAATAGCATAGGGCAAACGCAGGGAACTGAAACATCTTAGTACCTGCAGGAAGAGAAAATAAGTTAATGATTCCCCCAGTAGTGGCGAGCGAACGGGGAAGAGCCCAAACCATAGTTGTGGCAACGCAATTGTGGGGTTGTAGGACCACGCTGTAGCAAGATACTTGTGAGAAGAACGTTCTGGAAAGAACGGCCATAGACGGTGACAGCCCGGTAATCGAAGCAAGTAGAAGCTTAGTGGTATCCTGAGTAACGCGGAACACGAGAAATTCTGCGCGAATCCGCCGGGACCATCCGGTAAGGCTAAATACTCCCGTGAGACCGATAGCGAACCAGTACCGTGAGGGAAAGGTGAAAAGAACCCCGAGCAGGGGAGTGAAAGAGATCCTGAACCCTTGCGCCTACAAGCGGTCGGAGCTGCCTATGGCAGTGACGGCGTGCCTTTTGCATAATGAACCTACGAGTTACCATCACAGGCAAGGTTAAGTCTCACGAGAGACGCAACCGCAGTGAAAGCGAGGCTGAAGAGGCCGTCGAGTCTGTGGGGGTAGACGCGAAACCAAGTGATCTACACTTGTCCAGGTTGAAGTCCCGGTAACACGGGATGGAGGACCGAACCAATAAGCGTTGAAAAGCTTCTGGATGAGATGAGTGTAGGAGTGAAAGGCCAATCAAACTTGGAGATAGCTCGTACTCCCCGAAAGGCATTTAGGTGCCGCGTCGGATGTTCAGCGTGAGAGGTAGAGCGACCGATAGGACAAGAGGGCTTCACCGCCTATCGAGTCCTGACGAACTCCGAATGCTCACGCTCCGCAGTCCGGCAGTAAGGGGACGGGTGCTAAGGTCCGTTCCCGAGAGGAGAAGAATCCAGACCGCCGTCTAAGGTCCCGGAATTCTGTCTAAGTTAGTCTAACGAAGTGGGGTCTCAGTGACAGCCAGGATGTTGGCTTGGAAGCAGCCATTCATTCAAAGAGTGCGTAACAGCTCACTGGTCGAGAGTCCCTGCATGGATAATAATCGGGTATAAGACAGATACCGAAGGCGCGGGATAGCAATAATAAAAGTATCGGTAGGGGAGCATTCCATATCCGTCGAATGGTGCGGGTAACCTATCCTGGAGGATATGGAAAAGCAAATGTAGGTATAAGTAACGATAAGGAGGGTAAGATTCCCTCCCGCCGCAAGACTAAGGTTTCCCGGGCAATGTCAATCATCCCGGGGTCAGTCGGGTCCTAAGTCTCAGCCGAACGGCGAGGGCGATGGCAGACACGGTCAACATTCCGTGACTACCTTTAGGAGCGATGCGGAGACGGAGCAGTGACACTTCCGCGAGCCGACGGAATGGCTCGTTGAAGAGTGTAGGCGTTGATCACGGCAGGCAAATCCGCCGTGAGAGCCGAACTTGAAAGTACAGGGTCCTCTTCGGAGGAACCTGATAGCGAGGGTAAGCATACTCCCGAGAAAATCCGCTAAGCAATCCTAAAGGTACCCGTACCGTAAACGGACACACGTAGTCGGGTAGAACATACTAAGGCGTTGAGAGATTCATGGTTAAGGAACTAGGCAAACTGACCCCGTAACTTCGGGATAAGGGGTCCTCGTGAAAGCGAGGCGCAGAGAATAGGTCCAGGCAACTGTTTAACAAAAACACAGGGCTGTGCGAACTCGAAAGATGAAGTATACAGCCTGACACCTGCCCGGTGCCGGAAGGTTAAGAGGAGATGTCAACCGTAAGGCGAAGCATTGAATTGAAGCCCCGGTAAACGGCGGCCGTAACTATAACGGTCCTAAGGTAGCGAAATTCCTTGTCGGGT
>NZ_JAHQUY010000122.1 GCF_019052365.1 Leyella stercorea
TAAGCGATTAGAAAGATTATCCCCTTTCTAATCGCTTATTGCAAAAAATCAACAAACTCAATTGATAAAAATTCTTTTTTTACCGTTTATTATATAAATCTGACCTTTTTGTGGATTTGCCACTTTACTGCCATTTAAATCATAAACTTTATTTTGCGCATTTGGTTTATTTATATTTATATTATGTATTGCTGTAGGAAAATCATCCGTTTCTATAAAGTTGGTAAAGTAGTCCCATCCCCAAGCCTTGCGATATTTTTCGGCAGCTCCCACAGGCACATAGACAGGGATGTCATTAGGCGTACTCGGAGAATCGTATCCTCCAAAAGGAGTGTCGCCAATATTGAGAGTGCTCACCTCACATGCTGGAGGCTCTGAAGCCATACTATAAATACGCTTTACACCTGTCAAATAGGTACAACACTCCTCTCCTAAGAAATTCAATGTTGCAGGAAAGACAAGTTGTCCAAAGGCATAACAACTCTGAAAGGCATCTTTGTCGATACTTTCGAGTCCAAGCGGTAACTCAACATCGTTTAAACACCAGCAGCTTTGAAAAGCTTCCTTGCCAATACTTTTTACTGACGACGGAATGTTTACATGGCTCAAATTTATGCAGCAGTCTGCAAAGTTATTGGGAATACGCTCTATTCCATCAGGCAGATGCATCTCCTTGAGTTCTTTGTTTAGTTTAAATGCGAAAATACCTAAGTCTTTACATGAATTGGGAATATGCACTTCTTCCAGCCTACAACCATAAAATGCACCGTCACCTATCTTTTCCAATCCTTCAGGAAAGTTGATAGATGATATTTTTGCACGCCAGAATGCCGCTTCGCCAATTTCTTTTATTGTGGAAGGCAAAACGACTTTTCCTGTCAAGTTCGTACAATTCGCAAAAACGGCTTCGTCTAACTTCTCAAATCCTTCTGGGAAGACTAAAGGGTCTGTCTTCAGGTTCTCACATTGTTCGAATGCAGAAGGACCTATATACTGCAGTTCGGAAGGAATGTTTACATCTTCAAGATTTACCACATACGAGAATGCCGCATCTTCGATTCTTTTGATTCCGTTTGGCAATATAATTCGCCTAAGGTGTATTAGGGTTATGTATCCATCTTCTATATTCAATTGCTCTGAATGCCAAAAAGCATCTTCGGGGATGATGCCATTTTTAACTTCGGCATTTTCCATATTTATGACCGAAAGCTTTCCGTTAAAGGAAGCATCCCACAGTGTGTGGAAATCTACATCATCGACAGTTCCCCTAACGACTAAGGAGTCAACTTTATAGATGTTGTCCCCTAACAGTTTCGCCAAATCTCCTCCATGCGATGTTATGTCCATGCTATTAAAATCGCTATTACCATCTATAGCCTTAGGAGCTTTTGTTGAATATTTATAGCGGTTTATCTGTAACTGCTTTTGAGTATTTGCCAAAGCGTCTTGTTGCGACACGTTTTGAGTCTGTGCAAATGAAACTGTTGAGAATAAACAGTTCATTATAAGACCCACACAAAATAACAATCCTTTCATACCACAAATGTTTTAAAGAATCTATACCATTGTTAATGAACCCAGTGTAATCCATAAAAGAAATTACGCTTCAAAGTTATAAAAAAAATGAATAGTATCGTGCTTTTTGTCAACAAAAGACATATTTCAACCGTCATTTTAACAAATATTACATTCGTGTCCGCTTTGCCTTTTGTTCATGAACATCCGTGTTATGCTATTCGCTTTTATACAACAAACTTGTTATTCCGCATTTCGCTCATGACCGATCATTTACGGGGATCTTGTCTGATTCTATAATGAGTTTTTTCGCGGAGAAATGCTCACACCACATTATATTGCTCAATTAAAAAAACGAACACGAATAACACAAATTTCACGAATCGTTGCAACTATATAGTTTAGCCACACCACCATAACAATAAAAATCCGCATGGCTTTTTAGAGAAGTCATGCGGATATCCTTTTTAAAACTTATACGCCTCTAAAGCCCTTAAAATCTCAATCCCAAAGAGAAATAGGCGCCATTGATATTCTTCATACCCTTAGCCGAAAAATCTCTGAGAGTGTATCCCACACCTACCGTAGGCACAAGACGGTGCTTCTCGGTGTGTCCAAACCAATGAACGCCAACATTATAGGAGGTGTTCTTGAAGTCGGAGCTTCCAACGGATGTCGTAACAAACGCACGCAACTCGAAATCGCCAAGCTTGTCGTTCTTCTCAGGAAGGAAAACGTAGCCTAAGCCTCCACCCAAATTCGTAGCGCGATTGTAGTCGTGCGTTGCACCGTTCTTCGGCATGAAATACGAAGTGGTTGTTGTGGCATGAAGCGAGAATCTCTTGGCAAACGTATAGTTCAAGTCGACATTAACATCGAGCGGCAACACCTTATTGCTGGGTGTACAAGCGCCCAACGAAGCCTCAACGTGCAGAGGTATCGACTTACTGCTTGCTTCTGATTGCGCATTAGCGCCGATTGTCGCGAACAACACAGCCGCAACTGCTGCCGTGCGAACGATTCTACTGTTTTTCATATAATTCTTTTTTTATAACTCTACTCGTTTAGCTTTTCGACTCCGCTCCTTTATTCACATCCGTGAGCTGTCTGGTCAGCTCAAAATATTGGTTTCATAGACATTTTGATGTCACAAAAGTAGTTTTTTCTATCAGAACAGGGGAAAAAGGATACTGTCTTTGCGCCATTTTTAACATAATTATGCCACTTTTTCATTACATTTTTACAACTCTAAGCATTATTGCAGAGAAAAGAACAGATTATAGTAAGAAACAGATTAGAGCCTTGCGGTTTTCAAAATCATAGAATTTAGGTATTGCGTAAAAGTCGGAAGCAAGCTAATTTTGCAGCGGTGATAAAACCAAATTCTTTAACCATACATTTACAAATAAAAAACAACTAAGATTATGAAAACAACTGTTATCATCTACGGCACAAGCACCGGCACCTGCGAAGACCTGGCTGGCAGAATAGGAGCCAAACTGGGCGTGGACAACGTTATCAACGTGACTGACCTCGACGCGAGCGTTCTCGCCGACAACGAAAACCTTATTCTCGGCACGTCTACATGGGGCGCAGGCGAGATGCAGGACGACTGGTATGACGGCATAAAGACACTCAAGGGCGCCGACCTAAGCGGCAAGACAGTGGCTCTCTTCGGCTGTGGCGACTCGGAGTCGTACCCCGACACATTCGTGGGCGGTATGGCTGAGCTATACAATGCCGTTAAGGCGGCTGGCGCCAACGTCATAGGAGCCGTAGCTACAGACGACTATACGTTCGACGATTCGGAATCGGTGGTAGACGGCAAGTTCGTCGGACTGGCTCTCGACGAAGTGAACGAAGACGACAAGACCGACGAGCGCATCGACGCTTGGGTGGCTGAAATAAAGCCATGCCTCTAAACCACACGCTATAAGTTCTCACTCTTACAATCAATTATTAAAGTTCGCAATCATGCAGCAATCCACAATTTTACCAGTAGACATGAAGGTTCTGATGAACCATATCTACGAATACAAGAAGGGAGTGCGCCGTATGGTGCTCTTCACGTTCAACAAGAAATACGAGGACTTTGCCATACGCCGACTGGAAAGCCAGAACATTAAATACGTCATACAGCCCGTTGGCAACGACCGCCTGAACCTGTATTTCGGCAGAGAGGAGTGCCTTAACGCCATACGCATGATTGTGACACGACCGCTCAACCTGCTAACGCCCGAAGAAGACTTCATGCTCGGCGCTATGCTCGGCTACGATATCTGCTCGCAGTGTGAGAGATACTGTGAGCGTAAGGGCAAGTGCAGCAGAAACGCCATTCAGACGATGGATAGCGCATGCTGCATGCAAAAGAACTGCGGCTAAGGCTGGTGGCTTCGGTCGTAACTTCGAATGTTGATGCCAGAAGACTATGGCTGAAAGATACAGCTTTAAGGCTGGTAGATAGGCTGATAGATATTACCCCAGTTCGGGATAAGAAATAGTTTATAAAAAAAGTTGGTAGTCTCATA
>NZ_JAHQUY010000123.1 GCF_019052365.1 Leyella stercorea
AAGTCCTTGGCAGTATAGTCTTGAAGTATTTCAAGGCATACCGCCAAGGATTTTTCTTGCCGTGCCATAGTCGGAGGAAGTTAGTCTGAGGTACGAAGACTGTCTTTCTGCGACGACGGCTGGCTTTTATAAAGGTAATGTAGAGCTTTAATCAATTCGCAATCCACATGAAAAAAGCAAGTACCCAGGCATTCTCATATAATATGATGTCGTAGTAGAATATGAAGAACTGCTGATATTCAACCAGTTGTTCTTGTGCAAATGCAAAAGCTCGTCACCCGATAAAGTGAGCTGGAGTCTTTTCATACTGTAAGAAAGTTGAAAGCCAACATTGTTGGATACTCGCTCCAAGCCACTTCCATTGGTCTTGCTGATGGCATATCTTATAGATCCTTTGAAATGATCATATTTAAAATATGTGTACAAATGCGCCTCGTACTGCTCATTGTCTTGTTCTTTACCAGCGTAACTTGTGTACATACTTTTCTTGTACAAGCCACCAATGTCAAAATTGAATATTGATTTGAACCTTGTCGTAAAGTAAATTTCTCCCTTTGGCACATTCACCTTTGTGTTGAACCTCATACCATTTAAAGAACTTGCCACACAGCTATTGGTCCACGCCACTTTCACGTTTGCATCTACCGGCCAGTGTCCTAAGCCCTTGGTTACAACACCATGCAAAGACATCCATTCTTCATTGCCCCCATCCATATAAGTCTGTTTTCTTGTGACTCCATGTTGTGTGGCATCAGCCAATCCGTCTCCCTTTGTTTTGGAATACATGCCCGAAACAAACAGCAACAGATTGCTATAATTATTGATAAGACGATAGTGTATGGAATATGAATCCTTGCTGACAAATGGTGAATGAATGGAAGATGGCATCTGTATCCTGTCGTATGCTAGATGTACAGGAAAGTCTGCCATTTTACTAAGTTCTATCTGCGAAGTCTCCCTGCTACCAGTTAAGATAAGTTCGCTCTTGGGACTGAACACTAGTCGAAGCAATGAATTATAGTTGAACCTGACGGAACTGCTTGCGCTCTCAGTTGAACGTTCATATTTATTTCCTGTTAAAGAAGCATTGATTTTGAATCTCAGCAGTCCTGTAGTCTTTTCAAAGATGAGTGAACCGATTAATTTCTTATATATACCCTCTGTACTATTGTCATCCAAAGAATAATCCTCCGCATGCAATTTGTCCTTGTTGTAGTCATGGCGAAAAGCAAAAGCCATACTATAACCTTCTGGCAAAGACCATTTTCCACCTGCTTCTAAAGCATATAAATAGTTCTCTGTTGACAAATATGAACGAATGCCACACAGTCCAGCCTCCTGCACATAGTAAGTAGGCAACAGAAGACTGTCATTAAGAACATTTAATTTCTCTTCTTGCGACTTGCGTCCAAAGGTCATCAAAGCATATAGAGATGTTTTTCCGAAATTGCCAGTGACTTGTACGGATTGTCTTAAATCTTTCTTGTTCAGTTTCTTGCATTCTTCCAAATCCATGCTATTGTTGCCCCAATATGTCATTTGCTGAGTTGCCGAATAGTCGGACAGTTTAGCAAACGTAGAAGAAAGTATCTCCAGTTTGTTTGTCGGTTGCCACTTTATCCTCACATTGGCGGAGCCTGTCTTATTGTCTTTCTCTGTGGAATCGTTGTACTCTGTCTCAAGCGAAGAGGCGAAATAGAAACTGTTGTTTCTGTCGAAGGCATTCATCTTCGCTTTGTTTAGCAAGATTCCTATCTTGATGTCTAAGTTGTTGGAAGGTGCATACGCACCATTTAGAATAAGGGCAGAGTTTGCGTTGCGATACACATTGGAAGGAGGTGTCAGCATGGCACTCTCTTCCTCGGAAATTTGCATCTGGCTCACGCCACCTGATGAAAGTCCGCCGAAATTCATGATGCTACCTATGTAATCTTCCAAGGAAAGAATTTCCTTGCCCAAGTTGTTTGATGACAAAGCAGCGGAAAACGAACCTTTCTTACCGATGAGCAAGGAAGTTAACTTGCCTTGATACTTGTTCAATATGCCTCCACCTGCATCTAACTTCGAGGTGAAGCGCAACGATTCTGATGTCTTGATGTTCAAGGCTGTTCTTTGATCACTGTTTCTTAAAGAATTGGCGAGAGTCCCGTCATTCCAATTGCGCAGAATTTCGGCTCCGCTCACCACATCGGCAGGCAAGCCGTTGAGCATCATTCCGCTACCTGTAGACATCACGTCATTGCCATTGACAAGGATTTTGTCAATGGCCTTCCCCTCATATTTCACCTTTCCGGTCTCGCTCACTTCCATGCCAGGCAAACGCCGCAAAACATCAGAGACATTCTCCTCCGCACCAGTCTTGAAATGGTTAACATCGAAAATTATACTATCCCCTCTGGTTTTTATGCCAGAGTAATTGCCTTTGACCACGACCTCGCCCAACTCTTGCGATTTTGCATGAAGGGTTATCAGGCATGATGACTGCGATGAATCATATTTCATCACAAGACTTTCATACCCTATGCTTTTCACATGCAGCCATGCATGATGTACAGATATAGAACTTAAATGGAAAATGCCCTTGTTGTCAGTCACGGCATATGTCAGGATGGATTGTTTGGCAAGGCTGTCTGGATAAAGCATGACATTTGCCATAGCTATTGGCTTTCCATTGTCATCAATAACCTTGCCGGACAATCGCTCTTGGGCAAATGAAAACATACTACTACACAATAAGTATAGTAGTATGCCAATAGTTTTAATATGGAGTTTATGCTTCATTTACATACGAATAATTCTTACCTTGCCTGCTTCTGCACCACGAGATTTAATTTTTTCAGCTTCCAACTTGTTGAATTCTTCCTGTGAGACAACCTTGCCTTTTGTCGGAATCTCAAAACTTGGAGTCTCATTAAGATTGACCATTTCTTGCAACACATACGAATAAGTTGGCGTATCAAGTTGCATCACAATTCCTGGCAGTCCCAAATATCCCAACGGACCTACACCCAATGGTATCTCCGTGCAAAACCATGCGGTAACAGGTATGTTACCCGTTGCCGTAGCCTTTGTGCATTCCTTGCCATTTATTGTTTTTTTCTCGTTAGTGAGAGTCCACTCATAAGGTTTGTATTTATCCTTTATGAGGAAGAGTTTGTCAACAATGTACTTCTGTGCAAACACAGAATCCTTTGCCATGTCGATATAAATATCTCCAGTCACTCCAACGACCTTTATGCCAGTATCACCTTCATTGGAGCCTTCGCTGAAAGAATATTTTCCATCAGCATAAAACATTGTGAACGTTTTCTTGTCATTCTGGAATTTCTGAATTACCATTTCACGAATGTGTGCATCCTCAATGTTCTTTACAGCATCAGAGATTACATGTGTTGCCGCATAAGTACACTTTACGTTTTGTGATTGAGCAGACACACTGCCCAAGCCAATAATGCTCATTAGAATAAGCAATAAATGTTTCATATTAGTTAAGAATTGTAGATGAGGGAGTGTCAAAATGAGTAACTCTTAAGCATAAAATTTCCATTTGATTTACATCTTGGCACTCCCTCACGAATTAACCATTAATCATCAATTGTAATTTCTACTCTCTCGTAGTAAATGTCCATAGATCCATCTGTATATTCAATGATGACCAAAGTCTCTCTAACATACACCTGTTTTGGAGATGTCGGATTTGCTGTA
>NZ_JAHQUY010000124.1 GCF_019052365.1 Leyella stercorea
CAGGTTGCAAGGCGAGCTCTATGTTATCGCAGAGGACATTTCCCCAAGGAGAGGATGGCATAGATGATTTTCTCTTTACTGAGAAAAACAGTCTTGCCAGTTATGGTTATAATATTCAAAATTCACAGAACATGGATAAACAAAAGATACATTACTGCTTCACGCTGTCCGATGTACAGATGGAGTATCTTCGCTGCAAAAAGTACAAGATTGACCGCATGGAATGCTTCATGTCTCTTGCCTCTCTTGCTGAACGTGAAACAACACTTGTTTCTATCAGCAAGACCCAACAAGTGGAAATCTTGTGTGGGCAATGTCTGGTTGACAATACCCAACTTGCCAAACTCTGGGATAAAGACCGCAAGACCGTACCCAAACTTTTACAGGCTATGGAGGATGTGGGCATTTCCTCTTCACAAAAAGTTGGAGACAACCGCATCATTACCCTGCATTCCCTCTCTGGTTGGTATGTGGACGGAAGATTTGTCAAGAACGGCTTTTCATTGAAGCGCAATGCGGATGGCTCTACAATCATCCACACGGAAGTTCCACAAACAAGAGTAATTGTTACGACAACGGAGGATGATACAAAGTCGGACAAGGAAGATGGGCATTCTGCCAATGGAATATCCGATACTGACAACAAGGGCAATTCTTCTACGGCAGATATTTCTTCTTCCCTAAATTCGACTTCATCTAATGACAACAGAAGCGTGGGTAAGGTTGGAACGAATGGTAATCTTTCCGATGCTGTTACTGGTGGAATTTTCCCACAACAAAATTACTCCAGACAGTCTGTTGGCAATCCTTCTTCCATACAAGAAGCAGATGCCAAACAGAATGAGGGAGAACACAACACATATCCACAGCATCTGGCAGGAGGTCAAACACAACAGTCTAACGGTTCTAATGCCAATGGTTACAAGGCTAACAGCTACCATAACGGCAATCAATAGGCATAAAGAGGCTTATGAGCCACCATACAGAGAAATCATACCAAAGGACGATTGACCGCCATAGGCTACCGCCAAACTGTTATACGTTTAAGCAGCCTTGGGGACGGACGCTGTTAAAAGTGCCGTCATTTTATAGGTACTTTTCGAGAAATCCTTTTGTAATACAGAAGCCGTGTCCGTCTTTCTGCATTCCTAAAAGTTTCTCGGACTACTCGCAGGCTCGCAGTCGTGACCACCTTTGCAAGGTGCTTGTAATCATCCCATTTTAATCAGAGACAAGGACAAATGAGAAAGAAGAACATCATAAGGAAACCGCCTACGGAAGTCCATACCTACCGATGTACGAAAGAAGAGCTGAAGCAGCTCCAGACGCTTGCCAAAGACTGTGGAATTAGTCTGAGCCGCTATGTCGTTGAGACTGGTTTGAAGCACCGTCCACGCATGAGGCTCACCAAGGAAGAGGTGGACGCTCTCAACTCTCTCGCCATCGCAAGGACGGATTTGATAAAAATCAGCAACGTGCTATCCAAGAAAACGGCTGAGGAAAAGGCTCGGTTCTTCAAAAATGAGAAGTTCATGCGTTGGTGGATTGATGCCGTTGCAGGACTTATCCAACATTGGTATAACATTGAAGAGAATATCGCAACAAACGTACAGACCAAATCAAAGGAGGATTCATGATTATGCTCGCAAAGGTAGTATCGTATGGAGGTAATTCCGTAAGGTACGCATTGGAAAAGGAGAATGCAAAGACGGTCAAGGTGAACAATATGCCCGATGGTCTTGACCCTACCGCCATCTGGTACATGATGAAGCATCATTGCCAGTATCATCAGGCGGAAAGGACGGTGGGCAGAAAGTTGGAAAGGTTCATGACCACTTTTGTACTTTCCCCATCAAAAGAGGAATCTGCCAACTTCACGATGGAAGATTGGTCAAACCTCCAAGACGAAGCATTGGAAGTTTTGGATTCTGTAGGACTTACGCCCAACGGTTTCTCCAATGAGATAAAGACCAACTTCACCAATTCTATGAATGTGGGTGGACTGCACTCGGATTCCAAGTCAGGAACGCTACACCTTCACATTGACTGCTGTCGTGTGGACACGGAGGGTAACACCAACGATGTACATGATATTCATCTTCGGGCAATGAAGGCTGCGGAAATCATCAATATGCGGCATGGGTGGGAACAACCGCAGGAAATTCGGAATATGCGGAAAGTGGAGCTTGCGGAGGATTGCGAACATACTCTCAAAGATATGCAACAGTTCAACATTGACAGATACTTCAATCTGTTGCGCATGAAAGGTTATGAGGTAAACCCACGCTATGACAAACAAAGGGAACTTGTCGGCTATACTGTCGGCAAGAACGCTTCCGTATTCAAGGCTTCGGAGATTGGCAGGAAGTTCATGGTGTCAAAGATTGAAGACACCTGGAAGAAACTGCACCCACAACCTACACAAGTCAAGACAAAGCCTGTTTCTCCATCCGTTGCTTCTACGCCTCGCCCAGTTCGTCCTGTCGTTCAGACTCCAATAGCATCACAACCAAAGGCGCAACCTCAACCTACAAAAACGGCATTCACAATCAACATTGGCGATGGAGTCAAAAAAGTGTGGATTCCGAACTCTGTCAAAGATGTCTTTACTAATGAGGTTCAGGTTCCAGAGGATAATGATATAGCGACAATAGAGAATGTCGCTCATGTAGCAATGCTGTTGTTTGCAGGGTATATTGATGCTGCCACTTCCATGTCGGAGTCATGTGGCGGTGGCGGTTCTGCTCCTTCTTCTGGTTGGGGCAAGAAGGATGATGAAGATGATTGGAGGTTTGCCCACCGTTGCGCACAGATGGCTCATTCCATGTGCAAGCCTAAACCACGCAGCAGAAGTTTCCACCGATAAATCAATGACAATATGGCAATCAGAAAAAGCAAGATAAACATAGACACAGAAGAAAGATCCGACTTCGACAACATGATGAATGATGTCGAAAACGAGGTTGAGGAACAGCAAGCCGAAGACGGACTTGTAAACCGTGTTCCTGAGTTGAAGCAGTTGAGTGAGGACATTGACAAGGCTACAAATACCTTCATCAATGCTACACTTGAACTGGAATCTGCTATTCAGCAGTATCAACGTGCAGAAGCCAAATTAGGTGGTGCTGTGACTACTATCAGCAAAAAGGTAGATACCATCAATCAGCACATAGACAAAGTTTTGGAAAATGCTCCCACAAAATTAAAGGTGTCTGTAAATGTCAATGATGCTGACTGGCAGAAAATCCAAGAACTGTTTGCCAAAGAACGCCAATGGATGGTCTCACAGATGCAGGAGCATATCCGTGAGGTCAATTCCATGTTTGCTGATGAACGGAAGAAAGTTCGTGAACGATACAAGGAATATGATGGTTGCTACCTCGGTCACTATGCCCAATGGTTCTTCTGGTTCTTCTTCACTATTGGTATCTTTGTGGTCGCTGGTGGTGTAGGAATGATGATTGCACAGAATTGTGGGATGTAAAAAACCGACTGACCTTAGGCTTTCGCTTAGAATCAGTCGGCTCATGTTATAATCCTTTTTCGGTGAAAAAATATTGTCTATCACCATAGTTCTGAGCTGTGTAAAATGTCTCAAACTCTTCATAAGTTTTGAAACGGCATTGAAATTGCATGATAACGTTAAGATATCGAGAGACTGGAGAAAGCCCTAATAATGCCAATCGTTTTATTCTGTTTCTTG
>NZ_JAHQUY010000125.1 GCF_019052365.1 Leyella stercorea
TATGAGACTACCAACTTTTTTTATAAACTATTTCTTATCCCGAACTGGGGTATTATCATACGCCAAGAATATCGTTAGGAACACAAATAAAACGGCACCAAACGGAAGCAGACACTACTACACACACAATGACTTTGTACGCGAAAAAATCTGCCATATCTTCCAGAATCGGCGCAACTCTCTGACAACAAATGCAATAAAGGTTGGAAGATAAACTTGAGAACGGGATATCTCCCAGCGTATCTTCCAGCCACAATCAAATATCTTCCAGTCATCCCGCAACTTGACGGAGATGCTGAACAAGATACATAAATGCTGAACAAGATACACAAGTCCGTGTAACAAAAAAGGCGTACAACCGATATCCATAAGATTTCAGTTGTACGCCTTATTATTTATTCTTATTCAGAATGTCTGTTCTTAAAAGTCAAGTTTACTTCACCTCCTCGAAAATAAACCATACTGATAATCAGCAATTTAGCTTTTGTTGGTACAAATATGGATGCTAAATTATGGGATTGAAACAAGCAAAAACAAGTCAAATATAGATGCTCATAGCTCCACATAATTCGTTTTCAGTAAAAATGGATAACTATCGGTAAAAATATATGTAGCTTGTAGTGACACTAACTGGGCAATGGCAATAGCTTTTTATTTATAATTGGGCAATGCACTCTCTAAATGTTAAAAATCGCCCAAATGCAAAGATTTCCAAGATATAGTTCTTTAATCTCAACAACTTTCTTTATTTTTGTAGTCAATATTTGACAATTCTATCAAGAAAAAGTCTATTGGTTTAATCTAACCTCTGATCAATAACATTGGAAGATAACACCAAACAGCCTCCAACGGCTGACGCTTCATTGTATAATGGGCAACCGACTGACACAGGTTCATCGTGTCCAAGTGCAAGACTTACCTCTTGTACGCCCTCCATCTCAAAGAACAGAGGTGGGGTGTCGGTAGAGAATGTGCCATTTGAAAACAAGCAATGGTTTGTTCTGCGCGTTTCGTATGGGCGTATTATTAAGGCAAAAGCATTGGTAGAAGCTAAAGGACTCGAATGTTATGTTCCTTTACGATATAAAGAGGTAAAAAAGAAAGGAAAGAAGCGAATCATCACAGAGCCTCTTCTCTCCTCATTTCTCTTTGTTCATGCCTCAGCAGAACGAGTAGACTATCTTTTGCAAGACAAGAGCATCAAGCCTCTTGAAAATAGAGCTTTGTTGAGTTACTATTATGACCATACCTCACATTGTGAAAATTCGCCAACCAAAAATCCACCTCTTGTCATCTCTTATGCAGCTATGGACAATTTCATTCGCTTAACCTCCATACATAATCCTCATATCATCCCAGTTACTTCGGAGAACATCAAATATAAGTTAGGGGATGAAGTCGTTATTACAAAAGGAGAGTTTAAGGATATACGTGGTAGAGTGGCAAGAATTGCTGGACAGCAGAGGGTGTTGGTTGAACTCTTTGATGGGTATTTGGTGGCAACAGCGTATGTACCAAAGAATGCGATGAAACCGTATGTAGAACATTAAATCAACATAATATATATGACAGAAAAAATGAAAAATATACTTAGTCTTAATCATACAGAGGCAATGGATTTCTTTTTGAAATCAGAACAATATCATGGATTCGAGTTACCTGAATACTTTGTATTCGATGATTTGCTCCAAAATGTCAAGAACGCAGTTGGCAAAACGCCCTATGAGGAGTGTTTGCAAGAGGGCATGTCACCAGAGCTATTATCAGATGTAAACCTTGACATTTTGCTAAACAAGGATGGTCGCTATGCAGTTCGTCCTATTATTCTTGCAAATCCATTCCTCTATTATTTTCTTGTCAGGGAAATTTGTAATGAGCAATCATGGACGGTTATAAAGTTACTCTTTGAGAAGTTTAATGTGCCACATATTACATCTTGCGCATTGCCTGTCATACCTAAGGAAAAAGAGCCGTTTCATAAATCCACAACTATACTCAATTGGTGGAGTACTATGGAACAACAGAGCATAGAGCTGTCCTTGGAATACCGTTATATATTCATCACAGACATCACCAACTGTTATGGTTCGGTGAATCCACAAGTATTTGATTGGGCATTTTCATTCAAAGATACAGAGTTCGAACAGGAAACAAAAAATCCGATAGCTAAGAACATCCAAAAGTTTCTCCGTGCCTTCCAACAAGGGCGCAATATTGGCATTCCACAGGGAAGTGCCATATTTGACTTTATCGGTGAGATAATCCTTGGCTATTCTGACCTGTTACTCCATGAAGCGATAAGAAAAGAAGGCATTAAGGCTAAGTATGAGATAATCCGTTATCGTGATGACTATCGTATCTTCTGTAATGACAAGGACGTTCTTGAAAAGATTTCATATACACTGCAACACGTGTTGGAGAGTCTGAACTTCCGGATGAACAGCAAGAAGACCAAGATTAGCGAGAGCATTATTACAGATGCTATCAAATCTGACAAACTTGCATACATCTATAATACACCTATATTCAATAAGAAGGGGTGTGACTTTGACAGTTTCGAGAAACACCTACTCTACATCCTCATGTTTGCTCGCCAATATCCCGATAGCGGTTCCATCAGAACCATGCTCTCGGATATTGACAAACGCATGGAGGATTGGCTAAAGCCTTATGAAGAGGAGGTTACAACCATACCTATTCTTGAAGATGATGAACCTAAAACTGAAAAGATAACCAAACAACGCCGTCTTGTTGGTGGCAGTGTGCGAGCCATGTCGGCAGTATGCGCCCAGATAGCTTTAGAGAATGTTGGCTGTTGTCATTATGCTTTACGGGTTCTCAGTAGAATGGTCGATTCTCTTAAAGACGAAAAAGAGAAGAGCGCAATCATAAATCTCGTATATTACAAGCTTTGCAATAAGCCTAACTCCGACTACAACCAACTTTGGCTGCAAAACATAACGTATCAGCAAGACAAGAAAAATGGCAAGTCGCCATATAAG
The DNA here is from genome assembly GCF_019052365.1 of Leyella stercorea. Taxonomy (GTDB): domain Bacteria; phylum Bacteroidota; class Bacteroidia; order Bacteroidales; family Bacteroidaceae; genus Prevotella. Next base: position 3,003 of record NZ_JAHQUY010000125.1, read on the forward strand.
ATGAGATTGTGCCGTGTGGTTGCTGGAGATAAGAATGTGGAGTTGTGGAACAACGAGTGGGTGAAGCCTCTACTCTTATCCGACCTGTATGTAAACGGTATTGTTGATGCCGAGACATTGAAGAAGGTAACACCGGTGATTACGTTTAGGGAGACAAGGATGTATAATGAGGAGGAATTGCATTAACAAATCAAATACTATAACATGGGTACAATTGGAAAAGAAACAAAAGCATTATTATTTTCAACATACAATAATGTAGACAAGCAATCTTTACCTCAAAAAGGTGAAGGTTGGGTAAATCTGGCTAATTTTGGTTCTGCAATAAAAAAGGTTGGAGTTAATTATGTCAATCTTGGATATAGTAAGCTCGGTCAGTTGATTGCGGCAATAGACAATGTTGAAGTTTTTTCAGATGAGAGTGTACGACCTCCTGTAAAATATTTGCGTTTTAAATCTGTGAAAAAGGACAATGATTCGGTTACTTCCAAGCATAAAGACACAAATAAAACAACAGACACCGCTATCGTGGAGTTTGGAAATAATTCACAAATACGAAAGAAAGATAGTCGTTACATCGATCTATGTAGGCCAAAACCAATGGGCTGGGGAACGAAACAACTTTCTTGTTTAATCGGCTTTTATGATGATGAACATAAATCATTTTCAAAAATATGGACTC
>NZ_JAHQUY010000126.1 GCF_019052365.1 Leyella stercorea
GCTAAATTCTGCAAATTGCATACGTTTGCTTGTCAAACAACTCTTTCTGTCTGCAAAAATACAATAATTTATGTGACACACAAAGAAATATATATTTTTTAACTAGAGAATCTCTAAAAGAAATTCTGTGGATTAAGTTTATCCATTAGAAAAATATTGGCAAACTTCATCACACAAAATTTTATTTTCCGCTTTGTTGCGGAACCATATATTGAGAGAGATTTATAATCTATCCATTTCTTCACTTGCAGCACTTTCGCCCTTATAGCGCTTTTTGTCTTTAAATGTATATCTTACCAAGAGGCTGATGCGGCGACCATCCTTGAAACTGCTTTTGTCGAATATGTAATCTGAGGCATATCTTGTCTCTCGTTCTTTTGTGCCGAGGAGATTATTAAGACTCAGCCTTACCAACCATGCATTGTCAGCAAAATGCTTGGTTACTCCGAGGCTCAGCCATAATGCCTGTCTAACTCGATATTCCCTCATGTTTCCATCAGAATTGTAACTTAGCAGTACATAAGGCATCCAATGGTGAGGCAAATTGAAATAGCTGTTGAACGACATTGATAGGTAAGGCTTGTCATTCTTGATTTTGCTTCCATCCGTATTGTAGAGTGACATATAAGTTCGCATTATGTTAAGGTTGAGATATGGTTCCCAAACACCCACATTCGTATGATAAGCCAAACTTGCGTTTACTGCAGAATAATGTGGAAAATTTTCAGGCTTTGACATTGCCACCAATGGGTCTGCTTGCTGAATGACATTCGTTGAGATGATGTAATCCTTTATCCTTTGATAATCGACAGAGAAACGTAATTGATGCCATTGCAACGAATAGGATATATCCGTCGTATATTGTGGAAGCAACCATGGATTACCAGCTTCGATGGAATAACGATTGAAATACTCTTCACTGTTTCTAAGTTCGTAATAGCTTGGACGTTTTACCTTGGTTGTCATGCTTAATCCCATTTCAACGTTCTTTACAGGCAAGGACAATGAGAAGGAAGGATAAAAATGACGATAAGTCTTATCTACCAAGCTATTTTGGGAGATGGCATCACGATACAGCATGCGAAATGACTCAAATCGCAAACCCAATTGGGCAGACAACTTGGCAATGGATACATTGCCACTGGCAAATGTGGCAAGTTTTGTCTCTTCTGCATGGAGACGACTCATTGCGCTTGACTCCTCGTTTTCAAGACTCTGATAATCCTTTTCTTCTTCCACATAGCTTGCATCAGCACCTATGTTAAAAGCCAAGTTCTTGTTGGCTTGATAATTGATTTTCACATTTCCTGCATAAATGTCGTGAGTAGTCTCATTTTCATTTTTCACCTCATGCGCATCCGTCATGCTTCCTGCTTCTTGATTAAGACGGCTGTCTGCCGCTTTTCTGCCAACATAATCAGCATTCAATGTCATTTCCCATTTCTGGGAGAATTTTCCATCATAGAAGATGTTTCCCATCCATTGATCATAGTTCGCATGAGAATGGATGTTAGAGGATAAATCTTCAAACATAAGATTGTCATGAAACATTTGGCTGGCAGAATGTCCTCCCCACTTGTCCGTTTCCTTGGAGTATGACAAACTTGCGCCTATGGTATGATTCTTTGCCAACTCTGCACTGATACCTCCGTTAATGGTTTGATTATAATAATTGGAATTCCATTTAGGCATATCACTTTCCATATTCCAGACAGAATGATTAGCCAAAGTCTGTTCCTTATTGGTTTGGTCTGTTTTATATCTATTGCTTGAATTAGTGAAAGAAAGAAATCCATTTATATTTTTGGTATCGTAAGTGAGCTGCAACTGTTCCGAATCAGAGTTTTTTCTGCCTTGGCTGTCAAATACTGAAGTTCTGATGCCTAATCCTCCATCAATCTTATGTTTTAAGTTGATTTTAATGACAGCGTGGGTGTCTGCATCATACTCTACCCCAGGATTGTTGATTACCTCTATCGTAGAAATATCCTTGGAATTCAAGCGGCTCAACTCACTTTTGTCCCTCATCTTCCGATTGTTGATATACACTTCGGCATTTCCTCGTCCAAAGACAGAATAGCTACCATCGCTACCTGACACTGTTGGTAATTGCGCAACAACATCATCGGCACTTCCAAAATCGCTTAATACAGATTTCTGAACATCCACTATAAGCTTTGTTCCGTCTGACTTGTAAATCTTACGATGACCTTTCACAACTACTTTTTGTAGATTAAGCGTAGCTTCGCTTAAGGCTATTGTTCCTATTTTGCCGGTACTAAAGATATTGCGATAAGTGTTATATCCTACGCATGTTACTTTTACAATAGCCTTTTGAGCATTGCAAGGTATCACAAATTGTCCGTTTTCATTGGTCACGCCACCAGTAATAAACGAAGAGTCATTGACATTCAAGAGTGAAACATTGGCGAAATCGACAGGTTGATGACGACAATCCACGATGCGCCCCATCATTCTGTTAGAAGCCTTTTGGATACATTCAACGATAATAACATTATCCACTTGTTTCATCTTGATAGGGTAAAAGCCTATCAAGTTCATGATGGCATCAGGAACGCTTTCATTTTTGATGTTCTTTGTCACCTTGAAATCCTCCAACTCGTCATACACAAAGTTGATGTCATACTTATCCTGTCGGGCATTCAAATCCTTCAATGCCGCAGAGAATGACACATTATCATATTGTCGGGTAATGCGTTGGGCAGACATACCCATGCTTATCAGCAACAACATTAAGTTAAAAACAATCCTCTTCATAACTTACTCCACTTTTAAAGTTCCGTCCATTTCCGTTATCTGTATGCGCTCAAAAGCATTCAATATTTCGAGATTCTGCTTCAATGTCTTAGTCTTGTCCCAATTGAAGAAGATACGGATATGCTGCGATTCTGCATTGTCGAATTCCACCTTGACATGATAGAAGGCTGCAAGCTGCGACACGACATTGCCCAACTCGGCATTGTCAAAGACAACAGGTTTGAGGTCGAGACTATCAGCCTTCTCCGTAGCACTCACCTTGATGCTATCCGTCTTGTTCAAATCAGAAGTAGAAGATACTTGTTCCGTCTTGGCTTGGCTAGTCTCATCCGAAGAAGATGAACGGAAAATGCCAGAATGGATTGCGGCTAAAGTTATGCCTGAGAGAAAAATGACACCAATGATGGATGCTGCAATCTTCCAGCGATTGCTGGATGTTTTACCAGAAGCATTGTTGGCCTTTAATCCTTGCCTATCGGCAAACTCTTTCCATGCTTCATCTATATTCACTTTCTTTGGGTTTCCTTTCTTCATCGCCATCCTAACCATTGCCATGTCGTGAAAGAAATCCTTCATGTCCTCATCGGCAAGCAAACGTTTCACTTGCTCGTCGGTATAGCGGTCGGGATGTTCCTGCATATCGAAGAACATCTGACGCTTTTCTTCTTTACTCTTGTTAAATTCCTTGTTTGTCATTGTCTTGCTCATTTAAATTGTTCCTTAATCCAGTCCATCGCCTTCGAAAGATGGTTGAACCCAAATCGGTCATTAGGATTTCTCTGTGTCGTACGGCAAAGAGAAATCCTTTAA
>NZ_JAHQUY010000015.1 GCF_019052365.1 Leyella stercorea
CCGGGGTTATTTGATTAATATTTAACTGGTCCCGATTTTAACGGGACACTAATGACAACTTATCATCATACAGCACACTATTCCCAAACCCGTACCCCACCCGATATATTCTTAATACGCACTATCTTTCTTCTAAAAACACAACTTATTGTGCAATAATTTCTTAATAAGAAAGAATTACATTAAAAAAACAAACCCATAAACGGGGTAAAACGAACAAAACAAGCGTTTTCTGAGATTTTTTTTGTAACTTTGCATTTGTGCATGCACGTATGCTTGAGCCAACGAGGCCCGAAACAACGCGACTTTCGCACATATTAAATATCAAAGCATGGCAAAGAAAGTACTTTTTATCAATCAGGAGATTGCTCCGTATGTACCCGAAACAGCACTCTCAATCATGGGTAGAGACCTTCCGACAAAAATGCAGGAAGAAGGTTTCGAAATTCGCACGTTCATGCCCAAATGGGGCAATATCAACGAGCGCAGAGGACAACTTCATGAGGTAATACGCCTTTCAGGAATGAATCTCGTCATCGACGATACCGATCATCCACTGATAATCAAGGTAGCATCCATTCCGCAGACACGCCTTCAGGTGTACTTCATCGACAACGACGACTACTTCATGAAGCGCAAGATGGCTGTGGATGAAAATGGCGAAGAATACGACGACAACGGCGAAAGAGCTATTTTCTTCGCACGTGGCGTATTGGAAACAGTAAAGAAGCTCAGATGGTCGTCTGAAGTAATCCACTGCCAAGGCTGGATGTCGTACATCGTGCCGCTCTTCATCAAGGCTGCATACAACGACGAACCGACATTCAACGACACAAAAATCGTAACGTCAATTTTCAAGGACGGCTTATCAAAGGACATCGGCAACAACTTCAAGAACTGTCTTGAGTTTAAGGACATCACCGTTGACAGTCTCAGCGCATACAAGGACGACTTCGACTTCATGGAGTTCTGCAAACTGGCTATCGACAATAGCGATGCTGTAATCGAGGCTGAGGAGAACGCTAATCCGGAGTTGCTGGCATACGCTGAGAGCAAGGGCTTGCCTATCCTGAAATATCCTGGAGAAAACTACACAGAGGCCTACAAGGAATTCTACGAGAAACTGTAGGGCTGACAATCAAAATCAATACATTTTGAATATGAAGCTAAAGTTTTTGGCGGGTTTAGCACTTGCCACTTTTATATTCACGTCATGCGACGATACCACTGGCGACATCGGCAGTGGTACGCTCATTGACGGCAGCGACGGCCTGAATATAGTCACAGATACCTTCGAGATAAAAACACGCTCAATCGTCGCCGACTCGGTTTTGGCAAGAACATACACCGGCTACATCGGCAAGGTGCGCGATCCGGAGACGGGCGCTTACCTCAGCAGCGACTTCATGACGCAGTTCTATCTGCCCGAAGGATTCGAGTTTCCTGAAAAGGACAGCATCAAGAGCCTCGTAAACGGCAAAATCGTTGCAGACTCTTGCGACATCCGGCTCTACTACAAAGAGTATTACGGCGATTCGCTGGCACCAATGAAGCTCACGGCTTACGAGCTGTCGAAGCCTATACCGGAAAAGACGTACTACTCTAACTTCAATCCAGAGAAAGAAGGTTTCGTGAACAAGAGCAACGGTGTAAACAAAGTGTACACTCTCGTAGACCTTAATGTTGACGCTGCTACTCGCAACAGTTCCGACTACATCAAGTCGATACGCATACCGCTCGACGCTTCGTTCGGTACAGACATCATGCGCCACTTCTACGACAAGAAGGAGGACTTCAAGAACGCCTATACCTTTATTAATAAGGTTACACCGGGCTTCTATTTCAAGACCCGAAGCGGACTGGGAGCTATGGCACATGTATATCTCAGCCAGTTGAACGTATACTTCAAGCATAAGACGACCACGACGACCACGGATGGCGCAAAGAAAGACACCATCATCGTCTCTACAGCTGCGTTCCCTGGTACAGAAGAAGTGTTGCAGACAACGAATATCATCAACGACAAGGCCGCCATCAAGCGACTCGCCGAAGATAACTCTTGCACTTACATAAAGTCGCCTGCAGGAATCTTTACAGAGATGACAATTCCGGTTGAGCAGATTATGAGAGGTCACGAGAACGACACAATCAATACTGCAAAGGTTAGTCTGTCGCGCATCAATTCAACTGTAAACAGCGATTATGCGCTCAATATCCCCACCACTCTGCTGATGATCCCGAAGGCTGAGATGTACTCGTTCTTCGAGAACAAGCAGGTAGCCAACTACAAGACATCGTTCCTTGCTACATACAGCAGCACGACGAACCAGTACACGTTCAACAACATCGGAAGTCTGGTACGCTACATGAGCGAGAACAAGCAGAACAAGGATTGGGATAAGGTGGTTATCATTCCGGTCACTCCGACTTACAACACGTCAGGCGAAATGACAAACCTCACACACGATATGTCTATCTCAAGCACAAAACTGGTTGGCGGAAGCGAGAATCAGAATGGTGCCATCAACATCACTGTCATATACAGCAAATTCAAATAAGCAGATTTATGGCAGACAACTTTCTTGAACGCCAACGACGCGACTACGAGGAGCGCAAGCAACAGTGGCAGCGATCTACTAAGAAAGCTGCAAGCGTGTCAGAGATACTGAGAAAGGCGCGCGAGAAATTCAATAACGACTAATTTGAAGAGACATAATTCAATACCATAAGATTGAATGACGTTTAATTCAATAGCAAATAAAGACAAAGAGCCGTTCCATCATTGTATGGAGCGGCTCTTTGTTTGTATAGACTATTACAAGAATGCAATTAACCGAGGCTTAACTGCTTTTAAAATAAATTATTCAGAAAAGTTTTGACGGAGAATTTATTTTGCTTAACTTTGCGGAATTACTAATAACTATAAAAACAAATAATTCTAACCTATTAAAACTTTATGGCAACAGAAAAAAGAAACCTCCTCAAAGGAGACTTTAGCAAGAAAAATGCCCTACTCTTCGCTTTAGCGGTTCTTGTCACAATTGTGCTCTGGAACCTACCTACAAGCAGTTTCGGAATTGAAGGGCTCACCGTTATCCAGCAACGCATTATCGCAGTGTTCGCACTGGCAACAATCCTGTGGGTAACAGAAGCCATTTCGCCTTGGGCAACATCCGTATCGCTTATCGGCTTGTTGCTATTCACAACATCCGACAATGCGTTCCACTTCTTCCGTTCAGGCATTGAAAAGGAAGAACTGCTCGACCATAGCGCTCTTATGGCTACATTCGCCGACCCGATAATCATCCTCTTCCTCGGCGGTTTCATCCTCGCTATCGCAGCAACAAAGTCGGGACTTGACGTGCTTCTGGCACGCACTCTGCTTAAGCCTTTCGGCAACAAGAGCGATAATGTGCTCCTCGGCTTCATCCTCATCACCGGCGTATTCTCAATGTTCGTCAGCAACACCGCTACAGCTGCGATGATGCTCACATTCCTTGCACCGGTTTTCAAGGCTCTCCCGCCTGAAGGCAAAGGCCGCGTAGCTCTTACGCTGTCTATCCCAGTTGCTGCCAACATCGGCGGTATGGGAACACCTATCGGCACACCTCCTAACGCAATCGCGTTGAAATACCTAAACTCACCAACAGGCTTGAACCTCGGTATCGGTTTCGGCGAATGGATGATGTACATGCTTCCGCTTACAATCGTTTTGCTCCTTATCGGTTGGTTCTTGCTCAAGAAGTTCTTCCCGTTCAAAAAGAAGACCATCGAGCTTGAGATTGAAGGCGAAGTGCAGCACAACTGGCGCACAATTGTAGTTGCCGGAACATTCATCGTTACTGTATTGTTGTGGATTTGCGACCGCTGGACCGGTGTAGGTGCAAACACAGTAGCAATGGTGCCAATCGTTGTGTTCGCCTTCACTGGCGTAATCAAGGCACGCGACTTGGAGGAAATCAACTGGAGCGTTATCTGGATGGTAGCCGGTGGTTTCGCACTCGGACTTGCACTCAACGAGTCGGGTCTCGCAGAGAACGTAATCAAGAGCATTCCGTTCAGCTCATGGTCGCCGGTAGTTATCCTGCTTGCTTCAGGTATCATCTGCTACCTTCTCTCAAACTTCATCTCAAACACCGCAACGGCAGCACTCCTCGTACCAATCCTTGCCGTTGTATGTAAGGGTATGGGCAACTCGCTTGAGAGCATCGGCGGCACACCTACCGTACTTATCGGTATTGCTGTAGCAGCATCTGTCGCAATGACTCTGCCTATCTCTACACCTCCAAATGCTATCGCTCACTCAACTGGTTTGGTAAAGCAGAACGAGATGATGAAGATTGGTCTGACAATGGGTATCATCGGTTTGGTACTTGGCTACTTATTGCTCTTCTTCCTCGGAGAGATGCACGCATGGCAGTAATACATGCATGTTAAATAGTGCGTGCAATAATATCATAAAACATATTATTGCACGCATAACAATATAAGGATATACAGAAAACACATGTCTTTTTCACAGGAAACACTTTACGCTATAGCATTAACACGCATTAGCTATTTCAATACAGCCACCTGCTTGCAACTATACCGCAAGCTCGGTTCGGCAACAGCTATTATGGAGAACCGCAATAACATCAAGGACGTTATCAGCGACGCTTCTCCACGCCTTATTAATGCGCTGAGCGATGTTTCCGAAGCCCTGCATCGTGCAGAAGCTGAATTAGAATTTGATAACGCGCATGCCATTCGTCCATTGACGATGGCATGCGACGATTATCCAGAACGAATGCGCAACTGCGACGATACCCCAATCGTACTTTTCTATCGTGGCAATGCCGACCTCAACCAGCGTCGCATCGTGTCGGTTGTAGGCACACGCCATTGCACAGCCTACGGACAAGATATCATCAACAACTTCTGCCGGTCGCTTAAAGAGCTTTGCCCAGATGTGCTCATCGTGAGCGGTCTGGCGTATGGAGTGGACATCTGCGCACACCGTAACGCTCTGAAGAACGGGTTCGACACCGTAGGCGTATTGGCACACGGCTTGGACATGCTTTATCCTTCCGCCCATCGTGACACAGCAAAAGAGATGCTCTCGCACGGCGGACTTCTGACGGAATTTCTTACGAACACAAACCCCGACAAGATGAACTTCGTGAGACGCAACCGCATCGTAGCAGGCATTTCCGACGCCACAATCGTGGTGGAGAGTGCGGCACGCGGCGGCAGTCTGATAACAGCCGACATCGCACAAAGCTACGCCCGCGACGTTTTCACCTTTCCAGGCAACGTGAATTCGCCATACAGCGAAGGTTGCAACAAACTCATACGCGACAACAAGGCTGCCTTGATAACCTGCGCCGAAGACTTTGTAAACGCAATGGGATGGGAGCAGGATAACAAAGTGAAGGAAGCTCGGGCTAAAGGCATCGAACGCCAACTGTTTCCCGAACTGACAGCCGAAGAAACGCGCATAGTAGAACTGCTGCAAAAGAACAACGACCTGCAACTGAACATCATCGCCGTGCAGACCGGACTGCCTATTGGCAGCATCTCAGCACTCTTGTTCAGCCTCGAATTGAAAGGTGTTATCAAGCTATACGCAGGAGGAGTGTACCATTTACTTGGCTAATATTAGAATTTTAGGTATAAAAATTTTGCACTTATTTCTAATTGTCGTAACTTTGCATAATACTCAAAGAAATAATATAACAATAAACAAATACGCAAATGCCAGAAATCTCAACACGAGGACTTGAAATGCCCGAATCGCCGATTCGCAAATTAGCGCCTTTGGCAGTTGACGCCAAAAAGCGTGGCGTGAAAGTCTACCACCTCAATATCGGACAGCCCGACCTGCCCACTCCACTAGTAGGACTCGACGCATTGAAGCACATCGACCGTAGTGTGCTCGAATATTCGCCGTCGCAGGGCTATCTCTCATACCGCGAGCGACTGACCGGTTATTACAAGCGCTTTAATATTAATGTGTCGGCAGACGACATCATCATTACAGCCGGTGGTTCTGAAGCGGTGCTTTTCGCGTTCATGTCGTGCCTTAACCCGGGCGACGAAATCATCATCCCTGAGCCAGCTTACGCCAACTATATGGCCTTTGCTATTTCGGCAGGCGCAAAGATCCGCACAATCGCCACAACCATAGAGGAAGGCTTCTCGCTGCCTAAGGTGGAGAAGTTCGAGGAACTCATCAACGAGCGCACACGTGCCATTCTGATTTGCAACCCGAACAACCCTACAGGCTATCTCTACACACGCCGCGAGATGAACCAGATTCGCGACTTGGTGAAAAAGTACGACCTCTATCTGTTCTCGGACGAGGTTTATCGTGAGTACATCTACACCGGTTCGCCTTACATCTCAGCCTGCCATCTTGAAGGAATCGAGGACAACGTGATACTTATCGACTCCGTTTCCAAGCGCTACAGCGAGTGCGGCATCCGCATCGGAGCCTTGATTACGAAGAACCCGCAGGTGCGTGCAGCCGTAATGAAGCTGTGCCAGGCGCGCCTCTCTCCTCCTCTGCTTGGTCAGATAGTAGCCGAGGCATCGCTTGATGCGCCCGAGGACTACTACCGCGACGTTTACGAGGAATACGTAGAGCGCCGCAAGTGTCTCATCGATGGTCTCAACCGCATACCGGGCGTTTACTCGCCGATACCTATGGGCGCCTTCTACACCGTAGCCAAGTTGCCTGTAGACGACAGCGAGAAATTCTGCCGCTGGTGTCTTGAGGAGTTCCAGTACGAGGGCGAGACCGTCATGATGGCTCCTGCCGCAGGCTTCTACACCACACCGGGTGCAGGCATCAATCAGGTGCGCATCGCCTACGTGCTGAAGAAGGAAGACCTTGAGCGTGCGCTCATCGTTCTGCGCAAGGCTCTTGAGGCATATCCAGGCAGAGTGGACAGCAACGATTAATACATTCATGTTAATCGGAGCATCAAGAACATTCAAAAATAAATATATTTAGATATTAAGACAATAGAACATAAGAATTGAGGAGTTAAGAAGTTAAGCCCAGCGTTTTTACGGCAGATACAACAAGCCATAACAACGGCTCAACTTCTTAGCTCCTTATTTTTTAACTACCAAACAGAAGACTATGAACTTTCCGCTTTTCGTAGCCCGCCGCATATACTCCAACCAGATAAGTGACCGCCAAAAGGTATCGAAGCCCGCTATACGCATAGCCACGATGGGCGTAGCAATCGGACTGGCTGTGATGATTATCAGCGTGTGCGTAGTGCTTGGTTTCAAGCATACCATACGCGACAAGGTTGTAGGCTTCGGCAGTCATATACAGATAGCCAACTTCTATGCGTTGCAGACATCAGCCACCGACCAGCCTATCGTTATCAACGACTCGATGGTAAATGTGCTGAAAAACATTGACGGCGTGAGCCATGTGCAGCGTTTCGCCATGAAGCAAGGCATACTGAAGACCGACAACGATTTCCTTGGAGTTGCATTCAAGGGTGTTGACGAAGCCTTCGACACAACGTTCATCCACAGCAATATGGTGGAAGGCTACATACCGCAGTTCTCTGGTGAGAAGAGCGGCAACAAGATTCTCATATCGAAGTCGATGGCAGACAAGCTGCAGACAAAGTGCGGCGACCGCATCTTCGCCTACTTCATTGACGAGAACGGAGTGAGAGCACGCCGCTTCACCATCACGGGCGTCTACCAGACCAACCTCTCGCAATACGACAACGCTATCTGCTTCTGCGACTTGTATACAGCCGTTAAGCTGAACAACTTCAGTCCCGGTCAGGTGTCGGGAGCCGAACTTACCGTAGCCGACTTCAGCAAGCTCGACGACACGGAGCACATCATCGTGAAGAAAGTGAACCGCACAATGGACTGCAACGGCGCCACCTACTCGTCGAAAACGATACGCGAGTTGTCGCCACAGATATTCTCATGGCTCGACCTTCTCGACCTCAACGTGTGGATAATCCTCGCCATCATGACTGCCGTTGCGGTTGTCACAATGATATCCGGTCTGCTCATCATCATACTTGAGCGCACAACGATGATCGGCATACTCAAGGCGCTCGGTGCACGCAACAAGACGGTGCGCCACACGTTCCTTTGGTTCGCCGCTTTCATCATCGGCAAGGGTCTGCTTTGGGGCAACTTGTTGGGCTTAGGTCTCGTCATACTGCAACACTTCACCGGCTTTGCTAAGCTCGACCCCACGACCTACTACGTCGACACCGTTCCGGTGGAGATAAACTGGCTATTCGTCGTGGCGCTCAACGTAGCCACAATGCTAATAGCCATCGTGGTGCTCATAGCTCCGAGCTACCTCATCTCGCACATCCACCCCGCACGTTCAATGCGTTACGAATAATACACATGACGCAGACAATGCAATACGAATAACAATTCATTCACTAAAAAACGAAACACATAGAATATGGATATAAAGAAATCAGAATTCACGATATCGGCTGCCACCGTGAGCCAGTGTCCTAAAGACACAAAGCCCGAATTCGCGTTCATCGGACGCTCTAACGTAGGCAAGTCGAGTCTTATCAATATGCTCTGCAACCACAAGGGCCTTGCAAAGACCTCTGCCACACCGGGCAAGACTCTGCTCATCAATCACTTCATCATCAACAACGACTGGTATCTGGTAGACCTTCCGGGCTACGGCTTTGCAAAGCGTTCGAAGACGGTGCAGAAGAAGCTCGACCAGATGATTACATCGTACATTCTGCAGCGCCAGCAACTGGTGAACACCTTCGTGCTCATCGACATCCGCCACGACCCGATGAAGATAGACACCGACTTCATCAACTGGCTCGGCGAGAGCTCGGTGCCCTTCTCCATCATCTTCACCAAGGCCGACAAGCTCGGACCTGTGCGTGCCAAGCAGAACGCAGCGAAGTGGATGAACTCGCTTAAGGAGCAGTGGGAGGAGCTGCCGCCCTACTTCATTACCAGTTCGGAGAAAAAGACCGGTCGCGACGAGGTGCTCGACTACATTGGAAACATACTGAACGAAATTAAAGACGCAGAATAAATGACTCCATTACTTGACGTTCAAAACATATCGAAAGCGTTCGGTGCGCACGTTCTGTTCGAGAACATCTCGTTCTCTATAGCCGAAGGCCAGCACGTAGGTCTGATAGCCAAGAACGGCACAGGCAAGTCTACCCTGCTCTCGCTGCTCTCGGGTAAGGAGAGTGTCGACTCGGGCAGCATCATCTTCCGCCGCGACATAAAGGTTGGCTTTCTCGAACAGCAGCCAAAGTTCGACCCCGAAGAGTCGGTGCTCGACGCTTGCTTCAACCATCAGGGCGACCCCGACCGCATATTGAAGGCTAAGCAGATACTCACGCAGCTGCACATCACCGACCTCACGCAGCCTATGGGACAGCTCAGCGGCGGACAGCAGAAGCGTATCGCGCTCGCCAACGTGCTCATCACCGAGCCCGACCTGCTCATCCTCGACGAGCCTACAAACCACCTCGACCTCGAGATGATAGAATGGCTTGAGGGCTATCTGCAGCGCGGCAACAAGACGCTGCTCATGGTGACGCACGACCGCTACTTCCTCGACCGTGTCTGCAACATCATCCTCGAACTCGACAACCATACCGTCTATTCATATCGCGGCAACTTCCAGTATTACATGGAGAAGCGTCAGGAGCGCATCGACGCCACACGCGCCGAAATAGAGCGCGCCAACAACCTCTACCGCCGCGAACTCGAGTGGATGCGCCGCCAGCCGCAGGCACGCGGACACAAGGCACGCTACCGCGAGGAGGCGTTCTACGACCTCGAGAGCAAGGCGAAGCAGCGCATCGAGGAACGACAGATGCGTCTGAAGTCGAAGAACGTGTACATCGGTTCGAAGATATTCGAGTGCCAGTACGTCTCGAAAGCGTTCGACGAGAAGGTAATACTGAAGGACTTCTACTACAACTTCCAGCGCTTCGAGAAGATGGGCATCGTGGGCAACAACGGCACGGGCAAGTCTACATTCATAAAGATGTTGCTCGGCGAAGTGGCGCCCGACAGCGGACGCTTCGACGTGGGCGACACCGTGCGCTTCGGCTACTTCTCGCAGGACGGCATGAAGTTCCGCGACGACCAGCGCGTCATTGACGTGATAGCCGACATCGCCGACTACATAGACTACGGCGGCGGCAAGCACATCACCGCAACGCAACTCCTGCAGCACTTCCTCTTCACGCCCGAGCAGCAGTACGACTACGTCTACAAGCTCTCCGGCGGCGAGCGTCGCAAGCTCTATCTGTGCACGGTGCTGATGCGCAACCCCAACTTCCTCGTGCTCGACGAGCCTACCAACGACCTCGACATACAGACGCTCGAGGTGCTCGAAGAGTATCTGCAAGACTTCCCCGGTTGCGTGATAATCGTGTCGCACGACCGCTTCTTCATGGACAAGATTGTAGACCACCTGCTCGTGTTCCGCGGCGAAGGCGAGATAAAGGACTTCCCCGGCAACTACACGCAGTTCCGCGAGTGGGAGTCGTTGAAACCGAAGGAACAAGCCGACGCGAAGAACAACGCTGCCGACTCGGAGAAGAAGGAGAAGCGCGAATTCGTAGGCGAGCAACGCCGCAAGAAGACATACAAGGAGAAGTGCGAGTTCGAACGCCTTGAGAAGGAGATTGCTGCGCTCGAAAAAGAGCAGAAGACCATCGAAGAGGCGCTATGCAGCGGCACGCTCTCCATCGACGAACTGACAGAAAAAAGCAAGCGCCTGCCGCTCGTGAAGGACGAGCTGGAGGAGAAAGAGATGCGCTGGCTCGAACTTTCTGAAATTGACGGATAAATAGGAGGCTACAGCATACCTGCCGTAACTCTTTCATTTTATTGGCATACTTTTTGCCAAGACAATATTTGCACGTTTTAACCGCTCAGGAGTGCCCGCAAAATCAAAAACAAAATACGTTGTCGGTTTTTCGCGAGTTTTGAGCGTGCAACCGTAAACACATGGTTTACAACGTCTTGCGGCGATAAACGTGAAAGTGTGCAATTTTTTCTTATGTAAAACCAAACTTATCGTGAGACTTTACCATGTAAAAGCTATGCTTTTACCGGGTAAAGTCTCACGTTTTATATTGTAAAGTCTCACGAAAAGTTTGCAAAACCTATCGTTTTAGGTTGAAAAGTCTCGGTTTTTGCAGATTTTTCGCTGCGCCGAACCACAAAAACGCTCGTTTTACGCTTCTGACTTTTCTATAATGAGTTTTTTCGCGGAAGTTTTCAAAACAATATTTGCATATAAGAGTAAAAAGATGAAAAGCTAAAAACATTTAAAAATGCAAATATCCGTAGCGTACTCAGATATGTAAAATTCTGAAAGCAATGACAACTTTTGGCACACTTCACACTAAAAACTGTCTGTATAGCCCTGGTTTGCCCATAATTTGAGCCTTTCTGTCGCAATGGCACACTATTTGTAATAAGAGTTTATGATTATAAATCAGAAAAACAAAACTTAAAAGTAAAAATACAAATTCATACTATGGCACAGAAAGGCAATATTGGAGTAACGACAGAGAACATCTTCCCTGTCATCAAGAAGTTTCTTTATTCAGACCATGAGATTTTCCTCCGCGAGATGGTGTCTAACGCCGTCGACGCTACACAGAAGCTGAAGACGCTTGCCGAACGCGGCGACTTCAAGGGCGAACTGGGCGACCTCACCGTGCGCGTAAGCCTCGACACCGAGAAAGGCACGCTGACCATCAGCGACCGAGGCATCGGCATGACCGAGGAGGAGATTAACAAATATATCAACCAGATTGCATTCTCTGGCGTTACCGACTTCCTCGACAAGTACAAGGACAACGCCAATGCTATCATCGGACACTTCGGCCTCGGCTTCTACTCGTCGTTCATGGTGAGCAAGAAGGTGGACATCATCACACGCAGCTACAAAGAGGGCGCAAAGGCTGTGAAGTGGAGCTGCGATGGTAGCCCTGAGTTCGAGATTGAGGACGTGGAAAAGGCAGACCGCGGTTCGGACATCGTGCTGCACATCGACGACGACTGCAAGGAGTTTCTCGAGAAGCAGAAGATTGAGGAGCTGCTGAACAAGTACTGCAAGTTCATGGCTGTGCCCGTTGCATTCGGCAAGAAGACCGAGTGGAAGGACGGCAAGCAGCAGGAGACCGACGAGGACAACATCATCAACAACGTTGAGCCGCTTTGGACAAAGGCGCCGAGCACGCTGAAAGACGAAGACTACAAGTCGTTCTACCGCACACTCTACCCGATGCAGGACGAGCCGCTGTTCTGGATTCACCTCAACGTCGACTATCCGTTCAACCTCACCGGCATTCTCTACTTCCCGCGCATCAAGTCGAACATCGAGCTGCAGCGCAACAAGATTCAGCTCTACTGCAACCAGGTGTTCGTGACCGACCAGGTGGAAGGCATCGTGCCCGAGTTCCTCACCCTGCTCCACGGCGTCATCGACTCGCCGGATATTCCGCTGAACGTGAGCCGTTCTTATCTGCAGAGTGACGCCAACGTAAAGAAGATCTCGAAGTACATCACAAAGAAGGTGGCAGACCGTCTCGCAGCTATCTTCAAGGAGAACCGCAAGGACTATGAGGAGAAGTGGGACGACCTGAAGATTTTCATCAACTACGGTATGCTCTCGCAGGAAGACTTCTACGACCGCGCTAAGGACTTCGCGCTGCTGAAGGATGTAGACGGCAAATACTTCACATACGACGAGTATAAGACGCTCATCAAGGACAACCAGACCGACAAGGAAGGCAACCTCGTCTATCTCTACGCCAACGACAAAGAGGGCGAGTACAGCTACATCGAGGCTGCCAAGGCTAAGGGCTACAGCGTATTGCTGCTCGACGGACAGCTCGACAACCCGATGGTTTCGATGCTCGAGCAGAAGCTTGAGAAGACTCGCTTCTCGCGTGTGGACGCCGACATCATAGACCGCCTCATACAGAAGGAGGACAAGAAGGAGAGCGAACTCGCTAAGGACGAGCGTACCAACCTTGAGCAGGCGTTCCGCTCACAGCTGCCAAAGATGGAGAAGACCGAGTTCTACGTAGACGTGCAGGCTCTCGGTGAGCAGACGCTGCCGGTGATCATCACACAGAGCGAGTACATGCGCCGTATGAAGGAGGCAAGCAAGTTCCAGGCTGGCATGGCGTTCTACGCACAGATGCCTGATGCGTTCAACCTCGTGCTCAACAGCGATCACCCGCTCATCAAGCAGGTGCTCGAAGACGGCAAGACAGCATGCGCAGCAGAGTTGCAGCCGGTAGAGAGCGAACTGAAGGGTCTCGAAGCACGCCTCGCTGCTTTGCACCAGAGTCAGAACGGCAAGAAGCCTGAGGAAATCTCGCAGGAGGAGAAGGACGACCTTAAGAACACGGAGCAGTCTATTGAGGAGCAGAGCACAAAGAAGAACGGCATCATCGCCGCATACGCTGCCGGCAACAAGGTGGTTCATCAGCTCATCGACCTCGCATTGCTGCAGAACGGCATGCTGAAGGGTGCGGCACTCGACTCGTTCCTGAAGCGTTCGGTTGACCTTATCAAGTAAGATTGGCGACAATTCGGCAAATCTTATTTAGCAAATCATGTGGCAAGTCTGTAGCGGAGCCTTAAGGACTCCGCTACACAAACAATAAAAAGCCCGACAACACGGAGTGTCTGCTCCATGTTGTCGGGCTTTATCTTTATATAATAATATGTAGTGCTTATTCCTCTCCCCGCAGCACGGGCAGCGAGATGTGATACTTCACGGCGAGGATGCGTATGACTACGATGAGAAGGAAGGCGATGATGACGGAGATTGTCATGTCGCAACCAAGCTCTACGAGCGCCCAGTAAGCAAGTCCGCCGATGATACTCGCCATAGCGTATATCTCCTTCTGAAAGATTACGGGCACGTTGTTCAGCAGCACGTCACGTATCACGCCACCGGCAGAACCTGTGATTGTGCCCATGATGATTGCCACCCAGAAGGCATGGCCGCAGTCGAGCGTCTTCTGCAAGCCTGCCACGGTGAATAGCGCAAGGCCGAGCGTGTCGAAGAAGAACCACGTGTTGTCGAGTCGCTTCAGCGATCGCGCGAAGACGATGACGAACATTTGCGCCATGAACGTACAGATGAGGTATATGGATGATGTCATCCAGAACGGCGTTACGCCGAGCATTATGTCGCGTAGCGTACCGCCGCCGATAGCTACGGCAACGCCACAGACGAAGCCGCCGAACCAGTCGAAGCGCTTGGCTGCGGCATGGCGGATGCCGGAGATGGCGAATGCGAAGGTACCGAGAAACTCGATGACATTGAGCAAGGGCTGGTAGATATCTTCTGTAGGCATCATTCTTAGTTTACAACGTTAGTGGGTGATCCTGCGAGGAACGACTTGATGTTGCATACGGCGATGTCCATCAAGCGCAGACGAGCCTCAAGCGTAGCCCAAGCCACGTGCGGCGTGATGAATGCGTTCGGCACACCGATAAGCGGGTTAGACGCCGATGGCGGTTCGCTTGAGAGCACGTCGGCACAATAGGCGCCGAGCTTGCCCGAAGCAAGTGCGTCGGCAACATCAGCCTCGTTCACGAGCGGTCCGCGACCAGTGTTGATAAGTATCGCGCCGTCGCGCATCTTTTCGATAGAAGCGCTGTTCATCAGCTCGCGCGTTGTGTCTGTAAGCGGACAATGCAGCGACACGACATCAGAAGCGCCAAGGAGTCCGTCAAGCGTAGTCTTGCGAATCCATTCGGGCAGCTGGTCGGGGCTCTTGCTTGTATAGGCAAGCACGTTCATTCCGAAAGCCTGCGCTATCTGCGCCACCTTCATACCGATATGTCCGAGTCCGACAATGCCGAGAGTCTTGCCGGCAAGCTCGAAGAGCGGCGTGTTCCAGTAGCAGAAGTCTGGACAACGGCTCCATACGCCGTTGCGCGTCTCCTCAGCATAGTGTTCTACATGGTTAGAGACATTGAGTAGGTGGGCGAACACCATCTGTGCTACGCTGTCCGTGCTGTACGCCGGAATGTTCGTCACAACGATGCCACGCTCGCGTGCCGCCTTTGTGTCTACCACGTTGTAGCCTGTGGCAAGCACACCGATATACTTCGTGTTCTTGAGCTGGGCTATGATGTTGGCGGCGAACACCGTCTTGTTAGTAAGCACAATCTCTGCGTCGCCAACATGCTGCAACACTTCTTCGGGCGCAGTGCGCGGATAAACGGTAAGTTCGCCGAGTTCTTCAATTCTATTCCAAGAGATATCGCCAGGATTGACGCCCTGACCGTCTAATACTACAATCTTCATATTCCTGTAAAATTATTGGTTTTTATATTTGTCGCCCCAACACTGGAGCATTTGCTGGTATTGGCGCTCCTCGATGGGCGTGTGTTGCGGTTGCCAAATGCGTGTGTCCTTAAGCGCGTCGGGCATATACTGTTGCGGCGCGAAGTGGTTGGGATAGTCGTGCGAGTACTTGTAGCCATCGCTGTAGCCGAGGTCCTTCATCAACTTCGTCGGAGCATTGCGCAGATGGAGCGGAACGGGCTGGTTGCCAGTCTGACGCACAATCTCCAAGGCGTGATTGATGCCGAGATACGCCGAGTTGCTCTTCGGACTTGTAGCGAGATACACCACAGCCTCAGCCAAAGGTATGCGTCCTTCGGGCCAACCAATCTTCATCACCGCGTCGAAGGCGGCGTTGGCAAGCAGAAGCGCATTGGGGTTGGCGAGTCCGATATCCTCAGCCGCACTAATGACGAGGCGACGGGCTATGAACTGCGGGTCTTCCCCACCCTCTATCATGCGCGCCATCCAGTAGAGTGCGCCGTCAGGGTCGCTTCCGCGTATACTCTTTATGAACGCCGATATGATGTCGTAGTGCATCTCGCCTTCCTTATCATATGCAAGCGGGTTCTGCTGCAGGCACGCCACAACCATTTCGTCATCTATCACTATCTGATCGCCAGGACACGACTCAACGACGAGTTGCAGGATGTTGAGCAACTTGCGGGCGTCGCCACCGCTATAGCGCAGCAAGGCGTCGGTCTGCTTCAACTGGATATTGAGCTTCGAGAGTTCAACGTCGGTTGTAACAGCACGATTGAGCAGTTGCAGCAGGTCTTCCTTCTCCAAAGGTTTCAGAACATACAGCTGACAGCGCGAGAGCAGCGGGCGTATCACCTCGAACGACGGGTTCTCTGTGGTGGCACCTATGAGCGTGACGATGCCTCGCTCCACAGCGCCGAGCAGCGAATCCTGCTGCGACTTGCTGAAGCGGTGAATCTCGTCGATGAAGAGAATGGGCGAAGCCGAATTGAAGAAGCGTCCGCTCTTGGCACGCTCTATCACGTCGCGCACATCCTTAACACCACTCGTCACGGCACTAAGCGTGTAGAACGGTGTCTCAAGACGATGCGAAATAATCTGTGCGAGAGTGGTTTTGCCCACTCCGGGCGGTCCCCACAATATAAAGGAGGACACGCGTCCGCTCTCAATCATCTTGCGCAGGACGGCATCCTTGCCCACTAAATGCTGTTGTCCGACATAATCGTCGAACGAGCGCGGGCGCATTCTTTCAGCTAATGGTTCACTCATAAGTACAAAATTAGTTATTATATGCGAAATAGCAAAGATTTGCCGCCCATTTATTCACTTCGTTTCAACGAATTAACAAAGAAACGCCCTCAACATATTAACAAAAAAAATGCCCATTAGTCAGACATCGAAGTCTGATTAATGGGCATTGATAATTATAGAATATATGATTTTAATCCTCAGCAAGCTTCAGCTGCTCTGCAACCTCGTCGCAGATGCGCTTTGCAAACTCTTCCTTAGTCATGGTAGCCTGCTCGCCACCACCCTGCTTACGCATAGAAACGAGACCCTCTGCAGCCTCCTTCTCGCCAACTACAACCATGTACGGAACACGCTTGAGCTCGTTGTCGCGAATCTTGCGGCCGATTTTCTCGTTGCGGTCGTCAATGAGTGCGCGTACGCCAGCCTTGTCGAAGAATGTCTTCACCTCGCGAGCGTAGTCGTTATACTTCTCCGAAATCGGGAGGATAGCCACCTGATCAGGGATGAGCCACAACGGGAAGTGACCTGCTGTATGCTCGATGAGTACGGCTGTGAAGCGTTCGAGCGAACCGAACGGAGCGCGGTGAATCATAACCGGTGTCTGCTTAGAGTTGTCCTCTGCAGTATACTCGAGCTTGAAGCGCTGCGGCAAGTTGTAGTCAACCTGAATTGTACCAAGCTGCCAACGTCTGCCGATAGCATCCTTCACCATGAAGTCGAGCTTCGGACCGTAGAACGCAGCCTCGCCTACTTCCTCGCGAGTCTCAAGACCCTTCTCGCGGCAAGCCTCGCGGATAGCGTTCTCGCTCTCAGCCCAAATCTCCTCGCTACCGATGTACTTCTCAGTATCCTTCGGGTCGTGAAGTGAAATCTGTGCCTCGTAGTTCTCGAAACCGAAGATGCGGAACACCTTAAGGATGATGTCGATGATGTTCTCAAACTCCTGCTTTACCTGCTCTGGGCGCACGAAGATGTGAGCATCGTCCTGGGTGAAGGTACGAACACGTGTCAAGCCGTGAAGCTCGCCACTCTTCTCGTAGCGGAATACGGTACCGAACTCTGCGATGCGCAACGGCAGATCCTTGTACGAACGCGGTTTGCGTGCGAACACCTCGCAGTGGTGCGGACAGTTCATCGGCTTGAGCATATACTCCTCGTCCTCCTCAGGTGTGTGGATAGGCTGGAAAGCGTCCTTGCCGTAGTGAGCGTAGTGGCCCGATGTTACGTAAAGGCTCTTTCCGCCGATACCCGGAGTGATAACCTCCTCGTAGTTGTACGGCTTAAGCATCTTGCGGAGCATCTCCTGCAAGCGCAGACGCAACTGTGTACCCTTAGCAAGCCAGATAGGCAGACCCTTACCTACACGGTCAGAGAACATGAAGAGTTCCATCTCCTTACCAATCTTGCGATGGTCGCGCTTCTTAGCCTCCTCAAGCATGAGGAGATACTCGTCGAGCATCGACTTCTTCGGGAACGAGATACCGTAGATACGTGTCATCTGGTCGCGCTTTGCATCGCCACGCCAGAACGCACCTGCTACGCTTGTAATCTTCACAGCCTTGATAGCACCTGTGTTCATCAAGTGCGGACCACGGCAAAGGTCGGTGAAGTTGCCCTGTGTGTATGTAGAAATTGTGCCATCCTCGAGGTCTTCCTCGATATGCTCGCACTTGTACTCCTGACCATCAGCCTTGAACTCTGCGAGAGCCTCAGCCTTTGACACTTCGCGACGAACGACAGCTTCGTTCTTCTTAGCGAGTTCCTTCATCTTAGCCTCAATCTTGGGGAAGTCGTTCTCACTGATAACATCACCCTGCTTCGGCATTACGTCGTAGAAGAAGCCATTCTCCACAGCCGGACCAAAGCCGAACTGAATGCCAGGATAGAGTTCCTTCAGCGCCTCAGCCAAGAGGTGGGCAGAAGTATGCCAGAAAGTGTGTTTGCCTTCCTCGTCCTCAAACTTGTAAAGAGCGATAGTAGCATCCTCGTTGATAGGACGGTTGAGTTCAACGGTTTCGCCATTGACACCGCAAGATACAACGTTGCGAGCGAGAGCCGGCGAAATGCTCTCGGCGATTTGTAACCCCGTCACGCCCTGTTCATACTCACGAACAGAACCATCAGGAAAAGTGATTTTAACCATAACAAATTAGTTTTATTTAATCAAATTGTTTACAAAGGTATACTTTTATTTTTACATAGAACTATTTTTCCGAAAAAATATAAACTTTTTTATTTGTAATGAAATATCCTGCTATTTACTTACTAATAACACATCTTTTTATTATGCCCAGTTTGTTTGCCATTCACAGAAATAATAATTAATTTTGCATATTAATCTCCAATACATAGAGACGGCAAATCTCACAAATACTGACAACAGAACTCACAAGTATAAACAATTAATCAAATACATATATATTATAACAATGGCAAAGATAAAGATCGAGACACCGAAGGGCGACATCATCGTGCGCCTCTACGACGACACCCCGAAACATCGTGACAATATGCTGAAGCTCGTTGAAGAGGGCTTCTACAACGGAACGCTGTTCCATCGCGTCATCAAGGACTTCATGGTGCAGGGCGGCGACCCCGACAGCAAGAATGCGCCGAAGGGAAAGCAGCTTGGTGCAGGCGGACCCGACTACACTATTGAGGCTGAGTTCACACCTACACACTTCCACAAGCGCGGAGCTCTTGCTGCAGCACGCTTAGGCGACGAGGTAAACCCCAACAAGGAGTCGAGCGGCAGCCAGTTCTACATCGTGCTCGGCGAGAAGTACAACCAGGGACAGCTCAAACAGATGGAGAAGCAGATGAAGCAGAACCAAGAGACCATCACCTTTAACGATCTTGTGACCTACTACAAGAAGGAGATTATGGAGATGCGCAAGAACCGCGACCGCGCCGGACTGCAGGAGATGCAGGAGCGCCTTATGAAAGAGGCGAAGGAGATATGTAAGCAGAATCCCGTTGGCTTCAGCGCAGAGCAGATGGAGGCTTACACGACTGTTGGCGGCACTCCGTTCCTCGATGGCGAGTACACCGTGTTCGGAGAGGTAGAGGAAGGACTGGACGTTGTAGACGCTATACAGAACGTCGACACCGACCGTGCCGACCGTCCTACTGAGGACATCGCCATGACTATCACACGTATTGACTAACAATTCATTATGACACCGACAGAAGAGAAAGCACTTACCGTATACAAAGCAAGTGCGGGTAGCGGAAAGACATTCACGCTATCCGTAGAATACATAAAGCTGCTCATCAAGAACCCGATGAGTTTCCGTTCGACACTCGCTGTTACGTTTACGAACAAAGCTACTGAGGAGATGAAGACACGTATCCTCAGTCAGCTTTATGGTATATGGAAGCAACTCCCGAAGTCGAAGGATTATATAGAAAAGATAAAGAGCGAGCTTGGTGTGACCGAACAGTTTATGTCCGATCGCGCCAAGATCGCTCTTTTTAATATTGTACACAACTACAGCTACTTCCGCATCGAGACCATCGACTCGTTCTTCCAAAGCGTGCTGCGCAATCTTGCACGCGAGCTCGACCTCACGGCCAACCTGCGCATCGAGCTTAACGACCGACAGATTGAGAGCATCGCCGTAGACGAGATGATCGACGAACTGGGCGAAAAGGACGAACTGCTAAAGTGGATTCTCGGTTATATAAAGGAGAACATCGACGACGACAAGAACTGGAACGTCATCGGCTACATAAAGTCGTTCGGCGAGAACATCTTCCGCGAGTTCTACAAGACAAAGAGCAAGGAGCTTAACACATTGCTGCACGAGAAGGGCTTCTTCGAGCAGTACACCAAGCGCATCAGAACCATACGCGACGAAGCCGAAGCGGAACTGAAAAGCGTTGCGGCGGAGTTCTTCGAGGCTCTCGAAACGGAGGGCGTTGACATCACCGACCTTAGCTACGGCAAGTCGGGACCTGCCGGCTACTTCATCAAACTGCAAAACGGACAATACGACGAGAGCATCATCACGGGCAGAGTGCAGAAGGCGCTCGACGAAGGCTCTGCCGACTGCTGGACAAAGAAGAGTGCGCCGCAATCGCTGCGCCACTTCGCCGAGGAGACCATCGTGCCGTTGCTCGAAAAGGCTGAATCTACGCGCAAGAGCAACTGGAAGATGTACGCATCGGCGGTGCTCACGCTGAAGCATCTCAACCAGCTGCGCCTGCTCAACAGCATTGAGCGGAAGGTGCGCGAGATGAACGTCGAGGCAAACCGCTTCCTGCTCAGCGACACCCACACCCTACTCCACTCGCTCATCAAGGATACCGACTCACCGTTCATCTTCGAGAAGATAGGCTCGCATCTGGAGAACGTGATGATCGACGAGTTCCAGGACACGAGCACCGTGCAATGGCAGAACTTCAAGGTGCTGCTCGAGGAGTGCATGAGCCACAGCGAAGAGCACGGCAACCTGATTGTGGGCGACGTGAAGCAGAGCATCTACCGCTGGCGTTCGGGCGACTGGCGTATGCTGAACAACATCAAGGGCGAGTTTCCGCAGGTGAGCGACATGCTCGACATACGCACGCTGACACACAACTACCGTTCGTCGCGCCGTGTCATCAACTTCAACAATGCTTTCTTCGAGCGCGCCGCCGAGATAGAGTTCGACGATCTTAAGGAGTGCTGCGGCGAGGACGACATGCAGCTTGCCGAACAGCTGAAGAGTGCGTACGCCGACGTGTGCCAGCAGGTGCCCGACAAGCGCGAGGACTCCGGATACGTACATATCGAGCTGCTTCCGCAGGACGACTACACCGACATCACGCTGAACAAGACGGTCGAGACAGTAGACCATCTGATAGAACTCGGCGCCGAGCCTTCGGACATAGCCATCATCGTGCGCTCCAACAACACCATACAGCAGATTGCGGAGCACTTCGCCTGTGTGCGTCCCGAACTGAAGATTGTGTCTGACGAGGCTTTCCGTCTCGACAACTCTACGGCGCTGAACATCCTCGTAGCGGCGATGCACTCGCTGACGCACCAGGACGACAAGCTGACAAGGGCGTACATCGCAAAGGCTTACCTCACGAAGGTGAAGGGCGTAGACCTCGAAGCTGCCAACCGCATGGTTTCTACCGAGGAGGGCGTAGAGGAAGCGTTGCCTGCCAGCTACCGCGACCACAGCGACGAACTGCTCGTGATGCCTATCTACGAACTTGCCGAACGTCTTTACAAGATATTCAGTCTTGAGCGCATCTGCGGCGAAGACGCCTATGTATACGCTTTCTTCGACTGCCTCACCAGTTTCCTCACCTCAAACACAGCCACACTCGACGACTTCGTTGAGGAGTGGAACGAGAACTTCGCATCGAACACCATCCAGGCACGCTCTATCGACGGCATTCGCCTTATCACCATACACAAGAGTAAGGGTCTGGAGTTCAAGCACGTCATCATTCCGTTCTGCGACTGGCGCATGGAGAAGACCAACACTATATGGTGCGAGCCTACGGAGGCGCCGTTCAACGAACTGCCGCTTGTGCCGGTAGACTTCAGTGCAAAGCAGATGATGGGCACTATATACGAGCGCGACTACATCGTGGAGCATCTGCAGAACTGCGTAGACAACCTCAACCTGCTCTACGTGGCGTTCACCCGCGCCGAGCGCAGCCTCATTGTATTCGCACGCCGCGGCAACGCATCGCTGCGTTCGTACGTGATAGAGCAAGCGATAAGCGACATGCAGCTGCCCGATTGCTCGCTCGATGGCGATCTCACCACCTCAGGGGGTGCACTTAAAGGGGGTGCACTTGTCTCAAGTGCACCAAGAACAAGTGCACCAACCAATCTCAACACCTCAACACCCGACCACATCACCCTTACTTATGGCGAGATAGACACCACCAAGGAGAAGAAAAAGGCTGAGGAGCCGAACATCTTCACGCCGCACGTAGAGAACATCCTGCTGCCGATGAAGACCTACGCCTCGAACGTAGAGTTCAAGCAGAGCAACAAGAGTCGCGACTTCATCAACGACGAGGCTGACGACGAGCAGGCCGAGCAGCAGTCGTACATCAAGACGGGTCTGCTGCTCCACTATCTGTTCTCGAACATCGAGACAGCCGACGACGTAGACAGCTGTCTGCACGACATGGAGATGGAAGGTCTGTTCGACGAGAGCGTCATCACACCGAACAAACTGAAGAACATGCTGCACAAGCGCTTCTCTAACCCAAAGGTGAAGGAGTGGTTCGGGGGCGGCTGGACGCTCTTCAACGAGTGTTCCATCCTCAGCTACGACCCACACACCGACAAGCTGACGGAACACCGCCCCGACCGCGTGATGAAGCGCGGCGACGAGGTGCAGATCGTCGACTTCAAGTTCGGCAAGCCGCAGCCCGAGCACACCGACCAGGTGCGGCGCTACATATCGCTCACACACGACATGGGCTACACCGACGTGAAGGGCTACCTCTGGTACGTCTATTCGGACAACATCGTTGAAGTTTAACAAAAAAGGAAAACAACATGAACAAGACATTCTTAGAATATGTCGCAGAAGATATAATCGGCAAGTACGGCACCGACCTCTCGCGCATCGCCGTGGTGTTCCCGAACAAGCGCGCCGCTCTGTTCCTCAACGAGCATCTTGCACGTATTGCGGGTCAGCCCGTATGGAGCCCTGCCTACATCACTATCAGCGACCTCTTCCGCCAGCATACCGACCTCAAGCCAGCCGACCCTATAAAGCTGATATGCGACATACACAAGTCGTTCACGAAGTGTACGGGCATCGACGAGACTCTCGACCACTTCTACGGCTGGGGACAGCTGCTGCTTGCCGACTTCGACGACATCGACAAGAACATGGCAGACGCCGACAGCATATTCTGCAACCTTAAGGACATTCACGAGCTCGACGACATATCTTATCTCGACGACGAGCAGAAAGAGATGCTGAAGCGCTTCTTCGCCAACTTCAGCGACGACATCGAGTCGGAACTGAAGAAGCGCTTCCTCAGTCTGTGGTCGCACTTCGGCGACATCTACCACGACTACAACCGCCGCCTCACCGAGCAGGGCATAGGCTACGAGGGCGCCATATATAGAAAGGTGGCAAGCGAGGAGACGCTCCACCTAAAGTACGACAAGTATCTGTTCGTAGGCTTCAACCTCATACAGAAGGTGGAGCGTGTGCTGTTCAGCCGACTGATGAAGGAGGGCAAGGCGAAGTTCTACTGGGACTTCGACGAATACTACATGCCGACAGCCAGAGCACAGCAGTCTGCTTCGGTTCCGAACAACACAGCGTCGTTCGCCGCTTACCTAACCGACTTCCCAAACGAGCTCGACAACACCGACCGCAACATCTACGCCAACATGCGCCGACCGAAACGCATACGCTTCATATCCTCACCCACGGAGAACGCACAGGCGCGCTTCGCGAGCAACTGGCTCCTGGAGAACGACCGCTACAAGGCTGGCCGTAAGACAGCCGTCGTGATGTGCGACGAGAGCATACTGCTGCCCATAATGCACAGTCTGCCGCCCGAAGCCGACAAGGTGAATATCACGAGCGGTTTTCCGCTCGCCATGACGCCCGTAGCGTCGCTCGTGATGCTGCTCTTCGACCTCTACACGCTCGGCTTGCGCAAGAAGGGCACCGCCTTCAACCCCCACTACCTTAAGAAGCTCATGGCGCATCCCTACGCACGCCACCTCCAGGAGGTGCACTTAAAGGGGGTGCACTTGTCTCAAGTGCACCAAAAAGAAGAACAGCAAACAATAGGAGATAATTCAGGGTGCATGGGTATGGCAGGAATGCCATACCCTCCTACAAGTGCGGCACTTCTACAACACATTGCCACACTCGTGAAGCAGGTGGGCATAGCCACAAAGCAGGAGGGCGATGCACTCACGCAAGAGTCGGTATTCCGCATGTTCACCATACTCAACCGCCTCGCGGCATTAGCAGACAGTGGCGACCTCGTGGTCGACAACACAACGCTGCGCCGACTGGTGTCGCAGCTCGTAGGCGCAGCGTCGATACCGTTCCACGGCGAGCCCGTTGTGGGCGTACAGATAATGGGTGTGCTCGAGACGCGCAACATCGACTTCGACAACGTGCTGCTGCTATCGTGCAACGAAGGCAACATGCCGAAGGGCGTCAACGACTCGTCGTTCATACCCTACTCCATACGCAAGGCGCACGGACTCACCACCATCGACAACAAGGTGGCTATCTACTCCTACTACTTCCACCGCCTGCTGCAGCGCGCCGGCGACATCACCATCGCCTACAACAACTCTACCGACAACGGACACACCGGCGAGATGAGCCGCTTCATGCTGCAGCTGCTCGTGGAGAGCGGACAGAAGATAGATCACTATAGTCTGACGGCGAAGAACCAGCCGACGCCACTCATGCCGAAAGCCATAGAGAAGGACGAGGCCGCCATCGACAAACTCGAGGAAATGAGCAAGCTCTCGCCCTCGGCTATCAACACGTACATACGCTGCAAACTGGCGTTCTACTACCAGTACATAGCACACATAAAGGAGCCTGACAGCGACCCCGAGACTATCGACAACCGCATGTTCGGCAACATCTTCCACCGCGCAGCTTACCTTATATATAAAGATATCACCGACCATAGTCCGGTTATTGAGAAAGCTCACATACAGGCTTATCTCAGCAACCGCAAACTGCTGGCAAGCGTCGTAGACCGCGCCTTCGAGGAGGAGGAATGCAAGACCAACAACGGACTGCAGATCATCAACCGCGAGGTGATAATAGAGTATATCACCAAGCTGCTGAAGATAGACCAGCAGCTCTGCCCGTTCAGCATCCTGGCTATGGAGGAAGAAGCGAAGGTGTACACGCAGCTGTCGTTCACCATCCCCTCAGGGGGTGCACTTAAAGGGGGTGCACTTGTCTCAAGTGCACCAACCAAGCAGTACGACCTCACCATCGGCGGCATCATCGACCGACTCGACGCCGTCACAGACAAGCAGACCGGCAAGCGCCGCATACGCGTGGTCGACTACAAGACGGGCAACAAGCCGTCGAGCGCGATAAAGAGCATCGAGGAGGTGTTCGACCCGAAGAACATCGCCAGCAAGCACTCCAACTACTTCCTGCAGGCGATACTCTACTCGCTCATCGTGAGCCGTTCTAAGGAGTGGAACGCCGCTAACGACGCCGTCAGCCCCGCGCTGCTATTCATAAAGCAAGCCGCAACCAACGGCTACGACCCGACGCTCTGCATCGACAAACACCCGATAAGCGACGTAACAGTCTACGAGGAGGAGTTCCTCACAAAACTGAAGGAAACCGTAGCCGACATGTATTCCCCCGACGCCGCCTTCACGCCCACTGACGACAGAAAGAAGTGTGAGCTTTGCCCCTACCGAATGCTATGCGGACTATAGTAACTCTTTTGCTAAAGTCATCGTCACCCGTACGCAATCCAATCGGACGGCGGACGCAATCCAATCGGACGACGAACGCAATCTGATCGGACGGCGAACGCAACCCAATCGGGCGGCGGACGCAATTTGATCGGGCGGCGGACGCGAACGGTGACGACCACGGATGTGAACAAGAAGATGATAAGAGTTTGCGGAATGATGTCATTCATCACTTTGTCAGATGTTAAATAAGATAATTCTTGTTAAACGAATCATATCTTACCTCTCATGTTTATACCTTTGCACGCAAATTTTAATAATCAAAAGGATAACATTGTTTAATAAAAAAAGAAAAACATGAGAGAAGATACAGAAAAATCGGTAGTCTGCAACCATCATCGAATAAGCTTCTTGGGATTGCTCGTCACTTTAGGCATCGTGTTTGGCGACATCGGAACGTCACCACTCTATGTGATGAAAGCCATCCTCCATACAGGCGAGACCATCGACGAAAGCACCATCCTCGGCGCATTGTCATGCATCATCTGGACACTCACCCTACAGACCACCATCAAATATGTATGTGTGGCGCTGCGTGCTGACAACAATGGCGAAGGAGGCATACTCGCCCTCTACGCCCTGCTGCGCCGACTCAAGAGCAAGTGGATTTACATATTGGCCATCATAGGCGCCAGCACCTTGCTGGCAGACGGAATCATCACCCCTGCCATCACGGTTACCACAGCCATCGAAGGACTCGAAAGCATCAGTCCTGATCTGCCGGTCATCCCAATTACACTTGCCATCATCACCATCATCTTCTTCGTACAGCGGTTTGGCACAGAGAGCATAGGCAAGTCGTTTGGGGTATTCATGCTGCTATGGTTTCTGCTGCTGGGCGTGGTGGGAGCCGTCAGCATCACGTCTTACCCCATGATACTAAAGGCTTTCAATCCCTATTACGCAGTTGTTCTGCTAACACAATCGCCAGAATGGTTCTTAATCCTTGGCGCCGTGTTTCTCTGTACTACTGGTGCAGAGGCTCTCTACTCCGACTTGGGACATTGTGGCAGAAAGAACATCACCATCAGTTGGGCATTTGTAAAGACCATGCTCATTCTCAACTATCTGGGACAGGGCGCTTGGGTGCTGAACCATGTGCCAACAGCCTTGTCCGTGAATCCGTTCTTTTCCATAATGCCGCAGAGCATGTTGTTCTTCGCCATCATCATGGCCACGGGTGCGGCTATCGTTGCAAGTCAGGCACTTATCAGCGGCACCTTCTCCATATTGAGCGAAGCCATGAACCTGCACTTCTGGCCGCGTATGCGTATAAAGCATCCTACCCATGTAAAAGGACAACTCTATATCCCGATGATCAACCTTGCCATGTACATCGGCGTGGTTCTCATCATACTGCTCTTTCGCGACTCCTCACACATGGAGGCTGCGTACGGACTCGCCATCACCATCACCATGCTGATGACCACCCTTCTGCTCGGTTTCTACCTGCACAGCAAGGGCGTGGCACGAGTCCTCACGATATTGTTTATGGGCGCATACTGCACCATCGAAGCCATCTTTCTGGCAGCTAACCTTTCAAAGTTTCTCGCTGGAGGATGGTGTACGATGCTCATTGGCGGAATCCTGTTCCTGATGATGTATGTATGGGTTCATGCCATGAAGATACGCCGCCATTATGTCTGCACCAAACCGCTGGATGACTATTATCAGATTATCTCCGACATCAAAGCCGACGAGAGCATCCCCAAGTACGCCTCCAATCTTGTCTATGTAAACCATGCCGACAAGGAAGGCGCCGTAGACGACAAACTGCTCTATTCCATCATCAACAAGCAGCCCAAGCGTGCCGATCATTACTGGTTTATAAATATGGAGTTTGTAGATACTCCAGACACGTTGGAGTACAGCTGCGAAACTCTGGTGCCAGACACTCTCTATAGTGTGACGATGCACATAGGTTTCCGCATTGAGCCTCGTGTGAGTCTATATCTGCGACAAGTGGTGGAAGACCTTGTGGCAAGCAAGAAGGTAGATTTAAAAAGCACCTATCCTTCGCTTCGTAAGAACGGAATACCTGGCGATTTCCGGTTCATCATCATCCACCGCGTATACTACCCGGAGAGTTCCGCCAACCGTCAGCAGAACTTGTTGATGAGTTTCT
This sequence comes from Leyella stercorea, assembly GCF_019052365.1. GTDB lineage: Bacteria > Bacteroidota > Bacteroidia > Bacteroidales > Bacteroidaceae > Prevotella. The sequence continues at coordinate 28,198 of NZ_JAHQUY010000015.1, forward strand.
ACGCTCTTATCAGCAAGATAGGCATCGACGAGCCTAAGGCCTTGGGCCTCGACACTTCTATGGTGGTGGTAGAACGTGTGCCGCTCATCATCAACCAACGTAACAGAAGCATCAGGCGCATCACGCAGATTGTGAACAAAAAGGAAGAACAGAAAGAAAAAGGATGTTTGTAATAAACTTTCGCGAACGATTTGCGTCTAATTGAATGTATGGTATTTGTAAATTTTTAATTTGTAGCTTATGAAAAGAATTATGAGAATTTTGATGATTGCCATTTGTTGCATGATGTCATTCAATATCGTAGCAAATGCGGGCAACGACAAACCTATCAATGTTAATGAACTTCCTGCCAAAGCTCAGACCTTGCTTACAAAGCATTTCAATGGTCAGAAGGTGATGCTTGCTACGATTGAGTCTGGCGTTGTCAGCAGAAGCTATGACGTTGTTCTACGGAATGGCACGAAGCTGGAGTTCGACAAGAAAGGTAATCTTACTGAGATTGACTGCAAGCAAGGCATCGTGCCCAGCCAACTGATTCCGCAACCCATCAAGAACTACTTGAAGGAGAATTATAGAGGAGAAGCTGTGAGAAAGATTGAGTTGAACAAAAAGGAATACGAGGTGGAACTGACGAACGGAATTGACCTTACCTTCAACAAGCACTTTCAACTGATTGATATCGACTGATCGGCAGAAAAAGAAAAACCGACTGATTTTAAAGCGAAGAGCATAAGAATACAACATGCAGATATTATTAGCAAACGCCAAGATAATGTTAGACAAGACGGACAGAAAGCCGCTCTCCACCCCACTCTTCCAGAACGTAGCCGACACTCTGGCTGCAGAAATGGCAAGGATGGACGTTGAGGATTTGGCTCGGCAGCTGGATTGCAGCCAGAAGATAGCGACTGAGAACTGGAGACGCTATCAGAACTTTATGGCAGCCGAGAAGATGCCAGCCCTGCTTGCCTACAACGGTCAGGCATACAAGCATCTGCGTGCCAGCACCTTGAGCGACGAGGCATTGGAATACGCCCAAAAACATCTCTGGATAACGTGCTTCCTATATGGTCTGCTTCGCCCAATGGACGGTATTGTGCCTTATCGTATGGAGCATTGCGTCACGCTCGAAGCAACAAACGACAAGCCCATAAATCAGTTCTGGAAAGACCGGCTGACAGATGTGCTAATAGACTGCGTGTGGGCAGACGACGGCATCCTCCTGCATCTCTCCACAGAGGAATATGAGCATCTATTCGACTGGAAGAGGGTATGTAAGGAAGTGACGGTCGTACAGCCTCTCTTCTATGTGCGACAGAAAGACGGCAGACTGAAGATGCAGGCTGTATGGGCGAAGTCGTGCCGCGGAGCTATGGTACGCTTCGTTCTGAACAACCGCCTCACCACTCCCGATGAACTTTCAGCTTTCAGCTACGAAGGCTTTGAATTTGCCCCACAATCAGACAAATCGACTTTCCCATATTTTGTAAGAGAGCAATTATGAATTAATGTGGAATAAGAGTATGAACATTATTCAACTCATAGTTTGTTTATCTCAGATTGAACATATATCTTTGCAACATAAAACAAACATAACAAAATTATGAACATAGGAGACAAAATACCCGAGATTCTTGGCATCGACCAAGACGGACACGAAATCAAGGCAAGCGACTACAGAGGTCGCAAGATTGTGCTTTACAGCTATCCTAAGGCAAACACCAGCGGATGCACAGCCGAGGCATGTTCCCTCCAGGCGCATAAAGAGGAGTTGGCTGCTGCCGGCTACGAGATAATAGGTGTCAGCAAGGACAAGCAGACCCTGCAAAAGAAGTTCGCCGACACCCAAGGACTGCAGTTCCCGCTAATCGCCGACACCGAGACAACACTCTTGCAGCAACTCGGCTGCTGGGGCGAAAAGGTAGCCTGCGGCAGAAAAACCATCGGTATTCTCCGCACAACATACCTCGTTGACGAGAATGGCATCATTCAGAAAATCTTCACACCGAAAGAAATAAAGACGAAGATTCACGCCGAACAGATTCTGCAATACATTCAAAAGTAAAAAAGTAAAAGAGTAAAAAAGTGAGAAGCTATACTGGCTTTCTGCTTTTTTACTCTTTTACTTTTTTACTCTTAAAAGCCCTTTTTACTCTTTTACTTTTATCAGAACGGTGCCGGTTCAGAAGAATCTCCGAAGGGCGAACCATCCATCATATCGGGTGGCAACGGCACATCGCCGCCGTTCATCTTGCTGCCGATAATCTCTGAGCCATACGGCACGTCGACGATAGGCGCAGCCTGCTTCTGCGGATCCTGGAAGCGTGTAAACTCGCCACGGAACGTGAGGAGCACGTCGCCCGTGGCACCCTTACGGTGCTTGGCGATGATAATCTGCGCCATACCGCGAAGGTCGTTGCCCTTCTCGTCGGTGAGAATATGATAATACTCGGGGCGGTGTACGAAGAGCACCATATCGGCATCCTGCTCGATGGCTCCCGACTCACGAAGGTCGGACAGCTGCGGACGCTTACCCTCCAAACCCTCACGGTTCTCAACTGTACGGTTAAGCTGCGAGAGAGCGAGGATAGGAATGTCAAGCTCTTTGGCGAGACCCTTCAGCGACTGCGAAATCTTCGACACCTCCTCCTGACGGCTACCGAAGCGCATACCGTTAGCGTTCATAAGCTGGAGGTAGTCGATCATGATAATCTTCACGCCCTTCTCGCGCACAAGACGACGTGCCTTGGTGCGCAGCTCGAAGATAGAGAGGCCCGGCGTATCGTCGATGTAGAGCGGCGAGCCCTGCAGGTTGCGCACATTCTTGTCAAGGCGTTCCCATTCGTCGTCGGAGAGCTGACCATTAAGCATCTTGTTGCCCGGAATCTCGCAGACGTTAGAGATAAGACGATTGACGAGCTGCACGTTGTTCATCTCAAGAGAGAAGAAAGCGATAGGCGTATGATAGTCGACAGCTATGTTCTTAGCGAGCGAAAGGGCGAACGAGGTCTTACCCATGGCAGGACGTCCGGCGATGATGACAAGGTCGGAACTCTGCCAACCACTCGTCTTCTCGTCGAGTTTCTCGAAGCCCGTAGGCACACCCGTCAAGCCGCCGGCGTTGGCAGACGCTTTCTGAAGAATGTCGATGGCACGGGTGATGACGGGGTCTACCTGCGTGTAGTCCTTCTTCATGTTGCGCTGCGAAAGCTCGAAGAGCGAGCCTTCCGCCTCCTGCATCAGTTCGTCTACGTCCTGCGTCTCGTCGAACGCCTTTGTCTCAATGACGCTGGCATAGGAGATGAGCTGTCGGGCGAGGAACTTCTGCGCAAGAATCTTGGCGTGATACTCGATGTGAGCCGAAGAAGCCACGTGCGAGCTGAGGTCGACAATGTAAGGCGCACCGCCCACGTCGTCGATAGTGCCCTCACGTTTCAACTCGTCTACTACGGTCATGATGTCGACCGGGTTCTCGTTCATCGAGAGCGTCTGTATCGCGTTGTATATCTTCTGGTGGCGCGGTTCGTAGAATGTCTCGGGGCGCAATGTCTCGGACACGATAGAGAACGCATCCTTATCGATCATAAGCGCACCAAGCACCACCTTCTCTATGTCAATGGCTTGCGGCTGCAGATGGCCGTAGTTCTTGTCGAAAGCCTTTGGCGCAGCTTTCGAAGAGCGTTTTGTAGTAGGATTATCTGGCATGAATGAAACTTTGAGTTTTGAGTTTTGAGTTTTGCGCTCGGCTTTGCCGCTTGCCAGAGCAAGAATTGTGCGCTTTGCGCATTTTGAATTTATGAGTTGGGACTTGTGAGTTGTGAATTCAGAATTCAAAACTGAATAATTCATAATCGGCGAAGCCGATAATTCAAAGCTCAAAACTCAAAATTCAAAACTCATAAACTCTACACTTTATTATTCTCCGGGAATATGACTGAGGGGCGGAAAGTCTTAGCCTCCTCAAAGTCCATGAGGGCATAGGAAATGATTATCACGGTGTCGCCCACAACAACCTTGCGTGCTGCTGCACCATTCAGGCAGATGCAGCCCGAGCCGCGTTCGCCCTTAATAATGTAGGTCTCGAAGCGCTCACCGTTGTTGTTGTTCACAATCTGCACCTTCTCGCCTTCAATCATATTGGCAGCATCCATGAGGTCTTCGTCGATGGTGATGCTGCCGATATAGTTAAGATTCGCCTGTGTTACCTGCGCACAATGAATCTTCGACTTTAATACTTCTATCATCATATTTCTGAGAATCTTATTTCTTATAGGTGATGTGGTCAATGAGGCGTATCGGGGTCTTGCCACAATAAACCGTGATGCAGCCTACTACATACGCGCTGTCGTCCCAATTAGCTACATCGAGCAATGTGTCGCCGTCGACAATTGAAAAATACTCCACCTCAAGTCCGTCTACGGCGTTGATTGTAGAGACTACATACTCGTGGGTCTCTGCCAGTGTGTGTGTCTTGGCATACTCGCGGCTCGCCTTCAGCGCCTCGTAGATGCGCGGAGCGATGGCGCGCTCGTCGGCTGAGAGAAGCGTGTTGCGCGAACTCTTAGCCAAGCCGTCTTCTTCGCGTATCGTGGTGCATTCTACAATCTGCACATTGAGATTGAGGAAGCGCACCATTGCCTTTACTACGGCAATCTGCTGCCAGTCTTTCTCGCCGAAATAGGCGCGGTCTGGACGTACAATATAGAACAAGCGCGACACTACCTGGCACACGCCGTTGAAATGGCCCGGACGATGCGCACCCTCCATCACCGTTGTGACGGGCGGGAAATCGAACTGGCGCTTATCCTCTACGGGATACATCTCCTCTACTGACGGAGCGAAAACATAATCGGCTCCACAAGCCTCCAACAAAGCGCAGTCTGCATCAAGCGTGCGCGGATAGCGCTCGAGGTCTTTCTTGTCGTTGAACTGGGTCGGATTGAGAAAAACAGAAACTACAGTCGCCCCATTCTCCGCAACACTGCGTTTTACGAGCGACGCATGGCCCTCATGAAGAGCGCCCATTGTGGGCACAAGACCTACTTTCTTTCCTGACTTCCGAACTTCAAACAACTCATTCTGAAGTTCAACTATACTTCTGAACAGTTTCATCTTTATAGTGTTTAATACCTAAAATACATTCGACACGTTTCGAATTTCGATGCAAAATAACAAAATTTTTATCAGACAAGCGCATGTAAATCGGAAAATCTTCAAGCGAAGCAATAAAGTTACATTTATCGAGTGAATAATTCAATATTTTTTTTTAAATTTGCACATAATATGCGGATTGGAGCAATATCCTATTGTGCCAATCATATAATAACAAACTCTAAAGAAACGCACAACCATTAAGAATGGAGAAAATCAGAATTAAGGATATCGCAGAAAGAGCAGGCGTGTCGGTCGGAACAGTAGACCGCGTACTACACAACCGCCCGAATGTGTCGGCACCGGCACGTGAGAAAGTGGAGAAGGCTCTTAAGGAGATGGAATATCAGCCCAATGTCTATGCAAGCGCCCTGGCTTACAACAAGACATACGTGTTCTATGCGCTCATACCGCAGCACGAGTCGGAAGCCTACTGGGAGGAGATAGAACAAGGCGTGAAGAAAGCCATCGAGGTAAGACGCGACTTCAACATTAACGTAAAGATCATGTACTATGAGCGTTTCAACAACCAGTCGTTTGTCGACTGCTACACGCAATGTCTCGAGTCGAACCCGAACGGCATCATCATAGTGCCGCAGGAAATAGACATAACAAGACAATTCACTGATATTCTCCACGAGCGACAGATTCCGTTTGTAATGCTCGACTCATACATGCCCGACCTCAAGCCGCTCTCGTTCTTCGGTCAGGACTCGTTCTGCAGCGGCTATTTCGCAGCCAAGATGCTCATGCTCATCGCAAGCAACGAGAAGGAGATAATGCTCCTGAAACAGATGAAGGACGGAAAGGTGACGAGCAAGCAGCAGGTGAACCGCGAAGTAGGTTTCCGCCATTATATGCACGACCATTTCCCACAGATAAAGATTACGGAGCTGTGTCTGCCGTTCAAAGGCACACGCAACGAATACGATGCCATGCTGAAAGAATTCTTTGAGCAGCATCCAAGCATACACCATTGCATCACACTCAACTCGAAGGCGCACATCGTGGGCGAGTTCCTGCTGCGCAACAACATGCGCGACATACAGATTATGGGCTACGACATGGTGGCAAAGAACGCCGAGTGTCTGCGCCAGGGAAGCATGTCGTTCATCATCGCGCAGCACGGATACCAGCAGGGATACAGCTGCGTCGACACTTTGTTCAAGGCCATCGTGCTGAAGAAGAAGGTGCAGCCGGTGAACTACATGCCTATAGAGCTTCTGACGAAAGAGAACGTCGACTTCTACCGCCGTACACAGCTCTAAACGGCAAAGACACAGTTCCAAGACAAAAAGAAAAGACTAAGTACATTAAAAGGATAGACTAAGTAGAATAAAAATAAACATGAACAATTTAAAAGGAGTTCTTGCGATAAGCCCTCTTTTGGTTTTTATCACATTGTATCTTGTAACATCAATAATAGCCGGCGACTTCTATAAAGTGCCGATAAGCGTAGCGTTCATGATTTCTGGCATATACGCCGTAGCTATAGCAGGCGGCAAGAATCTGCAGAAGAACGTTGCGGTATTCAGCCGCGGAGCCAGTTCGCCGAACATTATGACGATGTTGTGGATATTCGTACTGGCTGGCGCCTTTGCCAACTCGGCAAAGGCGATAGGAGCCGTCGACGCCACAGTGAACACCATGCTCTCGCTGCTGCCAAGCAATATGGTGCTGCCCGGACTCTTCATTGCTACCTGCTTCATCAGTCTGTCGATTGGCACGAGCGTCGGAACAATCGTGGCTCTTGTACCCATCGCCTCCGGACTGGCACAGACCATGCAGCTCGACGTGGCGCTGCTGACGGCTGTAGTTGTAGGCGGAGCGTTCTTCGGCGACAACCTCTCGTTCATCTCCGACACCACCATCGCCGCAACAAGCACGCAGGGCTGCAAGATGAACGACAAGTTCCGCGTCAACTTCTTCATCACGCTGCCGGCTGCCATCATCACACTCGCCTTATACGTATTCTTAGGTCAGGAGATGCAGCCGCTCGTGAATGTACACGGCATCAACTATCTGAAGATACTGCCCTACATAGCCGTTCTCTCTACAGCCATCGCCGGCATGAACGTGATGCTGGTGCTCACCATCGGACTGGCTATCACCGGCGTTATCGGCTTGCTCGACGGAAGTTTCGACGTATTCGAGTGGTTTCACTCTATGGGCGACGGCATCCTCTCTATGGGCGAACTCATCATCATCACAATGCTTGCGGGCGGCGTGTTCGAGATAGTGCAGAAGAAGGGCGGCATCGACTTCATCATCGCCAAGACAACGGCAGGCATCAAAGGCAAACGCGGAGCGGAGGCCGTAATCGGACTCATGGTGGCTATCGTAGACCTTTGCACAGCCAACAACACCGTGGCTATCATCTCCACCGGAAACATCGCACGACGCATCAGCGAACGCTTCGAACTGGACAAGCGCAAGGTGGCAAGTCTGCTCGACACGTGCTCGTGCTGCGCACAAGGCTTCATTCCTTACGGCGCACAGATGCTTATGGCTGCCGGACTGACACAGCTGAACCCCGTCAGAATAATGCCCTATCTGTTCTACCCCATGGCTCTGACGCTGTGCGTAGTTGTGGCTATCGTCTTCCGTCTGCCACGCAGATACTCGTAACAGCCAACACCCCTCAACATCGACTCCCCTCAGGGGGTGCACTTGTCTCAAGTGCACCAACCAAACTCAACACCCCTCAACACCTCAACACCCCACACCATCTCACCATCTCAACATCTCACAATTCTGATATGGATATAATAAAGCGTAACTTTTTCCGTATTCTGCAAAATACGGTGTTTGGAATGAGCGAAGAAATAGAGCCCATGTCCAAATACAAATGGAACGTACTGGCTAAGCTGGCTGAGACGCACGGCTTGGGCGAGTATTTTGCCGACCGCGCCGACATACCTGTCGTGGGCGGACTGCAGAATCTGCCCGACGCTGGCTTCTCGAGAATGCAGAATCTTCTGCTGAACAGCCGACTGAAGAAGATACGCAAGACGGAACCGTTCAGCGAAGACTCGTCGATAGAGACCCTAAACTTCCTGGACATCATCGTACAGACCACACAGACCATCCTTACCAACGGTTTGCACTTCGCAAACATCGTGCGCATCGGCGATTATCTGCGTAAGGACGGCGACAAGATCGATTTTATCAAGCTCGAGAAATGGCTCAGCCGACTGCAACTTGCAAAGATTGCACAGTTGGAGGCAAGCATTCTGATACAGACGCTCGGATTCGAGCTCGACGAGATTCCGTTCATAACCAGCGTCACACCGCAAGCCTACGACATGGCTATCGAAGCCCTCGACGCACCTATCGTGATAAAGCAAGACGAATGGCAGTTCCATAATTCCGGCATCTTCGTGTCGAACAACTCGAAGGCTATGAGAAAGACGTTCCGCAACTACAAGAAGTATTTCTTCTATGCGCCGGTGGAGGTAGCAAGCTGCTGCGTACACAGATTCGAGAACAGCATCTCGACCATTGAGGAATAAAAGAAAAGAAAAGGAAACTAAAAAGCATTAGCCGACCAGCTAAATATAAAAGAAAAGTCACCGTTCGCGTTCGCCGTCCGATCGGTTTGCGTTCGCCGTCCGATCGGTTCGCGTTCGCCGTCCAATCGGTTCGCGTTCGCCGTCCAATCAGACCACGAACGCGAACGATGACTTTATCACGTTTGATAACACTATTAGTTTTACCAAACAGCTATAAATAACTATTGTTATTGTTATTCTTTGTTAGGCAAGTGGAACTCGTACGACTTGTCGAACACCTGACTTACCTTATTTATTTCGAGGAATGTTGTGCCCGTCGGGTTGCCCAATCCGAAGCTACCGCTAAGGTATGCTATCTTATCGTCAGAACCGATATAGCCCTTCTGTCTGAGCATACGCAAAGCAGCTGTGAACATGTATGCAGCCGGCGCGTGTTCCTTCTGATGAACGGGGATAACGCCGAAGCTGAGGTTCAGCCAGCGCTGAGTCTTATCCTTGTAGCAGATGGCAAGAATCGGGTTCGGACCGCGGAATGCAGCCAGGTGGCGCACGGTCTCGCCAGTAAGACTGTCGGTGATGATGCCAGCTACGCCGAGCTTCTTCGTAGCCTCAATAGCTGCATGCGCAAGGAACTCGCGCTGCGAGCAGTTGTCGTTCATCGGCACGTCGTAGTCTCCCAACGCCGAGCGGTCTTTCTCTGCCTGCTCTGCGATGGCAGCCATTGTCTGTACAGCCTCAAGCGGATACTTGCCGCTTGCAGTCTCGCCGCTAAGCATGAGCGCATCGGTATACGAATAGATGGCGTTGGCAATGTCGGTAACCTCGGCACGTGTAGGACGCGGATTCTTGATCATCGTGTGGAGCATCTGGGTAGCTACGATAACCGGCTTCTTCTTCATCACGCACTTGCGGATAATCTGGCGCTGGATGCCAGATATCTGCTCGATAGGCACCTCGATGCCAAGGTCGCCACGCGCAATCATAATGCCGTAAGAAGCGTCGATAATCTCGTCGATGTTGTCCACACCTTCCTGGTTCTCAATCTTAGAGATGATCTTTATGTCGCTGTTGTGCTCGTCGAGTATCTTCTGTATCGCCAAAACGTCATCGGCAGAACGCACGAACGAGTGAGCGATGAAGTCGATGTCTTCCTCGATAGCGAGGAGGATGTTGTCGTGGTCCTTCGGCGTGATGGCAGGCAGAGCGATGTGCTCGCCCGGCACGTTAACGCTCTTGTGCGCACCAAGCACACCGTCGTTCTGCACCTGAGCCACAAGCATCGGTCCGTCGTTCTCTATAACAAGCATGTCGAGTTCGCCGTCGTCGAAGAGCACATGATCACCAACCTTAACGTCCTTGGCAAAGTCGATGTAAGAAACGTTTACGATGTCGTGCGAAGAATCCATACCCGGACGACCGAATATCTTAACGACATCGCCTGTCTTGTACTCTATAGGCTCGGCGCAGCCAGTGGTTCTCACCTCCGGACCCTTTGTGTCGATCATAAGGGCAAGGTGGGGCGAAACTGTTCTTACATTCTTTATAATATTACGTATCCCGTCAGGCGTCGCATGCGCTGTGTTCATTCGCACAACGTTCATTCCGGCAAAGAACAATTTGCGGAGGAACTCGACATCACAACGGCGATCGCTAATAGAAGCAACAATCTTTGTCTGTTTCATCGTATGTATATTTATATGTTTTTCGTATGCAAAGTTACTGATTTTCTTAGAAAAACCACCAATATTTACTACACATAAAATCTTAAATATGTGTAATAGCTAAGGAGTTACCATTGATGTGTTCAGCAAATTCTTAGCTGTATCGTGTATTCTCATGCGATACTTGTCGGCATAACTGATGCTCATTATGCGCTGTGGCTCGGCAATGGTTGGCGTAAGAGCCAAAGCAAGGTGTCCCATAGTGCGGCGCAGATTGAGTTCTACGCACGGATGAAGCATGAAGCCGTCGCCGTCTTCGCGTGCTACAGCCATCATGTCTACACCGAAAGCGCCCTCATACACGCCATTGAAATGAGCTGAAAGAATATTGCAGATACGCGCGCTGACGCTATCCACAAGTGCGAGGTCGGCATATCGCGAAAGCATCTCGCGCTTGTCTGCTTCAGTAGCAAGTATGTTGCCTACGTAAGCACCGCCGCGTGTGGCGAAAAGCGAAATTCCCTTGAAGTCGATTGTGCCATCAGCGTTGCTGAAGAACTCCAGTCCGAAGTCGTACACCTTATTATATAGTGGCTCTACCATGATGCCGCCTTGACGTTTTACGACATTCGCAGCCCATCCTTCGAGATGCGCGTCGGGTGCGACGGTTTCTACATAGCGCACTCCCCTACCACTACTGCTCCAGGGCGACTTGAGTACGCTCTTGCCGTTCTGCGCCATTGTCAGCTTCACCTCCTCCATCGTTGTGCAGTAACGGGCTTCGCCTACGGTCTTTTCCTCGCCTGCTTCACGCAGCAGAGGCAGAAGATGTTCTGCAGCGAAGCGGCGGCTGCTCATCTCACGAATGGCGGCAAGCGTTTCGTCGCTTGGCATGAATGGTTGAAGATTGCTGTTCGCACGCAGCAACTGCTCTTTTATCGTGCGGTCCCAGCCCCACGGATCTACCTGAAAACTCTCCACGTCTTCAAAAGCAAAGGCTTTCAAGTCGGCATAAGTCACGAAAACAACATCTTTGCCAAACTTACTCAGATGGCGACGCGCTTCTATCGCAGCCTCAACATCGTCTACAAGCACCATGTCGCCTTCAGAAGCCCAGAAAACAGGTATGAATCCTAAGTCGGTGCGCAGACGTCGACCCGCATGAGGGGCTGTAAAACGTTCTTGATTGGCAGCAAGAGCTATGTCGTGCTCTGGATTGAATATATGTAACTTCATCTGTTATTATCTTTAATTACTTCGTAAGATTTTCTATTACTTCGTAAGCAAGTGCAAAAATACCACTTTTATTTCACATTCGAGCGGCTACATATCCGCATTATAGCACACAGCAAACGATGCAAATGCAAAAAATAAAAAAAAATGCAGTTTTTGCAATACAGAGTTTGCAAATAAAGAAATTAATATTACCTTTGCATAGCTATAGAAGACTATATAATAAATAGCAAAACATTCAAAGCAACTGAAGCAACTGAAACAACAGACAGAGTAATGGAAGCTTTCTTTAAAACTCATAAATACCTCGTAGAGCATACGGACGCACCAGTCAGACGCAATCTTATGGACGAGATTGACTGGAGCGATCGTCTCATTGGCATTAAGGGCACACGAGGCATCGGAAAGACTACATTCCTCTTGCAGTATGCCAAGGAGAACTTCGACACAAACGACCGCCGCTGCCTCTACGTGAACATGAACAACTTCTACTTTCAGGGACGCGGCATCGCCGATTTTGCTATGGACTTCTATAATCACGGCGGCGAGGTGCTGCTCATCGACCAGGTGTTCAAACAGCAGAACTGGAGCAGCGAGCTTCGCAAGTGCTACGACCAATGTCCTAACCTGAAAATCGTCTTTACCGGCTCAAGCGTGATGCGACTGAAGGAGGAAAACCCCGAACTTTGTGGCATCGTAAAGAGCTATAATCTGCGCGGATTCTCGTTCCGCGAATACCTGAACCTAAAGACCGGCAACAACATACCCGTCCACACACTCGACGACATACTCGCCAATCATGTAGAGATAGCTAACGAAATAGCAAGAAAGGTGGACATTGCCGACAACTTCGACAACTATCTTCATCATGGTTTCTATCCTTTCTTCCTTGAGCACCGCAACTTTGAGGAGAATCTGCTCAAGACGATGAACATGATGACTGAAGTGGACATTCTTCTGATAAAACAAATCGAACTCAAATATCTCACAAAAATAAAGAAGCTTCTCTACCTGCTTGCTGTAGACGGACTGAAAGCGCCGAACATCAGTAACTTGGCTGGAGAGATTGAGACAAGTCGCGCCACGGTGATGAACTACATCAAATACCTATCTGACGCACGCCTGATAAACATAATGTATCATCCTGGCGACGAGTTCCCGAAGAAGCCTTCGAAGGTGATGATGTACAACCCTAATCTCATGTACTGCATCTACCCCATCGTGGCAGACCGTCAGGAAGTGATGGAAACGTTCTTCGTGAATATGCTTTGGAAAGAGCACAGCGTAAACCAGGGCAACCGCGACGCCGCATACATCATCGACAACAAGCAGCACTTCCACGTTACGAGTGCCAACCACATGCGACGCTCACGCAACTCCTCAGAACAACTCTACGCCACCTACGACCTCAACGTCGGTCAGACAGACAAAATTCCGCTCTGGGTGTTCGGACTACTCTATTAAAAGTAAAAGAGTAAAAGAGTAAAAAGGAAAGTATAAAGGCTTAGAAAGGCTTAGAAAGGCTTAAGAAGGCTTAGAAAACAAGGCTTAGAAAGAAAAAGTTTAAAAACCACTATAAGTATTCACTAATTAAAGAATTAGTAAAATGGCTAAAGAAAAAAAATTTATCACTTGTGATGGTAACACAGCTGCCGCTCATGTGAGCTACATGTTCACAGAAGTAGCTGCTATCTATCCTATCACTCCGTCATCTCCGATGGCAGAGCATGTAGATGAATGGGCTGCCAAGGGTCGTAAGAACCTCTTCGGTCAGCGAGTTTCTATCCAGGAAATGGAGTCAGAGGCTGGTGCAGCAGGCGCTCTCCACGGCTCACTCCAGGCTGGTGCCCTCACTTCAACATACACTGCTTCGCAGGGTCTGTTGCTGATGATTCCTAACATGTATAAAGTTGCAGGCGAGTTGCTGCCGTGCGTGTTCAACGTTTCTGCACGTACACTGGCTTCACACTCTCTCTGTATCTTCGGCGACCACCAGGACGTTATGGCTTGCCGTCAGACAGGCTTCGCAATGTTCTGCTCTGGTTCAGTGCAGGAAGTTATGGACCTCTCTGCAGTTCCTCACCTTGCTACACTTGAGACATCAGTACCGTTCATCAACTTCTTCGACGGTTTCCGTACATCACACGAGTACCACAAGATCGAAGAGATGGATATGGAAGACATCCGTCCGTTGGTAAATCCTGACTACATCAAGCGCTTCCGCGACCGTGCACTCACACCTGAGCGCCCTGTTACACGCGGTACAGCAGAGAACCCGGAGACATTCTTCACACACCGTGAGGCTTGCAACGAGTACTACAACCGCATCCCTGAGGTAGTAGAGAAGTACTGCCAGGAGATGACAAAGATCACAGGTCGCGAGTATCACCTCTTCAACTACTACGGAGCTGAGGACGCAGAGAACGTAATCATCCTCATGGGTTCTGCTACAGAGCCTGCACGCGAGGCTATCGACTACCTGAACAAGCAGGGCAAGAAGGTAGGTATGGTTGCTGTTCACCTCTACCGTCCGTTCGCAGTAGACTACCTGAAGAAGGCTCTTCCTGCAACTGTTAAGCGCATCGCCGTGCTCGACCGTACAAAGGAGCCAGGCGCAGAGGGCGAACCGCTGTACCTCGACGTTAAGTCGGCTCTCTACGACGACGAGCGCAAGCCGCTTATCGTTGGTGGCCGTTACGGTCTCGGTTCTTCAGACACAACACCGGCTAAGATCGTTGCTGTATTCAAGAACCTCGAGCTCCCGCAGCCTAAGAACCACTTCACAGTGGGCATCGTTGACGACGTTACATTCACTTCACTTCCTGAGGAAGAGGAGATTCCGATGGGCGGCGACGACTTGTTCGAGGCTAAGTTCTATGGACTCGGTGCTGATGGTACTGTAGGTGCTAACAAGAACTCTGTACAGATCATCGGTAACAACACCAACAAGTACTGCCAGGCTTACTTCTCTTACGACTCTAAGAAGTCAGGCGGTTTCACTTGCTCACACTTGCGTTTCGGCGACAGCCCAATCCACAGCGCATACCAGGTAAATACTCCTAACTTCGTGGCTTGCCACGTACAGGCTTACCTGAACATGTACGACGTGACACGCGGTCTGCGCAAGAACGGTTACTTCCTCTTGAACACAATCTTCGACGGCGAGGAACTCGTTAACTTCATCCCGAACAAGGTAAAGCGCATCTTCGCTCAGAACAACATCACAGTTTACTATATCAACGCAACAAAGATTGCTCAGGAGATTGGTCTCGGCAACCGTACCAACACCATCCTCCAGTCTGCATTCTTCCGCATCACAGAGGTTATTCCTTTGGATCTCGCAGTAGAGCAGATGAAGGCATTCATCGTTAAGTCTTACTCTAAGAAGGGTCAGGACGTTGTAGACAAGAACTTCGCAGCTGTCGACCGCGGCGGTGAGTACAAGCAGCTCACTGTTGATCCGGCATGGGCTAACCTCGCTGACGAGGAGGCTAAGGCAGACAACGCTCCGGCATTCGTTAAGGAGCTCGTTCGTCCTATCAACGGCCAGGCAGGCGACCTCTTGAAGGTTTCTGACTTCATTAAGCACGACACCGTTGACGGTACATGGCAGAACGGCACCGCAGCTTTCGAGAAGCGTGGTGTTGAGGCATTCGTTCCGGTATGGAACGTAGAGAACTGTATCCAGTGTAACAAGTGTTCGTTCGTATGTCCTCACGCAGCTATCCGTCCGTTCGTTCTTACCGACGAGGAGCTTGCAGGCATCGAGGGTCTTGAGACACAGGAGATCAAGGCTCCGGCAGCTCTCAAGGGTATGCACTTCCGCATTGAGACTTCTGTACTCGACTGTCTTGGCTGCGGCAACTGTGCCGACGTTTGCCCGGGCAAGAAGAACAAGGAGACCGGCGAGCTTGAGAAGGCTCTCAAGATGGTTCCGTTCAACGTTGACGCAGAGGATATGCAGAAGGAAGTACAGAACTGGGAGTACCTCGTTCACAACGTAGCTTCTAAGCAGGATCTCGTAGACATCAAGCAGAGCCCGAAGAACTCTCAGTTCGCTCAGCCTCTGTTCGAGTTCTCAGGCGCTTGCTCTGGTTGCGGTGAGACTCCGTACGTTAAGCTCATCTCTCAGCTCTTCGGCGACCGTCAGATGATTGCTAACGCTACTGGCTGTTCTTCTATCTACTCTGCTTCTATCCCGTCTACACCTTACACAACCAACGCTAAGGGTCAGGGTCCGGCATTCGACAACTCACTGTTCGAGGACTTCTGCGAGTTCGGTCTTGGTATGGTACTCGGTAACAAGAAGATGAAGGAGCGCATCTGCCACCTCCTCGAGGAGGCTAAGGCTGACGAGCACGTTCCTGCAGAGTTCGTAGCTGCTGCTGACAAGTGGATGGCTAACATGAACGACTCTGAGGGTTCTAAGGCTGCTGCTGCAGAGCTTAAGCCGCTCATCGCTGCTGGTGCAGAGAAGGGTTGCCCGGTTTGCGCAGAGCTCAAGACTCTCGACCACTACCTCGTAAAGCGCAGCCAGTGGATTATCGGTGGCGACGGTGCTTCTTACGATATCGGTTACGGCGGTCTCGACCACGTATTGGCTTCTGGTGAGGACGTTAACATCCTCGTACTCGATACTGAGGTTTATTCTAACACCGGCGGTCAGTCGTCTAAGTCTACTCCGCTCGGCGCTATCGCCCAGTTCGCAGCTCAGGGCAAGCGTATCCGCAAGAAGGACCTCGGCCTCATGCAGACAACATACGGCTACATCTACGTAGCTCAGATCGCTATGGGTGCAGACAACGCTCAGACATTGAAGGCTATCCGTGAGGCAGAGGCTTATCCAGGCCCGTCACTCATCATCGCATACGCTCCGTGTATCAACCACGGTCTGAAGCGTAAGGGCGGTATGGGTCGCTCACAGAACGAGGAAAAGCTCGCTGTTGATTGCGGTTACTGGCACCTCTGGCGCTTCAACCCGCTGTTGGCTGACGAGGGCAAGAACCCGTTCACACTCGACTCTAAGGCTCCGAAGTGGGAGAACTTCCGCGACTTCCTCCTTGGTGAGGTTCGCTACCTCTCTGTTCAGAAGGCATTCCCGA
This sequence comes from Leyella stercorea, assembly GCF_019052365.1. GTDB lineage: Bacteria > Bacteroidota > Bacteroidia > Bacteroidales > Bacteroidaceae > Prevotella. The sequence goes on from NZ_JAHQUY010000015.1 coordinate 44,857, forward strand.
AGGAGGCTGACGAACTCTTCAGCCAGGCAGAGAAGATGGCTAAGCTCCGCTACCAGACCTACGTTCGCAAGAGCCAGGAGAATTGGAGCGAGCAGATCTAATCGAACTTAATCATAGGAGGAGACGGATAGCACGCCTACCCTATCCTCCTAAGATATAGATATCACAAGGAACGACAGCAATGATGTTTCGGCATTATTGCTGTCGTTTTTTTTGTATTGTCCCCAATTTCCACTAACTTTGCAATACTGATATATATTTTGGAAGAAACCTAACGAAATCTACGGTCTGCACTTCCAATGACACTATCCCTACGACGAGAATGAAAGGGGAAAAGAAACAAATCCTAACGTTACAAATTCTACTAAAATAAAACAAAAGTAACAATACAATGAATCTGAAACTATTGACAGGAGCTATTGTCTCATCGGCATTCCTCCTGCCCGGCTCCGCATCGGGACAGACTGCGGACTTCAACATCGTGCCCCAACCGCTGCAGGTAGACATAACTAACGACGCGCCTTTCATCCTCAACGGCAAGACATCGATTGTGGTTGCAAGCAAAAGCAACGACATGAAGCGCAACGCCACCTTGCTCGCCTCATACATCGAGCAGACCACCGGCGTACGCCCAGTTGTAGGAAAGAGCAGCAAGAACGCTGCCACCATCGTGCTCACAATCGACAAGTCGATAGACAACGCCGAGGGCTACAAGCTCGACATCGACGCCAAGAGCGTACGCATCGCCGGCGCAACGGCAGCGGGAGTGTTCTACGGCATACAGACCCTGCGCAAGTCGCTGCCCGTTGTAAGCGGTAAGGCGTCGCAGGTGACCATCCCGTGCGCTCACATCGTCGACGCTCCGCGCTTCTCTTATCGCGGAACCCACCTCGACGTGTCGCGCCACTTCGTAAGCACCGACGAGATACGCCAGTTCATCGACATGCTCGCCCTGCACAACATCAACCGCTTCCACTGGCACCTCACCGACGACCAGGGATGGCGCATCGAAATAAAGAAGTATCCGCTGCTCACCGAGATTGGTTCGAAGCGCACACAAACCGTCATCGGCCACAACACGGGCAAGTATGACGGCAAGCCTTACGGAGGCTTCTACACACAGAAGGAGATTCGCGACATCGTGAAGTATGCTGCCGACCGCTACATCACGATTGTGCCCGAAATCGACCTGCCGGGACACATGCAGGCTGCCCTTGCGGCTTATCCCGAACTGGGCTGCACCGGCGGTCCGTACAAGGTTTGGGAGATGTGGGGCGTGTCTGACAACGTGCTCTGCGCCGGCAACGACAAGACAATGAAATTCGTCGACGACGTGCTGAAAGAGGTTGTGGCTCTCTTCCCGTCGAAGTACATACATGTAGGCGGCGACGAGTGTCCGAAGACCCAGTGGCAGAAGTGTCCGAAGTGTCAGGAGCGCATCAAGGAACTGCATCTTGAGGCGAAGGACGGCCACACAGCCGAGGAGCGTCTGCAGAGCTACGTCATCACACACGCCTCAAACTACCTCAAGTCGCTCGGCCGCAACACCATCGGTTGGGACGAGATTCTTGAGGGCGGACTCGCTGAGGGCGCTACCGTTATGTCGTGGCGCGGAGAGGCTGGCGGCATCGCGGCTGCAAAGCAGCATCACGACGTGGTGATGACACCGAACAGCTACCTCTACTTCGACTACTACCAGTCGCTCGACAAGGCTAACGAGCCGGAGGCTATCGGCGGCTACCTGCCGCTGGAGCGCGTCTACTCTTACGAACCGATGCCGAAGGAGCTTACAGCCGACGAGGCACGCCACATCATCGGCGTGCAGGCGAATATCTGGACCGAGTACATGCCTACATTCAAGCAGATGCAGTACATGGCTCTGCCGCGTATGGCGGCGCTGAGCGAGGTGCAGTGGAGCCAGCCCGAGCTGAAGAACTACGCCGACTTCACAAGCCGCCTCGTCGACTTCACCCATCTCTACGACCACTTGGGCTACAACTACGCCAAGCATCTCTTCAACGTAGACATACACGTTGACGCCGACACGAAGTGGCACGAGATTGTAGTACACCTCACCACAACCGGCGACGCAGAGATACGCTACACGCTCGACGGCACGGAGCCGACAGCCGACAGCCAGCTCTACACCGGAGCCATCGTTCTGCAGAAGTCAGCCAACATCTGCGCGGCTGCCTTCCGCGACGGCAAACGAAGCAGCGTGAGCCGTCAGGAGATAAACTTCAACAAGGCAACGGCTTGCCCCGTCACACTACTGCAGCCCACTCACAAGAGCTACACCTACAACGGTGCGGCTGCGCTGACCGACGGACTGCTTGGCGACACGGGCTTCGGCACCGGACGCTGGCTCGGCTTCTGCGAGAACGACCTTGAGGCTGTTATCGACATGCAGAAACCTTCTGTAATCTCGCACGTAGAGTTCAACACCTGCGTGGATAAAGGCTCATGGATCTTCGACGCACGCGACATCGAGGTGAGCGTTTCGCAGGACGGCAAGACGTTCAAGCAGGTGGCTGCAAAGCAGTTGCCGGCATTGGGCGAGAACGCAGCCGACAAGGTTTACACTCACAAGCTCGACTTCCAGCCTACAAAGGCTCGCTACGTAAAGGTGAAGGCTGCATCGGAGCGCAGCATACCCGAATGGCATAGCGGAAAGGGAAAGCCGGCGTTCCTCTTTGTTGACGAAATAAGCATTATGTAATTGACTTATTAGAATATAATAATCAATTAGAATATTATTATCAATTAGAATGTGCCAAGACTCGTTAGGTTAGCAATAATCTTAGGGTCTTGGCACATTTTTATTTGCCCTAAGATGGGTATTATTCAGCCAAAAGTCATCGTTCTCCGTACGCCGTCCGATCGGACACCGAACGCAATCCGACCGGACTTCGTACGCCACCCAATCGGACGGCGTACGGAGAACGATGACTTTTGGCTGAATATTTATGATTGCTGTCCGATAAAACCAATAAGATTCATCCTACATTTGGAGTGATAATAATGTATCTTTATTATTGCTGTCCGCTAAAACTCCAAAGAGAATAAAAACCCTGCCCGAAGTCCTTTAAAACTGGACTTCGGGTCTGTTTTTCCCAAAAGTAAGC
>NZ_JAHQUY010000127.1 GCF_019052365.1 Leyella stercorea
AAACCTGGAGTTGGAGCATTAAAAGTTGCCCCTTCTCTATTATAGGTCCTACTTTTAGGTCGATACGAAAAATGTCCTATGGCTCCCAAAGCATTGTCAAAGTTTCTTGATGCCGTTTTTGATTCATCAGCATTATAATGGATCGTATTTCCATTAACAGAATACCCAGAGGATAAAACAAAGCATCCTTCTGTCCAAGATCTTGGATTTGTTCCTCCATAGTGGAATCTGATTCCTCGCTTACTTACGTTTCCTCCAACTCCAGGTTTTATCCATTGTGATCCAGCCGTCGGATTAATTATTGGATATGTTCCATCAGGAATCCTTCGACCACTTCCGTTCTTTGTACTTGGCTCTCCTCCTGGAGCAACATAGAACCCTGTGCCATTATCTGCTTCTCCAGATATATGATACACTCCTAGTGTATAACTGTCTTTTGTTTCACCTATTTCCAAGTTTAACAAATTCACTCGCTTCCCATGCTCTCCTTGTGAAAATTCATAGGTTTCTTTTTTATCTCCATTTGCGACATTAAAGACGTCATTTCCATCAGCTATTATGGGCGCATCTATCTTCCATTTTTTATTAACATAGGATATATTTATTGTGTCTGTGCCAATAGGATCAATAAAAGTAATTGGATTATAGGTATACGCATAACTTGAATTTCCATAATTCTTCTCTTCCAATATATCCGTACTAATCCACAAACTCACCCTCGGGTCATAGTACCTTGCTCCATAGTAATACAATCCCGTCTCCTCATCGAATTCCTTCGCATTGAAAAGATAAGGCGTATTCCAAATATTATTGCGCTCCTCAATGAACACCTCACCGAAAGGAACATACTCGATATGCTGCACCACCTCACCGTCAAGGTTGGTGATGTAACTACTGCTACCCAAATGGTCTGGGTGGTAGTAGAACTGCATCTTCTCGTATGTATCGCCTTCTTGGAAGTTGTTCTTCGCTGCTCGTGCCATAGCACGTGCCTGCGCAGCCTCCAAGCTGCCGTCATTGCAGCAGAAGCCCTTTCCGTCCACATAGTCGTTGTTGTCCTCACCATTGTACGGCACTGCAAAGGTTGCATAATTATCCTTGATAACCTGCAACTGTTGAGTATATTTAACCTTATAATCAACAGACAAGCCATCAGTCTCACTACCTGCATACTGGATGCGGCGTGGGTCAGAACCGTAAGAGTCAAAGTCACCAATCTTGGAAACGACACGCTGACTACCAATATAGATGTGCTTGGTGTAGCGTCCGCCTTGGTTTGCTACGAGGTAAGGAGATACATAGAGTGAGAACTTGGCTGTGTTTGTTCTGCCACCTGCGAACTCGGAGTTTACATAGATCAGCTCACCCTCGCCGCTGGTCTTCACGGTGCGCTCACCATCGGCATCGTACAAATAGTTGCTCACAAAACCGTTCTCATCTGCAGCAAGGAGACTGTTCTCCTCGTCCCACTTGAACTTCTGCTCGGTCGCCTTTTCATCCTCCTTGCCGTCTTTCTTCTTTTTGACCACTCGGAGTTCTACTGATTTTGCAGCGTTACGCATGGCTGCCTTTGGCGTAAAGACGATTTTCGGCACCTTCAGGCTGTCGGCGGTAACTTCTGCCTCGCTATCCATCATCTTTGGCGGTACTATGATGCGGAATGAGCCGAGGTCTGCCAAATCCACGCTCTGACCTAATTCGAAGGCATCGCGCACGATGGCATCAAGACTGATGAGCGCATTGCTTACGTCACCTGCCGAGAGGGAGGTTTCGCGCACGATACGGTCAACTACCATCTTGTTTGTCAGATGTTGTTGTGACACAGGCTGGGCGAAGTACACCGTCTGCCCCTTACGCTTGCCAATAGGCTGCGTCTTTGATTTTACTTCAAACTCTATCATACTTTTAATTGTCTATGGTTATCAATTATTTAACGTTGTTTTTTCCTATTTCTTGCCCTCTCCGTTTAATACCCATATAAGGGTAATGATGAACACCCTTATAAGGGTATTGGTCGTTACCCTTGTATGGGTAACGGGACATAACGTTTTTTAATCAATACATAGGCAACTTTCCACTTTTTTTTATTATAGCATTAATCATATTTCTGAATTCTTCGTTTACTTCGTATATTCCATTCTGACAGTATATATTAAACATTCCTAAATAATATGTATTCAAGATTTGCTCGTTCAAATAGAATATAATTTTTGCTCGAACATTTATAGAAGGATGTATTTCACTTGTTTTTTTAAGAGAATTTATAGTGTCGAAGAATTTGGAAAATTTCATATCTGACACCACGATTATACTATCAAGCGAATGACTGATTAATCCCTTGTCAAACAACTCTGGAGTAATATCAAAAATTGTTCTTAGGTCAGCTTGGGTGTAAACAATTTTGAGCTTGAGGCTGGCACTCAGACTGCGGAATCCGCCTGCGAGCCAGAGACTCGGATTGAAATTGAAGTAATGGACTGAACTGTTCGGAAGAGTAAGTTCAGACTTGACGCCACGGCTGTCCAATAGCATCAGCCGTATGGAATCCCTAGAGAAATCCTGCCAACGGTAATAACCTTGCAGGTCTGAGTTCAAAGGCGCAGTCTTGAACCACAGTTCGCTTCCGCTGACTCCTCCGGGCGTTTGCGCGAAACTGCCGATAGCGAAGCCTAACAGTAACAAAGAAGTAAACTTTCTCATGCGCTGTCAATTTGGAGTGTTTGAAAAATATAAAAACGTATGCCTCTGCCGCGCAGGGAGAGACCAGTGAGAGAGAACGGACTGTTACTACGGAGAAGAATTGTGATATAGGCTGCTCCGTAAAAGTCCTATTGTCACGTGGCAGGCCAACAGGCTTTACCACCAAAATAATGCTGCAAATATACAAAAATAATCTTAATAAACGGATATAATCTTTAAGAAATTTGCTGGTTTGGTGTTTTTTTCTTATGATTTCGGTCAATTTTGCAGAAATCTTTTACATCTGTTGTATGTACTGGAGTTAGTTTGGCAAAAATACACAAATGGTCACGGCTTCAGTTTCTTATGTTAGAATGTAAATCATGGTTTGGAACTGTACACACTCGGAGTACAAATGAAAACACTATATGCTTGTGTCGGAAAGGTATATATGAGCTGATGGTAGAGTCGTCATCAACAACAATGGCCATGATTTGATAAACTCAGCAGGAATACTTGCTATTCATTTTTTTATGATGGGGGTATGTTTACAAATTTGAGATTTCATGTAGAAAACAGGGGTATCTTATTATGATAAAAACATCAAGATACCCCTATATATAATAAGGTGTCATAACCGACAGACGGAGCGTGCTTGTTTTCCAACTATGCTTTGTTCTGTTTCTATATTCTTTGTTTCGTGTTTTTCAGCAGTATCTTGCTCCTGTGGCGGTGCGGTACAACGACAAAAATCGTTTCTCCTGTACGCTATTATATTATAAAGGTGTAGGAATCTTATTAAAAAATGAGAAATTCTAACTTGCACCTCTTGGCATCGTTCCATTCATCACAATAATCATCGGATACTCGTGTTTTACTTGCTCTGCTTGGCAATCCT
>NZ_JAHQUY010000128.1 GCF_019052365.1 Leyella stercorea
TAACGTTATTTTAGAACTTTTCGTATAAACCACGATTGATTTTCACGCATTAAAGATTAGCCTTTTAATATAAAAGCATATAATTCCTAAGGAATTAAGAATTAGCCTTGTCTTTTCCCCACCTCCCAATCGCTCATATCTTTGCCCTAAAAAAACAAGATATGAGCGATTTTTCATTTATTCCACCAACATCCGTTGTCACCATCCCCGGCACCCACGCCTCCGCAGCCTTCACCTCCAAGACATCTGAAGTCTTTAAGGAGGAGCACAACATCGCACCAATCATCATCAACGACAAGATGAAGTACATCCCGTGGGGAGGTGACAACCAGATGCCGTACAACATCATTGATCTCATCGAGTCTGACGAGACGATGAGCACTTGCCAGATGTTCAACGCTGAAGTCTGCTATGGAAGCGGACTTGTCTATGACACAGAGCTTGCCACCGCACAAGTGCAAGCGCAAGTGGATGACTTTATGCTGGACAACGACCTCGCAAGTTACTTCCTCGGCGTGTGCCAGGACTTCAAGCACTTCGGCTTTTGCGTCAGCGTGATCATCCTCAATGAGGATGCCAGTCGCATCGTCCGCATCGTCCGCAAACAGGCGTGCTATGTCCGCTTTGCTCCTGCCGACAAGTCGGGCGTGATACCTTACATCCTCTATGCCAACTGGCGTAATACGGTCAGTCCGGAGGACATAGAGCGTATCGAACTTCTTAATCCGCAGTCGCCATTCACCGACCTTCAGAACAGAGGGAAGAAAATCAAGAAGTTCGCTGTCATCAGCCGTATTCCTACCCCCGACAACACGTATTATCCAATACCGTACTACGCAGCTTTATTCAAAGGAAAGTGGTTCAACATCAAGCAGCTCATCGGCATTGCTAAGGAAGCGAAGCTCCGAAACTCCGCGCCCATAAAGTACCACATCGAGATTGCCAACTCGTTTTGGAACAACATCTTCAAGGTCGAGGGCATTACTGACCGTGTCAAGCAGCAGGAGCGTGTCAACGAGGAGAAGGACAACATCATCAACTTCCTCACTGGCATGGAGAACAGCGGAAAGGTGCTCTTCTCTACGTTCTATGTTTCACCCAACGGCGAGGAGCAGCACGATGTGGCCATCAACAAAATCGAGACCGACAAGGAGGGTGGCGACTGGGCTACGGACATCGTCGAAGCCATCAACATGATGTGCTTTACCATGCGCGTCCACTCCAACCTCGTAGGCTCGGTGCCAGGCAAGTCGCAGACCAACAACTCAGGCAGCGACAAGCGAGAACTTTACACCATCGCCCAGGCTCTACAGAAGCCTTACCACGACCTTCTCTTCTCCGTTCACCGACTGATCATCCGCTTCAACAAGTGGACTGCGGTCAAGCCGGACTGCCCATTCATCCAGCTCACCACGCTCGATGAAAATAAGGACGCAAAGCAAGTTTCACTCAATAAATCCAAAGACAATGGCAATGCTGATAAATGACAACGATACTCTAAAGAAGTACGTCCCCAACACGCTCAAAGCGGTAGCTGGTGAACTTTCTCTTTTTGACAAGATACAGTATCACCTCTTACAAGCGGAGCAATGGCTTACCGACACTTTCGTCTCATCCGACACGATGAGTCGCATCCGCACATACTCTGACAGCACACCGCTCCTGCACTACTGCCGTATCATCACGGCTGCAGAGGCAATGTTGCACGCAGTGCCACAGCTCGACCTTATCCTTACGCCTAACGGATTCGGCATCGTCAGCAATCAGAATGTAATACCGGCATCGAAGGAGCGCATCGAGAGGCTTCTTCTGTCTCTCGAAAAGCAACGCGACGATGCGCTTGCCGTTATCCTCACCATGCTTCCGGATGCCCACCATTGGACTGCTTCGGAGCAGTTCAATTACTTCGCTGCCACAATGTTTCCTACGCTCAGCATTGTGTACCAGTTGGGCTTTGCTGACCATATCTGGCTGCGATACCAGGACACTCGTGCCAAGTTACTCACCATTGAGCACCGCCTTGAAACGGAGTTCTTCAGTCCAGAACTCATGGACATGCTTCGCACGGCCAACGCTCTCAACAAGTGGAACATGACTCTCGACACCGCTCAATACAAGCGGATGTGTCAGCGCATCTCTGCCATCGAGTTCTCTATCCTCCGCATCGGTGAATACCCGATACCAAGCATCATCGACATCGTGAACAGCATACGTTTAGCCAAGGGCAACGTATTCGCTGAATGGAAGCAATCTGACACCGCCAAACTCTTTGAAGACCATGGATATAAAAATAAAAAAGAGAGTGGAGGGTATTTCTTCTGAAAATCAGATGCGCTTTCGCAAAATAATTGTATTTTTGCGAAAGCAAAACAAAATATATGGAACAATTCAAATTCGATTTTTTCAAAAAGGAGCACAGCAGTCAGACCATGAATGTTGTCACACTCTCCAAAGCAGAATGTGATAAGGTTTTTGCCTCGTTTTATTCGGCATATAATATGGAGAAACAAGAGCGAAACCAAGTCTTTGACATTATTCAAGATAAGGGCATCCCGGTAAACTTCACAAACGCAGAAGATAAAAATTTTGATTTGGGTTGTTTAATATCCGAAATTTGCAAGAGGCAGTTGCCCACACATCTTTATGTATGTTGGGATTATTTTTATGCAATAGACCGTTTTGACTTTAATGATATCGTTAAATATTTTAGTGATATATGGTATCCATCAGTTGATGACATAATAATTTTTGATGACTCATATAAAGTTTGTATGATGATAAGACACGATGGCGTAATTTATTTATTGAATAAAAAACCTCAGAAATAAGAAACAAATACAACGTTTTGGGTATTGATAGTAGTCTTCTCTCGTGTTACAAGTTATTCTCCTAAAAATATGCGGGCATACACTATCAAAAAGAAAAATAAGAGGAATAAGATATGAAACAACAAAAAATATATTCTATAATAATAGGATTGGTTGCATACATTATTATATCACATATATTCCATGTGTTTTTTAGAGGTGAAACTGATATAGCACTAAGCTTATTGTATATTTATAATGATATGTTATATATTGTAGGTTATATCTTTACATTTATGGTCTATGGTAATAATAAGTTTAATAGAATCTTGTTTGGTACATTAAGCATCGCATTTCTGTTGTTTTTTGTATATAATTGGTGGAGCGTTTCATCTATGCCTTATGAGAGATTCTTATATATAGGCTTAGGATTGCTTGTTTATATATGTGAGTACATGTATTTAAAAGCTATACAAAACGATTTGTAAAATAATTAAAATAACAGGTATGAAATATTTAATGCAAATATTACTTGGTTTAATACTTTTACAACTGCTGCAATCATGTGATTACAGTAAGAGTCGCGATGTGTTGTGGATGAAAAAAAATTTTGAAAATAATGCAGAGCTTTTTTTTGATGTTACTAATTTATTTAATAACTCTATTCCAATAAATTTAAAAAAAGAAAATTATGTCAATTTTAATATTAATGATAAAAATA
>NZ_JAHQUY010000129.1 GCF_019052365.1 Leyella stercorea
GAACAATCCGGCAAGAGCCATTGACATCTGGAGAATCCACCAGAACGGCCCTTGTCCACCGGTGAAAGTGGCATCCGTCAGAAACTCATTTGTGCGGAATATTACATCATCAATCTCCTCTTCAAGCAGATTGATGCCAAAGTCTACCGCTGTACTGTCATTTGTCATACGCTGTTATTTTTTTGTTTTATGTTTTACGGTTCCTGCATCGTTTGCGCTGTTACGCCACCTGTTGTATGATGCGGTTGCATTCTCACTAACTCTATGATGGAATTGTGTCATGGCTGCTACAATGTTGTCAGCTTGGCGTTTTGTAGCCAAATAACGTATTCTCAATAGAAGATTGTCATTGGTTGTTGTTATCTCATCATATATGGCGAGATACTGCTTTTGCCGTTCGCTGTTTGGCATATATGCTTTCTTTGTGGTCTTAATGGCAAAGTCATACATTTTTCCAAGGTCTTCCCATGCCGTTATTTCCTCGCTGCATGTCTTTCCATTCAAGCTGCCGATATTTGATTTGAATGCTCGCAACTTTGCTTGTATTCTCTCACCTTCAGTCAACCAGGCAATGTCTATTTGCCTGTCTGCGATGTTTGTTGCTTCCACCTTTGCCCGTCCTTCCAAATCATACTTGATACTGTCGGCATATTCCACCTGAGGCATAGAGGCTATATTTGCGGCCATACGCAAAGTGTTTTTGACGGATGTGGCAGACTTAGCTCCTTTTTTATAGCCACTGTGCGTAATGGAGTAGTATAAGTCCGGGGTTAGAACGCCTGCTCCTAACTCCATAACTTGTATCTGCCCCATCTTCGAAGCATCATGGTTGTAGGTCATTGACTGGCCAAATGTATTTACTGTAACCGCCATCATTATGATAGCCATTGCTATTTTATATGGTTTCATGTCGTTGTGATTTCGGTGTTAATAATCAAGCATTCCGGCTTCCATCCACCGCCCTAAGGCATCGTTGGCCACCTCTCTTATGGTCTTTGATCGATACAGCTCTGATTTCCAATAACTCGTTCTTGCCTTTATGAACTTCCAAGTCTGGAAATAGGCCGTGTTAACTATGGATTTTATACGGTCTAACGATTTGTTGATATTCTCTATCATCAGCATCATTGACGCTGTGGTACAATGGACTTTGCCACTGGCATAGGCAGCAAGTACTGTTACGGAGGTGTATAGGTTCTGACACTCTGCAGCTAAATTCCTCACGGCTCTGACGTTGACGGCAAGCAAGAGGGTGTCGGCAGTTTCAAAACGCTTTCGTTTTACAATTTTTTCATTGAAGTCCGACAACAAAGACTTGTACTTCCCGATTTTATCTGATACAGTATCATAGGTTCGGTAAACGTTAAAGCCTGTACTGACAGTGTTGTACACAAGGTCTATCACGTCAAACGCTTTGGTGTATTTGTCAAGTTCCAAATTGACATCTCGGTATTCACGATGTGTTACCTTGCTTGCCTGATGCAGGAGCTTGTTGCTTTCTTCAAGCGTGGATCGTGCCAACAATAGACTGCGTTGCTTCTTGTGGTCGTTGATGTATGCTTCTATTGTAGGAATGTCACGTGGAACAAGCTGTGCCTTTATTCCAATGGGTGACAGTTGGAATATGCACGTCAATACAAGCATGAGCCATTTCAGCACATGGTTGTCATTGTGTTTTATATTACCTGTATTATTCATTTTACACATATTTATATGTTACTGATATTACTCATATTCATTGTCTTCATCTTCCCATTCATAGTATGCACTTCCGCTGTTATGCAGCCATCGTCTACGACAACGTTCCGCAATAGTGAGCTTTCTGTCTTTGTCTGCATTTAGCTTGGGAACAAGGTCATGTACCCAATCTAAGAGGCTATGCTTGTAATGGAGGAACTTTTCCACCATTACAAGGTCGGTATATATCCTTGCAAGGCGTGCCTCTATGCTTCGGGCTATTTCCAGTCTGTCACTTGCCCATAGCAAATGCCTGACTCCATCCGTATCATTGGTTTCTATTCCTGGAGTCTTGGAAAATTCTACGGTGACATCGCAGTTGGGATGATCTTTGGCAAGTTCGCTTATCCGTTGGTTGACGAGTCTTGCATTTTCTTCATCAGTGTTATTGGAATCCAGTTCCATAGTCTCAACAACGGAGGTGTCACTCCAGCTGCTCGTCAATTGCCAGTCTATTTGCACGATTGCACGGTGTATCTTGATGCCCAGGAAATACTTCGGTTTTCTCGCAATGGAAAGGGATGCTTTGAAGATGACCTCACCCTTGACGCTGCCCACAGTGCCATGACGGATGAACGTGTAGCCAGTCCAAGAACCATTGTCCGTCCATGCGATGCCGTAAGCATCTTTCATGGCTTTCATCAGTTGAGGTATTCTGTTGTAATCATCCGTTTGAGCCTTCTCTCCATCTTCTGCTTCCTTTATGGCTTGTTTGGTCTGGACGATGATGTCATTGGTGCTGTCAAGCTGCGACTGTAGTTCATTTATCTTTTTCTTGTTATTTTCGTATTTGGTACGATAGGTGTTGTATTCCTCAGTTGTGGCAGCATTGGACATCTTGCGTAACAACTCGCTGTTTTCCTTGTTGAGCGCATCCAACTCCTTTTGTAAGTAGTCAACTTCTTGTTGGAGTTGTGTGAGCTTGGCTTCAAGCTCACCAGTCTGTACCGCTCCACCATCACCGTTTAATGTAGAACGCATGGAACAGCTCTTTGTATGCTCACTTACACTTCTACCACATTTGTCACATTTGTAGGTTGTGCTGCCTTTTCCTAATGTTCCTCCATCATGGCAGGTTATACTGAATGTAGCTGTAGAAGCACCTGCTATCTTGCGTGCATCTGTGGCAGTATAGTAGTGTCGGGTGTCATAACCTATATAATAGGTGTAGTTGGACTCGTTGGGATGAGTGTTCATATAGTCCTGCAAGTCTTCGGCGTTGTTGATTTCCTGATGGTCACCATTGGCATTATATTGTGTCAGCCTTGCATTCATCTGAGCCATAAATGTATTCCAGTCCATACTGTAGCTGTCATAGACCGCTTCGTATACTTCTTCTTTTACGTCCCACGATTTTGTTACATTGATTGAATAAGCGTATGCCTTTGCATATTGCCCACTTTTCTTTTTGCTCAATATGTAGGCTGAAATGTAGTTGTTTATTCTATACGTGTTCTTGGAGTCTTGCGCATTTAATTCCGCAACCCGTTTTCTGCTCCATCCTGCATGAGTTTCTGAATTTGAGAGTATTGCCTCATATTGGAAGGAACTTGGAGAAAAGTTTGGATCCTTTGTACTTATCCTATACCAATGGTCTCCATACAATATGGCATCGTCATCCTTGGGCGGAACGTAATCACAGAGTGTTTCCGAGCCGTAGTCTCGTCTGTAGATATACACTCTCTGTGTATAGTATTACCCCAGTTCGGGATAAGAAATAGTTTATAAAAAAAGTTGGTAGTCTCATA